>DASYUK010000124.1:0-16188 GCA_036001325.1 Thermoanaerobaculia bacterium
AGCCAATAGGATGGCAAACGGAACGAGTTGGACGCCGAGGAGGAGGAAGCCGGAGAGCGACGAGAGGAGAAATCGGACGGATGGGATGAACGCGAAAATCGCGATCACGCCGACGCAAAGCGTCTCCGGGTGACCGCCCGCCGTAGCGAGGGCGGCAATGATCGCGGTGGTGAAGACGCGACGTTGCATCGCACTCGCCGCGAGCGCCGGAAGAACGACGAACACGTTTGTGTGCGGGTACAACGCCCAGACGATCGAATAGCCGGAGAGCGCAAACACGATCGCCGAAATCGAGGCCGCGAGCTCGCTCGCGCCGAGGGCTGTTGCGAACCAGTACATCGACAGCATGGCGACGACGAGTTTCAAGAACACCGTCCACGGCCACCCCTGCAGGCCGAGCATCAATCGCGGCCAGGTGAAGGGCGACAACTGAGCGGCCAGCGGATTGGCGAAGAGATGCTCGCCGTCGCCGGTGTACGGATTGCGCCACGGCATCTCGCCGCGCGCGAGCAGACGTCGCGCGACAATGTCCCACGGCACTTTCTGCAGCGGGACATCGGATAGCAGAGAATTCGATACACGGACGCGTACAGCGGGGTCATGCTTCCAGGCCAGGTAATCGTTTGGGATGTCGAGTGGAACGAGTCGCCGGCCGGGCAGCATGCCGGGAGCGGTGTACAGCAGTGACAGTGCGACGAAGAGAATGACGACGCGCGCTTTCAAGGGTTCACGGCCCAATCGTAGTCATCGCTCACGCCGTCCAGGATCTTTGTCGGCGGTGCTGTGCCGCGCGCTTCGACGATGATGACGTGCGGAAGCTGTTCCGTGTCGAGCGATCGTTCGTGCCGTTCGAGATCGCGAAGCACTGCATCATCGCTCTCTCCATATCGCTGCTCACGCACGTCGGCGAAGCCTGCGTCGTGCAACGCCGCGGTCAGCGTCTGCGCGTTGTAAAGAAACTGATGTCCCCACCCTCGAAATGATTTGTTGATGGCGAAGCAATCGTGAATCGATGACGGTTTGCGATATTGCGTTTCCCAAACCCAATCGAGACTGGGCGTCGACAGACGAAGCACACCATCGCTTTTGAGCGCCGCACGGCATTCCTTCATGAAACGCAATCCCTCATCGTGGGTGAGATGTTCGATGAAATGCTCGGCGTAGATGTACGAGACATCCTCGAAGGGCAGTCCTTCGCGAATGTCGAGCACGAAGTCCACTCCCGGATGCTCCTCGAGGTCGATGTTCGTCCATCCCTCGCGCACGAGCGGTCCGGAGCCGATGTGCAACTTCTCCACGCGTTCACGTTTCGATGGACGCCGCGCGCGTTGTCTGTTACGTCGCTGCGCGGCGCGCCAGAGATGAACGAGACGCGAGCGGATGCCGAAACCGAGTCCCAAGGTCGCGCGATTTGAACAAAAAGAGGGGCACGGCGGAAGACCGTGCCCCTCCGAGCAGTGGTCGCGGGTGCCTCTCCCCGCCACCCTAAACGCACAGAGGGCGTGCGCCGTGATTCGCTCAGTCGCTCAAATTGCGAATCACCGTCGGAATATCGAGGTCACTGCCGAAATCGTTTGACGCCATGGGTCCGAATCCTCCCGAGCCATCGGGCCGCGTGAAACCTCCTTTGCGAAAAAAGGGAGGATCATAGATTTCCCCCTCCGCGCCGACCTGTTTCTCTTTTTCCGGCGCTGTCGCCGGCGGCTCCTGATGTTGCGCGGCGATCTCTTTCGGAGCGAAGGGACGATGGGGAACGGGCGTGATCGGCACACGCGCCGACGTCGAGAGTTGCTCACCGCGATTGTTGAGCAGCCCCTTCGTCGCGGCGTCGAAGCCGGTGGCGATCACCGTCACCTTCACTTCGTCCTTCATCTTTGGATCGATGACCGTTCCGAAGATGATGTTCGCCTCCTCGTCGGCCGCCTCCTGAATGATCGACGCCGCTTCGTGCACTTCGAACAGCGTCATGTCGGAGCCGCCGGTGATATTGATGAGCACACCCTTCGCCCCTTCGATCGACGCTTCTTCGAGGAGGGGCGACGAGATGGCGCGCTGCGCCGCTTCCACCGCGCGATGCTCGCCCGACGACACGCCCGTGCCCATGAGCGCCATGCCCATGCCGTGCATGATCGTGCGCACGTCGGCGAAGTCGAGGTTGATCTCCCCCGGCACGGTGATGAGATCGGAGATGCCCTGAACCGCCTGGCGCAGGATGTCGTCGGCGATCTTGAATGCCTCGCCGAGCGACGTCGCCCGCTCGACGAAGTTGAGGAGCCTCTCGTTCGGAATCGTGATCAGCGTATCGACGGTATCGCGCAGAGCGCGGATGCCCTGCTCGGCCTGAACGCGCCGTCGTTTTCCTTCGAAGTTGAACGGCTTGGTCACGACCGCGACCGTGAGTGCGCCGAGCTCCGCGGCCAGCGACGCGATGATCGGCACCGCTCCCGTTCCCGTCCCCCCACCCATCCCGGTCGTGAGGAAAACCATGTCCGCGCCGGACAGCGCTTCGAGGATGCGATCGGTATCTTCGAGCGCCGCCTGCTTGCCGATCTCGGGATTCGCGCCCGCGCCGAGGCCCTTGGTGAGCTTTGCGCCGATCTGGATTTTGACCGGCGCCGCGGAAGCGCGCATGGCCTGCACATCGGTGTTGCAGACGATGAACTCGACGCCTTTGATGCCGGCCTGGATCATCCGGTTGACGGCATTCCCGCCACCCCCGCCCACGCCGATGACTTTGATCTTCGCCGTGAGCTGCTCTTCCTCCAGGGTCACTTTGAGGTTGCTGTCACGAGGCGATTCGTCAAACGTTATCATTACCGCTTCTCCGGATTTTATATCGTCTTCTTTTAACATGCTAGTTAGTTTGCGGCAAACCACGCCTTGACCGAATCGGCGACCTTCGCCAATCCCGTTCGGGGGCGTTTCCGCACTCTCGCTTTCTGGTTCTTGAATCCCCACAGCAGAAGGCCCGCTGCCGCCGCCCACTCCGGTCCACGTACCGTGTCCGATAGCCCGCCGAGTCCGCGCGGCATCCCTTTGCGCGCGCTCTGATCGAAGACCTGCTCGACCATCTCCACCATGCCGTCCATCTCCGCGCCGCCGCCGACGATGACGACGCCGGAACGGATCTCCTTATCGAGACCGACTTTCTCGAGATCGCGATAGACGAGCTTGGCGATCTCCGCGGCGCGCGGCTCGAGGATGCCCGTCAGCTCGTGCTTCGACAGGATCTTCGGCGCGCGCCCACCGACGGTCGGCACTTCGATCGGATCGTCTTCGGTCACGAGCGATGCGACTGCGCAGCCGTAACGTTTCTTGATGCGCTCCGCATCTTCCATCGGCGTGCGCAGGACGACGCTGATGTCGCTCGTGAAGTGACCGGCACCGACAGGCAGCACGTTCGTGTGCACGACGTTGCCTTCGAGGAACACCGCGTAATCGGTCGTTCCCGCGCCGAGATCCATCAGCAGCACCCCCATCTCGCGCTCGTCCGTCGTCAAAACCGCCTCGGCCGCAGCGAGTTGCTCGAGCACGAGCTCCTGCACCGCGATGCCCGCTTTGTTCACGCACGTCAGCACGTTCTGGTTGTGCGTGCGCGCGCCGGTGACGATGTGCACGTTCGCTTCGAGCCGCGCCGCGGTCATGCCCAGCGGATCGTGGATCCCGTCCTGTCCGTCGACGACGAACTCGCGCGGAATCACATGCAGCAGCTCGAGCTCGGCGGGGATGTTGATCGACTTCGACGCTTCGATCACGCGATCGATGTCTTCGCGCGTGATCTCCTTGTTCCGGCTGTTCACCGAAACCACGCCGCGCGAGTTGACCGAGCGGATGTGATCGCCGGCGATCCCGACGTACACCGACTCGATCTGCAGTCCCGCCATCACCTCCGCTTCGTCGACTGCTTTCTTCACGGCATCGACGGCCTGATCGAGGTTGATGATGTTGCCGCGGCGTGTTCCCTTCATCGGCGCGGTTCCCTTGCCGATGATCTCGAGGTGTCCGCGGTCATTGACTTCGCCGACGAGCACGCAGACTTTCGATGTGCCGAGGTCGAGGGCGACGACGTATTTCTCTTCGGTCCTGGGCATGCGAGCTATCTCCTCACACTCATTAATTCGTAATCTCCGCGCCTTGGGCCGGCACGATCGCCGCGCCGCTGCTGACGATGGGATGAACGGGTTTGAGAACGATCCGATCGGCGAAACGCAGATCGGCGTAGTCGATCGCGGCACGACCGAAACGCTCCGCGTTCGCGATCGCGTAGAGCGTTCGCCACTTCTCCGACAGGTTTTCCGCGTCCGCATACACGACCGTGCCGAGATCGCGGTCGAAGAGTGCGAATGCGTGCGGCGGAAGTGGACGCACTTCGGAGATTCGCGAGTACAACAACGGATCGCGCTGACGCAGATCGCGAACGAGTTGCACACAGCGCTGCAGATCCACGGGATCATTCGCGACGATGAGCGGCAGGTCGGGATCGCCGACCTCCGGTGAGAGCGGCGCGAACGGAACGCCGTTCTCGTCCGCGTAACGAAGGCCTGTGCCGTTCTGCACCAGCGCCCACGGCGTTCTCTCGACGACATGGATGCGCAGCGTGTCGGGCAGCTTCTTCTCGATATCGATACGGCTGATCCAAGGCAGCGCGCGCAAATCCGTTTGTACGCGCGCGATATCGATCTTGAACAGATTCGCACCCGCATACGCCGATGTGACCGCATCGAGCGCCGCGCGTGATGTGTGCACGACGCCTGTGACTTCGATCGTCTTCACGGCGAAGCGCGCGTCCGATTGTGCGCGGTAGTACGACCATACGAGCAGAGCGATGACGGCGAGGCCGAGGGCCACGCTCCGGCTGATGCGCAGCGCTCGCTGCGTGTTGATGTGGCGCTGGTTGCGCTGGAGGCGCGCCACATCGTCCGGCCGCAGGAACAACGTGCTCACGCCACGCCTCCTCGGACCAGCGCCTCAGCGATCTCGTGGACATCGCCGGCGCCCATGGTGATGAACAGATCGTTCGACTGCAGGCGCCGGCGCAGCTCATCGACGATCTCGTCGTTGCTTCGCTCGAGAAATTCGATTCTCTCCGACGCTTCGGCGATCAGCCGGCCGGTGATGCCCTCCATCGGCTCCTCACGCGCGGCGTAAATCGGCGCGACGAGGGCGACGTCGGCGACGAGCAGCGACTCGGCGAACTCCTTCGCGAAGTCGCGCGTTCGCGAATAGAGATGCGGTTGGAACAACGCCACGATGCGACGATTCGGATAGCTGCGGCGCGCAGCGTTGAGCGTGGCGCGGATCTCGGTCGGGTGGTGTGCGTAGTCATCCACGATCATCGCGCCGCCGAACTGGCCGAGGATCTGGAAGCGGCGGTCGACGCCGAGGAACTTGGCGAGGGCGTGGGCCGCGACGGATGTGTCGATCTTCAGTTCGCGAGCGACGGCGATCGCGGCGAGGGCATTGCGCACGTTGTGCTCGCCAGGGACGAACAGCGTGAACGTGCCGATGCCGGCAACGTCGAATGTCGAGCCGCGCTCGGTGAAGATAATGTTCGTCGCGATCAGATCTGCCCGATCCGTGAGTCCATATCGAATGACTTTCTTCCCTGTCACCCCATCGAGCAGCTTCTTCACGACCGGATCGTCGACGCAGCCGACGACCGCGCCGCGCACGCCCTCAACGAAAACTCGGAATGCCTCGACGATCGCCTCGAAGCTGCCGAAGTACTCCAGGTGATCCGCTTCGATGTTCGTCACCACCGCGACCTCGGGATGCAGTTGATGAAAGGTGCGGTCGTATTCATCCGCTTCGACGACGATGAATTCACCCTTCCCCGATTTCGCGTTCGAGCCGATGTTGCGGAGCATCCCGCCGATGATCACCGTCGGATCGAAGCCGGCCTCTTCGAGAATCGTGGCGATCATCGCGGAAGTCGTAGTCTTGCCGTGAGTACCGGAGATGCCGACGGCACGTTTCCGGTTGACCAGCTCGCCGAGCATCTCGGAGCGGCGAATGACGCGGACGCCTCGCTGCCGGGCCGCTTCCACCTCGCGGTTCTTCCCCTTGATCGCCGCGGTGACGACGATCGCATCCACGCCATGGAGGTGCGCCGGTTCGTGTCCGATGGAAACAGGAATGCCGCGGCGGGTCAGCAACTCGGTCACCGCGGAAGGTCTGAGGTCACAACCAGATACCGAGAATCCCGCATCCTGCAGGATTTCAGCGATGCCACTCATCCCGATTCCGCCGATGCCGACGAAATGGATGTTCTTTATGTCACCAAAAAGCATTCGTATGTGGCGTCGTTAATTGAATATTTTAAGTTTGCGAATCGACCAAAGCAATTAATTTCTCTGAATACTCTCGATGGAATCAACAATCTTTTTTGTAGCTTCCGGTGCGGCCAGTTTCCGGGCCGCCTCTGCCATCCGTCGCATTCGCTCCGGATCGGTCATGATTTCCGTGATGGCGGAGCCCAATCGTTCGGGTGTCAGCTCCTTTTCGGTGATGACGATTCCGCCGCCGGCCTGTTCGACGACGCGAGCGTTGACCTCCTGATGATTGTTCGTCGCTGCGGCGAAGGGCACGAAGATCGCCGCGCGTCCCACGGCGGCCAGCTCGCCGATCGTCATCGCGCCGGCTCGGCAGACGACGAGATCGGCCGCCGCGATCTCATCAACGATTGGATCGAGGTAAGCGACGACGCGCGCGTTCGGAAACGCGCCGGAGGTGCGATAAGCCTGCTGCACTTTCTGCAAATCGCTCGCGCCGGTCTGATGAACGATGTCGACACGATCTTTCAGTCGCGAGAGGAAGAGCAGAGCGCCGATCATCGCGTCGTTGAGAACGCGGGAGCCCTGAGAGCCGCCGAAGATCAGAAGGCGTTGCTTCTGTGTGGCGCCGCCGATCCCGGCGGCGGCGTACGCCGGCGAGATCGCCGGCGCCACACTGAAGAACTCTGCACGGACCGGATTGCCGGTCACGACGCCGTCGGGACGATTCAGTCGCGCCAGCGCATCGGGGAATGCAACCGCGACCTTCTTCACGAAGCGCGCGAGCAGACGGTTCGTAAGTCCGGGAAACGCGTTCTGCTCGTGAATGATCGTCGGGATTCCACGCAGCACTGCGGCCAGCAGCACCGGTCCCGACGCATATCCGCCGACGCCGAGGACGACGTTTGGATTGTGTTTTGAGACGACGCGCGATGCCTGCGCCAGTCCCATCGGCAACTGCGCGATGTTGCGCAGAAGATCGACGCCGCCTTTTCCTTTGATCCCGCCGACGGAGATGAACTCTACGGAGAATCCGGCTTTCGGAACGATCGTCTTCTCGAGTCCGCGCTCCGTTCCGACGAAGATGACGCGACGCGACTTGTCGCGCGCGACATACTCGCGTGCGATGGCGATGGCCGGGTAGATGTGTCCTCCCGTCCCCCCGCCCGCGATCATCAATGTCTTCACGCCCGACTCACCCATCCCGCTTCAACTCGATTGCTGCGATAGATTCAACAAAATGCCGATCGACATCAGACTGGCGATCAAGGACGATCCGCCGTAGCTCACCATCGGCAGCCCGATGCCTTTCGTCGGCAGCAGGCAGAGCGATACGCTGACATTGATCAGCGCCTGCAATCCGATCATGAGCGTCAGCCCCAGCGCCGCGTAGAACGCAAAGCGATCTTCGCTGTAGCGCGCCACGCGGAAGCCGCGCCACACCAGAAACGCGAACGCAGCGATGAGCGCGAACGCGCCGATGAAACCGAGCTCCTCACCGACGATCGAGAAGATGAAATCCGTGTGCGGCTCGGGGAGGAAGAAGAGCTTCTGCCGGCCGTTGCCAATGCCGAGCCCTTTGAGTCCGCCGGTGCCGAGCGCGATCAGCGACTGCAGCGCCTGAAATCCTTTTCCGAGTGGATCGGCTTCAGGATTGAGAAAGGCGAAGACGCGATCGCGGCGATACGCGGCGCCGAATCCGAGAGCGACGATCGCCGGGACGAGCGGAATCGAGATCAATCCGATGAGACGCCACGGCACGCCGGCAACAAAGATCATCCCGAAGCCGACCAGCAGCACCACGGTGGCGGTCCCGAAGTCGCGGCCGAGGAGAATGAGGCCGGCGAAGAGGCAGAGAATCGATGCGATCGGCAGAACGGTCGTCGTCAACTCGTTGATCCGCTCTTCGCGTCGCGCCAGAAACGTGGCCACGAACAGGATCAGGACCGGCTTCGCAAACTCCGACGGTTGCAGATTGAACCACGGCAGCACGATCCAGCGATGCGTGCCGTTGATCGGCGATTGAAACAGCGCCACGATCAGCGCCAGACCGACGAGCGTTAGAATCGCGTATTGCACACGGCGATCCTGAAGCAGCGTGATGTCGATGTGCATGAGCAGCAGCATCAGCGCGCCGCCGGCAAAGAGCCACACGAGCTGACGCGTCATGAAGTGATATGGATTCTCGGCGCCGAAGCGCTGCATCGCGATCATCGCCGACGCGCTGTAGATCATGACGATGCCCAGGACGACGATGAGCATCGCCGCGCCGAAGAGCCAACTGTCGTAGGTTAGTTTTCTGCTCATGTGATTTGGGCTGTCGGCTGTCGGCTGTCGGCTCTCGGGGAAGGGCGGTGGGCCCGACAGCCGAGAGCCGAGAGCCGAGAGCTAAAGTGCACGGACCAACTCCTCAAAGTGCTCTCCTCGATGCTCAAAGTTCCTGTACTGGTCAAAGCTCGCGCACGCCGGCGAGAGCAACACCGTGTCGCCTTTCTTCGCGTGCTCGGCGGCCCACTTCACGGCGCGCTGCATGTCGCCGGCGGGCACAATCGTCGCCGCCCCTTCCAGCGCCTCGGAGATCCGATCGGCCGCTTTTCCGATCGTGATCACCGCGCGCGTCTTCTCCGAGACGAGATCGCGCATCCGTTCGAACTCCCCCGCTTTGTCTTTGCCGCCGAGGATCAGCCAGACGCTCGAAGGCGCGAAGCTCTCGAGCGATTTGAGCGTGGCGTCGACGTTTGTCCCCTTCGAGTCGTTGATCCAGCGCACGCCTTCGCGTTCGCGCACGAGCACCATGCGATGCGGCAGTCCGGCAAACGTCCCGAATGCGATCTGCACGTCCATGTCGTCGACGCCGGCCGCCCGCGCCGCGAGCCATGCCGCAAGAGCGTTCTCGACGTTCGCGGTTCCTTGAATTTTCAGCGACGATCGCGGGATGCGCCGCTCTTGACTCTCGATGCGCATGACCATCTCATCGCCATCGAGGTATGCACCCTCATCCAGTTTTTGCGAGGCTGAGAATCTCCATTGGCGAACCGGCGACTCGCGCGGCACTTCGCGGCGGTCGGACGCGTTGACGATCGCGACGTCGCTCCCCTGCTGATTGCGGAAGATGCGGTACTTCGCCGCCGCGTACGCGTCGAACGTCGGATAGCGATCCATGTGATCCGGCGTGACGTTGAGGAGCAGCGCGATGTTCGGGCGGAACGTGTCGACGGTCTCGAGCTGAAATGACGACAGCTCGAGAACGTATGTACGCGGCTTTTCGAGATCGATCGCAGCGATCAGCGGTTCGCCGATATTGCCAGCGACGATCGGCTGACGCCCCGCGCTGCGCATGATCTCGCCGATGAGCGCGGTGGTCGTCGACTTGCCGTTCGATCCCGTTACGGCGATGACCGTTCCCTGCAAATGTCGATACGCCAGCTCCACCTCAGCAATCGTCGGAATCGCTTTCGAGGCGGCAACCTGCAGCAGCGGCAGCGTTGTCGGAACGCCGGGACTCAGCACGATCGTGCCGATCGAATCGAGCAGGATCTCGTCCTGTCGTCCGAACGAACATTGCACCTGCCGATCGAGCTCGTACGGCAATTGCGGCGATGGATTGTCGTCGACGAGACAAACATCCTCTCCGCGACGAGCCAGGAAGTTCGCCGCCGCCACACCGCTTTTGCCTGCTCCCACCACCAAATATCTCATCTCAATTTCAACGTCGCCAGACTCATGAGCGCGAAGATGATCGCGATGATCCAGAAGCGCACGACAACTTTCGTCTCTCTCCATCCGGAGAGCTCGAAGTGATGATGCAGCGGCGACATCTTGAAGACGCGCCGCCCGGTCAGCTTGAACGAGGCGACCTGGATCATCACGGACAGCGCCTCGATCACGAACAGGCCACCGACGAAGATGAGCAGGATCTCCTGCTTGATGATCACCGCCAGCGTTCCGATCGCGCCGCCCAGCGCGAGCGAGCCGACGTCGCCCATGAAAATCTCCGCTGGATGCGCGTTGTACCAGAGGAAGCCGAGCGACGCTCCGACCATCGCGCCGCAGAAAACAGCCAGCTCGCCGGTCTGCGGCACCCAGGCGATGCGTAAGTAGTCGGCGATGCGGAAGTGCCCCGACGCATACGTGAGGATCGTGTACGTGGCCGCGGCAACGAGCGTCGAGCCGATGGCCAGTCCGTCGAGACCGTCGGTGAGATTCACCGCGTTCGACGCGCCGACGATGATGATCATGATGAACGCGATGTAGACCGGACCGTATAGATTCAGCTTCAGCAGATCGGGCCGGATGAACGGGAACGTCACCGTCGTCGAATAGTTGTTATGGATGCTCGGCAGGTACGCGATCGCCAATCCCGCGAGGAGCGCGACGCCGAACTGCATCGAGAATTTTTCCTTCGCCGTGAGGCCGAGGTTGCGTTTCTTCGCGAGCTTGCGGTAGTCGTCGACGAAGCCGATCGCGCCGTATGCGAAGGTCACGAACAACACGATCCAGATGTAAGGGTTGTAGATATCGGCCCAGAGGATCGTCGGGATCAGGATAGCGACGTTGATGAGAATGCCGCCCATCGTCGGCGTCCCGGCTTTCTGCTGATGCGACTTCGGACCTTCTTCGCGGATGAACTGGCCGAGCTTGATCATGCGCATGCGCTCGATCAGCCACGGACCGAGGATGAAGGAGATCAGCAGCGCGGTGAGCGCCGCGAAGGCTGTACGGAACGTGATGTAGCGGAAGACGTTGAATCCGGAGACGACGCCGCGGAGCGGGTAGAGAAGGTGATACAGCATTAGTGAACTGCCTCCGCTGCTCCGCTCAACATCGACACGATCTTGTCCAGTCCGATTCCTCGCGATGCTTTGATCAACACGAGATCGCCGTCCTGGATGAACGACTGCAGAAATTCAGCCGCCGCCTGCAGGTCATCGAAGTGATGGAGATTCTTATGGCCCGCTTCGCGCGCGCCGTCGAGCAGCGCTTTCGATCGTTTGCCGACGCCGATCACGACATCGATGCCTTTCGGAATGGCACGTCCGGCGTCGCGATGGTATTCGAGCTCTTTCTCGCCCAACTCGAGCATGTCGCCGATCACAGCGATGCGGCGGCCACTGACATCGGCTTGCGACATCAACTCGAGCGCGCGCGCGAGAGCGTAGGGATTGGAGTTGTACGTGTCGTCGTAGATCCGCGCGCCGCGGAACGGAATGATGATGCCGCGGTGATAGGCGAGTTTGAGATCGCGCACGCCGCGCTCGATGCCGGCCCACGAGATGTCGATCGCGCGCGCGGTCGCGATGGCCGCGAGCAGGTTCTCGAGATTGTGCCGTCCGGGAAGTGACAGATCAAACTGATGTCCGTTGACGGTGAATGTCGTTCCGAGCAAACCGCGCTCTTTGATGTTCGTAGCGTGGTAGTCCGCGTCACGATCGATGCCGTACGTTTTCTTCGGCCCGTCGTAATCGCTGCTGATGCGCACGATGTGCTCATCATCGTTGTTGACGATGACCGTCCCGCCCGGTCTCAGATTCTCCAGCAGCTCGCGCTTCGCCTCAGCGATCTTCTCCAGAGTCCCGAAGAATTCGATGTGCACCGGCGCGATATTCGTGTAGACACCGACATCGGGCCGTGTCAGACCGGCGAGCGTGGCGATCTCGCCTTTGTGATTCATCCCCATCTCGGAGACGACGACTTCAACGTCATCGGGAGTGTTGTCGATGCAGAGCGGTGCTCCGATCAGATTATTGAAGTTTCCCCACGACCGGAACGTGCGCCGCTCCGTCGCCGCGAGGGTCGCGATCATGTCTTTGGTCGTGGTCTTCCCGGTGGAACCGGTGACGCCGATGAGCGTGAACTTGTAGCGTTCGCGGATCGACCTGGCGAGCTGCTGCAGCGCCGCGGTGGTGTCGGCGACCTTGACGATTCCTTTGTCAGGGGCAATGTTCTCCGGCACTCGGCTGACGACGGCGCCCCGCGCGGTCGCGAGCGCTTGCGGCAGAAACTGATGACCGTCGAGACGCTCTCCCTTGATCGCGAAGAAGACGGAGTCGGGCTTCACTTCGCGCGAGTCGATGACGACCGAGGAGGTGAGGATGTCGGCGCCCTGAACGATTTCGCCGCCGACCATTTCCGCGATCTGCCGGAAGGTGAGTTTCACACCCGCCCTCCCGGTGTCGCCTTCCGGCCCCGCCGCGTTTCTTCCCCGGCAACCGCCCCCTTCCCCCACGAAGACTGCCTGGCGGTCACCATCCACGCACCCACGCCGAAACTGACCGGCGGAGCCGGAACGCGACACCTGAATTTTCGCGCTGAATCATAGGACGATTTCATGATGAATTACAAGCATTAATTTGAACCGATTTTGGCACCTACTTTTTCGCTCCTCTTTTTGAGAGCGAGCTCGGCCTCTTCCCGATCGTCGAAATGGATCACCTGGTCGCCGACCACCTGATACGTCTCGTGGCCCTTGCCGGCGATGACGATCACGTCGTCGTCGGACGCCTGATCGATCGCGCGGGCGATGGCCGCGCGCCGATCGGTGATGCGTGTGTAGCGATTCGACTTCGACATCCCCTTCTCGATCTCGTCGATGATCGCGTCGGGTTTTTCACTCCTCGGGTTGTCGCTGGTGAGGATCGTATAGTCGGCGAGCTTCTCCGCGATCGCACCCATCTGCGGGCGTTTGCCCTTGTCGCGATCGCCGCCGCAGCCGAAGAGAAGGACCAGTCGCTTGCCGGCAGCGATGTCGCGCACCGCGTGGAGCAGTTTCTCGAGCGCGTCGGGCTTGTGCGCGTAGTCGACGATGACCGTCGGGCCACCATTGACAGTCACGCGCTCGAATCGCCCGCGAACGGCTTCGAGGTTGCGGATGCCGGCTTCGATCGTTTTGACCGGCATACCGACGGCGATCGCTGCGCCGATCGCGCCGAGCCAGTTGTAGAGATTCGGTTGTCCGAGGAGGTTCGACTCGACGCGAAGAGTGCCCGCCGGCGTGATCACGTTGCCACGCAGTCCGCGCACGGAGATTTCGAAGTTGTCGGCGGGATGGAAGTCCGCGTTCGCCGCACGACCGAACGTCACAACGGTGTGACGACCGATCTCGCCGATGAGACGACGGCCATATTCGTCGTCGACGTTCACGATCGCCGCGCGCCGCGTCCTGTCGATCTGATCGAAGAGGATTCGCTTCGCGGCGTAGTAATCGTCGAAGTCTTTGTGAAAGTCGAAGTGATCGCGAGAGAGATTCGTGAAGATCGCCGCGGCGAAGCGGATGCCGTGCGTCCGCTTCAGCGCCAGCGCGTGCGACGAGACCTCCATGACGGCGTGATGCACGCCGGCATCGACCATCTTTCGGAACCACTCCTGCAGCACGACGGCGTCGGGCGTGGTGCGATCGGCGACGAGGCGCTCCTCGCCGGCGCGATATTCGATCGTGCCGATCAGACCGACCGGCTCGCCGCTGGCGTCGAAGATCGACTCGATCATCTTCGTCGTCGTCGTTTTTCCTGAGGTCCCTGTCACACCGACGAGCGAGAGCTCGCCGGCGGGATGACCGTAGAAGTTCGCAGCGATGATCGCGAGCGCGGACCGCGCGTCGCGAACCTGAACATCTCCATCGTGTTCGGACACGACTGCTGCGGCACCCTTCTGCCTCGCCTGCCCGATGAATTTCGCGCCGTCCTGCTGCAGACCTTGAATCGCGACGAAGAGCGCGCCTTTACGCACCAGTCGCGAATCGGCAAAAACCGACGTGATGTCGACCGACAGATCGCCGGTCGAGCGTTCGACTTCGACTCCTCGAAGCAGTTCAGACAACTTCATCGGCCACCCTCCGCGAGGATGATGGAGACGCGGCGATTGCCTGGCAGAGCTTCGCCCGCCGCTGGCTTTTGTGTGGTGACCACGCCGCTTCCGACCGCCTCCACGAGCAACCCGGCGGCCGTCGCTCGCGCGACCGCCGCTCGCGCATCGAGACCCGTGAGGTCCGGGACACTTGCTCGCGGGACCGGAGTCTGCTGTTGCGAAAACGCGGCCAGCAGCGGCGTCTCCAGACCGATCGACCGCTGCGGAACCGAGGGCGGCACCCTCAGATAATGCAACGTTGCTTCGGCGATCTCCCGGAAGGCCGGTGCGGCGATCACGCCGCCGTATTGTTCCCCTTTCGGTTCGTCGATGACGACGAGGATGACGAGTCGCGGGCGATCAGCGGGAACATAGCCGCCGAACGAGGCGATGAACTTGTCTGGAGAGTAGCCGCCGCGGATCGCTTTCTGCGCCGTGCCGGTCTTGCCGGCGACGACATGCTCCGGCAGCGCCGCCTTTCCGCCCGTGCCGCGATAGACCACCGATTTCAGAATCTCATTCAGCACAGCAGCGGTGCGCTCGGACACAACGCGTTGTGGAGCGGGCCGCTCGGGCGCGTAGATCGTGTTCCCATCGGCATCGACCACGCGGTCGATCACGCGTGGCTCGACGCGCGTGCCGCCATTCGCGACTGTGGCGATTGCGCGAACGATCTGCAGCGGTGTCGCGCCGATCTCCTGTCCGATGGAGATGCTCGCGGCGGAGACGTCGGACCAGCGGCTCAACCTCCGCAGCAACCCGGCGGCCTCGCCGGGAAGCTGCACGTTGGTCCGCTGGCCGAATCCGAAACGCCTCACATAATCGTAAAGACGTTTCTCTCCGAGACCGAAGGCGACGCGAATCGTGCCGACGTTCGAGGAATGAACGATCACGTCTTCGAATGTCATGAGGCCGTAGCGAACGCCGCCATGTTCGTGAATCTCGACATCGGCGATCTGAATCGCGCCGTTGCCGCAGTCGAGGATCTGTGACGGTGTCACGACCCCTTCTTCGATGCCCGCGGACGCGGTGACGATCTTGAACGTCGATCCGGGCTCGTAAATCTCCTGCACGTTCCGATTGCGCCAGGTCGCGGGAGGGAAATCGCGGAAGTGATTGGGATCGAACGTCGGATAGGACGCCATCGCCAGGATGGCACCATCGCGCGCGTCCATCACGATGGCAGCGCCGCCGGTCGCGCGATATTTCTCGACGGCTTTGATGAGCGCTCGCTCGGTGATGAACTGCACCACCGAATCGATCGTGAGGACGATGTGGTTGCCGTTGACCGGACGATTGAGCCCTTCGCCACCGACGAGATACATGCCGCGCCGCGCGTCACGGAGAACCGTCACGCGTCCGGCGCGGCCGCGCACATACGAATCGAATGAATGCTCGACGCCGGCGAGACCCTGGCCGTCGACGCCGACATAGCCGATGACGCTTGCCGCCAGCGATCCGCGCGGATAAGCGCGGCGATGCTCTTCGATGAAATCGATTCCGGCCAGCGCGAGCTTGCGAACTTCCGCCGTGATCTCGAGCGGAACCTGTCTCGCGATCCAGACGAAGCCGGCCTCGCTCTGAAGTCGCGTTTCGATGTCGCGTAGCGGCATCTGCAGGATCGGCGCGAGCTTTGCCGCGACCTCTGTTCTACTCATGATCGCTTGAGGATCGGCGTAGATGGATTCCGCGGCAATACTTTCCGCCAGCAGGCGGCCGCGGGCATCGAGGATCGCGCCGCGCACCGGACTGAGCTCGAGTGTCCGCTCCTGCTGGCGCAGCGCGCGACTGACATAATCGTCGTGACGGACGATCTGGATCTGGATGAGACGAGCGACAACGATGATCGCCCACGCGGCGAGCACAGCGAAGATCTGCAGGAGGCGCTTGTTCGAGGTGGACATCAGCGCGTCGTCCCCGTCGTCGCCGTTTGATTGACCATCACGATCGCCGTCGCGTCGGTCTTCACGAGACCGAGCTCCTTCGCCCGCTTCTGCACAGATTCGAGTGCGGTCAGGCGATCGAGCTCGACCTGCAGGCGCTTGTTCTCTTCGTCGATGTCCTTGCGGACCTT
>DASYUK010000125.1:0-7646 GCA_036001325.1 Thermoanaerobaculia bacterium
GTCGGAGACGCCGGCGCCGAAGAAGGAGCTGCCGAACGTACCGGCGGAGCGCCCCATCAGGCGCGCGATGTCGTCGCGCGTCTTCGCCTTCCTGACTGCATTGATGTAGTGTCGAATCGGTTTCGCGTCGAGCTTCTCCGCAGTCGCCTCATCGAGGAACGTGCGATAGATCGACGCGACCTTCGCCTCGTCGGTGCCGGCCTTTAGAGTCTTGTCGGCCGACGACCACCGATCGAGAATCCCCCGCACGCGAGCCTCGGACAGATCGGCCAGAATCGGGAACGCACCGTAACTCGTCTTGTCGGGCGGGATCTGCGTCGTCGCGGCCCACTTGCCGTTGACATAGCGGAAGAAGTCGTCGCCCGGCTTCACGGAGCGATCCATGGCGTCGAGGTCGACGCCCCACGTGCCGTAGCGCTTAGCTGCGGTTGTGGAGGCCGCGTCGGCCGCGATCGCGCCGGTGGTGAACAGCGAGACAACCGCAATCAGTGAAACGCATCTTGAGATCATCACTCGATTCCTCTCGATATTGGACGGGAGGGAAACAATGAGGACGCGACATGTCATTCCGAGCCGCGAAGACGGCGAGGAACCTGGGCGGAGGCCGCCACCCAGATTCCTCGCGCGCTGCGGCGCTCGGAATGACATGATCGCTTGGCACCGAAGATGTTCGAAAGTATCCTGAAACAGGCCGGACTTAAAGAGATGAGCACGCATCGATTTCTCGTAATCATCGAGGACGCGGGACAGAACTTTTCAGCGTATTCGCCAGACCTGCCCGGATGCGTCGCGACGGGCGCCAGCCACGAGGAGGCGGAAGCGAATATGTCCGAAGCCATTCGCCTTCATATCGAGGGGTTGAAGGAAGATGGCCTTCCGATCCCGGTATCCACTTCGATTGCTGAATACGTCGTTGTAAATGGCTGAACGATGGCGTCGTGATCGTTGTGGGCGTGCTGCGTTACTTCGCGGCCGCGAGCGCGGTGCAATGATCCAGCTTCGTGACTGAGCTCACCTACGCGCTCGCGGTTCTGTCCTCAATCACGTACGGCGCGGCCGATTTTTGTGGCGGACTGGCGACGAAGCGCTCGTCGATGTTCTCGGTGGTGGTCTTCTCACAACTCGCCGGTTTGATCCTTGTTCTGATCGCACTTCCACTTCTTCCGCCGGCTTCGCCAACCGCGATCGACTTCGCCTGGGGCGCGGCGAGCGGGATGGCCGGCGGAATCGGTGTGGCGTTGCTCTATCGCGGTCTTGCGGTCGGAGTGATGAGCGTCGTCGCCCCCGTGACTGCTGTCTGCGCGGTCATCATTCCACTGATCGTCGGCGTGCTCCTCGGCGAACGACCGAGCGCGCTGGCGATGGTCGGTGTCGCGGTCGCGCTCGCGGCGATCATCCTCGTGAGCCAGAGCGAAGATGGCCGGTTGAGGAACCGGCCTCCACACAGCGGTGTGCTGATCGCCATCGCTTCCGGGATCGCCGTCGGCATCTTCTTCGTCTTTCTGCAGCGCACCGGCCCGCCGGCCGGACTGTGGCCGCTCGTCGCCGCGCGCGTCGTATCGATCGCCTTCTTCACCATCACTGGGAAGATGGCGCGACAGACGCTCATGCCGCGCCGCGAGTCGATGGCGATCGTCATCGGCGGCGGCGTGCTCGACATGCTCGCCAATATTCTTTATCTGCTCGCAGTGCGACATGGGCTGCTGAGCATCATCGCCACAGTGACTTCGCTCTATCCGGCCAGCACGATCATTCTGGCGCGCATCGTCCTGCGCGAACGGCTCCGGCTCGTGCAGCAGGCCGGCGTGATCTGCGCCGGGGTCGCGATCGTCATGATCGTGTCGGGTTGATTCCTCCTCGTGCGCTAGAAGTCGACCTTCATCCCGACCTGAAAAATCCTCGAGACGTCGAAGGCGGTCGGGCGAGAGCGCGGCTGGCGGGACTGGAGACGCGCACGCCTGGGATGCAATCCGCAGTGAGCCGACTACGACGGCGATATCGATGGCGTTAGACGGCCGGCCAACAGCGGCAGAATGATAAACTCAAAAAATGGGACGGCGGACAGAGCAACTATTGGACGAAGTGCTGCAACTGCCAGAGAGCGAGCGAGCAGAAGTTGCCGCACGACTGATCGAAAGCCTCGACCGCGAAAAGGAAGAGGAAGTCGACGCCGCATGGGCCGCTGAGATTGAGCGCCGGTGCGCCGATCTCGACGCGGGCCGGACGACTACCTCTAGTTGGGAAGAGGTGCGCCGCCGGATTGAGAAAGAGATCTTCGGCCGGTGACAAAACCGGTTCGGCCGGAGAGCGAGGCCGAAGAGGAATTCCGTGCTGAGATTCGGTGGTATGAGGGAAAGACTGCTGGACTTGGACAGCAGTTGTGGGATGAGATTCAGCACGCGATTGTCCTGATTTCACAACACCCTGCAATAGGGAGTGTTGTTCCAAATGTGAAAACCAGGCCGACTCCTCGACGCATCCGATTACGCCGATTTCCCTTTTACCTGGTGTATCGCGAACGCGAGCAGGAAATACAAATCATTGCGCTGGCACCGACCAGCAAAAAGCCGGGATACTGGAAATCGAGGTCCGTCTAACTCAAAAACGGGCTTGCGGCTTCCGAGATGCGATCCGCAGTGAGCCGAGATTCGCAGCGCTCATGCGGCAGCGCTATCGCTTCACGCTCACCTCGCTCTATTCCGCCAGCACGATCATCCTGGCGCGCATCGTCCTGTGCGAACGGCTCCGGCTCGTGCAGCAGGCTGGCGTGATCTGCGCCGGGGTCGCGATCGTGATGATCGTGTCGGGCTGACGTTAGAAGTCCACCTTGATCCCCATCTGAAAAATCCTCGAGACGTCGAAGGCGGTCGGTGTGCCGGGGTTCGTCACCGACGTGGTCACCGCCGTCACATTTTCGTGGTTGGTGAGATTGAATGCTTCGGCAACGAGCGCCATGTCGGTGCGGCCCAGGCTGAACGTCTTCTGCAACGACAGATCGAGCGACTGGATCGCCGGCATGCGGCGGGAGTTGCGCTGCCCGACATACAGAGGGTTTCCGTTCTGGTCGTATGTGACCACCGAGTACGGCGCACCGCTCGCGTATCGATAAGAACCGGAGACGATGAAGCCCCATGGCAATCGGCTGAACCCGGACAGCTTCGCAACGTGCGTGCGATCCGAATCCTCGATGCTGTTGACCGGGGGGATCTGAGTCGGGCCGTAGAATGTTCCGAGGAAGCTTCCCATCCCGGTCTGCCTCGACCACGTGTAGCTGGCGCGCGCCTCCGAGTTGTGGAAGAACCGCTTGGTTGTCGTCAGCTCGACACCCTTGTAGCGCCCGTCGCCGTCGGCTCGGAACTCGTACCAATCCTGCGGATAGTTGCTGATGTAGTAGGTCAGGAGCTGGTTCCGAAGGTCCTTATCTGTGTAGGCGACGGCGAGCCGGAGGTCCTGACCGATGAGGCGCTCTGCACCGACGGTCCACGCATTTGAATACGGAGTACTGTTGTCACCACGGACTCGATAGCCAAACGTCCCGCCGGGAACTTCGGTTCCATCCGCGAGATCGCCTGTCGGTTTGAACACGAAGAAGTATCTGCCCCCCGGCTGCGAGCTCCATTCGAGGTAGCGGTCGTAGACTCGCTCGACATAAGTGCCCCAGTTCGCGTAGACCTTCGTTCTCGCATCACCCGTTGCGTCCCACGCGATCCCCAGCCGAGGCGCGACGTCGGTGTTGCCGGTGATCTTCTGGTACTCCAGGCGAGCGCCAAAGTCGAGAGTCACCGCGCTGGTGACGAGCCACTTATCCTGTGCATACGCGGCCCCTTCGAAGCCGCTCTGCCGATAGCGAACGGGATCGAAGTCGTAGTGAAGAGCGAGAGCATTCCCGAGCTGCCTGAAGTCGAAACGAGTCGGCCCGATGTCCTGATTGAGACGCGTCGACAGGTGACCGAGGTCGGCTCCGAACCGCATCTCGTGCCGGTTGACGTACCACGAAAGCGCTTCGGTCAGTCGAGCGCGATCGAGCGAGCGACGGGAATCGCTCGAGTAGCGACCGGAGGTGAAGGTTCCCTGCGGCGTGAAGGTGTAGAGCGTGACGTGCGCATTCGGATCGCTGCGGAGCAACGAGCGACTGGCATCATAGAAGGAGAGTTGCGACTCGAGGAACGCGTTCCCGGAAAAGATGTGATTCTGCTGCCCGTTGAAGAGGTAGCGGTTGTTGCGCTCGTTGGCGTTGAACTCGGGAGCGATGAACTTGCTGGCGATCGTGTTGGCCGTGCGATTGAGATTGGTGGCACCGAAGAACGTCCACTGGTCTTCCGCCCGTGGGGTGTAGTCGACCTTGAAGCTGCCGAGGTAAGAGTCGGTCTTGCTGGTGCGGACGGCGAACACGTCGCCGACATCCGAGTACCGGTACTCGAACGCCCCGAAGTAATGGAGACGATCGGTTGTGATCGGGCCTCCCATCGCCGCCTCGAAGAAACGCCGCGTGTCAGGGGCCTTCTCGTGTTCCTGATTCGGATACGAGACCGGTGGCTTCGCGACGAAGCTGTCGTCGCGGAAGTAGTAGCCGAGGTGGCCCTGACTGGTGTTGGATCCGGAGCGCGTCGTCACGTTGACCACTCCGCCCGAGAACTCGCCGTAGCGCGGCTCGAAGCCGTTGGGGACCATCTCGAAACGGTCGACGGCGTGCTGGCTGAAGGTGATCGCGACACCGCTGTTGTAGGGATCGACGTTGCTCGCTCCATCGATCCGAAAGCCGGTCGACGTCGAGCGCGAGCCGCGCACCCTTCCATCCGCGACTCCCGGCAGCAGGTTCACCAGATCCTCGAAGTTGCGGTTGGGCAGCGGGATGTCCTGCACGAATTGCTGATCGAGCGTCTCGCTGGTCGCCGATTGCGTGGTGTCGACCTGCGGCGGCGCCGCTGTGACGGTGACTTCCTCCTTGAAGCCTCCGGGCTTGAGTACGAGTGCGGCGTTGTACGTTTCGCCGAAGCGAACAGAGAGCCCCGACAGCGCGGCCGGTGCGAAGTTCGACCGGCTGGCGCGCAGCTCATACGTTCCCGCCGGCACGACAAGAAAACGGTACTGTCCTCGGTCGCCGGTCACGCCGGTGAAGGTCAGCGCCGCGCTCTTGAGTGTCAGTTCTACGCCTGACAGCGCGCCGCCGTCCGGATCTTTCACAGTGACGGCGACACTCCCGGTGAGATCGCCCTGTGCGAGCAGGGGGAGCGCGACAGCGCCCGCGAGGAGCGCTGCGAACAGCACCGCGATGCTGCGACTGATCTTTCTCTTCGTCTCCATGGTTAACTCCTCCTTGCGTTTTTGAGGCGAGACGCTTTTTCGGCTGCGAACACTCGCGCCAATGTCTCGCCGAGCCGCTCTCCACGTAGCGAAGGGCCGCTTTCGAGAACGGTCCCATCGCGTCCAATCAGAACACTCGAAGGAAAACCGACGACCTCGAAGCTGGTGACGAGGTCGTTCTGTTCGCGATTCTTGTAGCAGTTCGTGAGAAAGCCGTTGAGCCACGGCATCGGCCATCGTGTTCGGCGAAATTCTTCGACCTTCTCCGGCGACGGGTCGCAGCTCAGGCTGAGAATCGTGAACCCACGTTTCTTATACATCTCGTAAGCCTTGTGCAGTTGGGGCATCTCTGCCAGACACGGTCCGCACCACACGCCCCAGAAATCGATCAGGTAAACCCGGCCGAGGAGGCTCTCGTTCGAGTAAACCGTCGAATCGTCACCGAGCGCTGCGACGCGGAAGCGAGGCACCGGCCTTCCAGGCAGAACCTTCCGGTTCGCCGCCAGGAGCTTCCTCGCCGCTGCCGCGGACTTCGACTTCGGAAAGTCTTTGGTGAGGCGATCGTAAACACGCGCGGTCCGCTCTCGGTCGCCGGCGAAGTACGAGACCGAGAGGTCGTAGCTCAGGATGTCCTCACGAAGCTTCTGATCGGGATGAGTCGCGACGATCTGATCGAAGTAGTCGGCGTAGCCGTCGATCCTGGCGTGGTAGTTGGCCCACGTGATGGCGGGGAACGCCTCGGGGACAGCAGACCACAGCGGCGACGACGGCGGCACTTCTTTCAATGCAGTCTGGACGATCGCGTGATCAAGCTGACTATGGCTCATCTCCGCCACGTCTCCGAGCTCGCTGAGGTAGAGAATCATTGCGGCTTGTTTGAAGAGAGGAGAGCGGTCGCTCCGCAGTTCCGCGCGGATCGGGCCGTGGAAACGGTTCCAGTCGTATTGACGGACGAACGCGTTCACCTCGTCATCGCTCGCCCCATGTTGCTTCAGCTCGAGCCGCTGCCGCTTGTATGCGTCCAGTTCGCGCCGCATCGTCTGCGCGAACGATGCGAACTCCGCGGTCTCGCGGTTCTCGCTTCGCACCGTCACCGACGATTCGGAATGCGACCGCTCCAGGCTAGCCGGATCGAACTCGATCGTGGCGGTGTCGGCGACTGCAGCGTAGCGTCCATCCTCTCGGCGGATGTATCTGGCCGCTCCCGGCGGCGCGATCGGCGGGCCGGGGTGAGTGGAGTTGATTCCTTCATCCGGCTCGGTGACGTTGACGATCTGGTATGCGTTCTCTTTGCTCTGCGGGATGTGGGCGATGAATCGACCATTCGGCAGCGGCGACATCGGGATGGAGCTGATGTCATTGCGGAAATCGTTGAAAGACCCGATGACTGCAGGCTTGATCGGGCCGGCGCTGTATCGCGGCAGGGCGAGCGTGACGTCGACTTCCGCCTGCACTCCCTTCCGCGGCACCAGCAGCAGAACGCGCTCCGGCTCGTGTCCGACACCGGAGAATGTGAGCGGAATGAGGCCGGTCGCGTCGGTGGTCAGACGGTAGCGATGATCGGTCCCGACCGCAGAAACGCTCACCGGTGAACTCAACCCGACGTGCGCGATGGTGAGCGGCGTTTTGTCGTGACCGCGAACGCTTCCGGAGATCTGAGACGTCCGCGCGGCACAGCCCTCCACAACAAGACACAGCAGCACACCGAAAGCTCTCATCGGGGCAGTGGACGACGACGGCCGTCATTATATGTGTAGCGGTGGCCCTTCCTTGCTTTTGCCCCCTCCCCGCCATAGAGTGCCCGATCGCCAACAACCGATTTCTTTGAGCTCCGGAGGACTTCCATGGTCGCTCGTGGCAAGCTGTGGATCGGTTTCACCTTCTTCGCTCTCGTCACCGCGCCCGCACCGGCGCAACTCGTCGCCGAGAAAGTCACGGCCGACAACGCGGCGCACCGGCTTTTCTCCGGTTCCGATGCCATCGGCGGAGTCGGTGACTGGTATCTCTCCAACGGCGTCATCGAGGCGATCGTCGACGCAGCAGGGTTCAACGCCGATCTCCTCGCGCGCGGCGTCGCCGTCCCCAACCAGTTTCTGCTCTCACCGACCGGCGGGACACTCGTCGATCTCGCGCTCGTCGGGGCGAACAACGATCAGCTCGCGCAGCTCTACTCTGTCGTGAACATCTCGCCCCAGAACTCTCTCTTCTACACGAACGTTCGCGCCGAGACGACGGCCGACGCCGCGACGATCATCGCCGATGGCTTCGTGATCATGGAGCCGTTCTCGAATGCGGCGAAGCCGACGCTCGCCGTTCGCACGACGTACTCCGCCGCGCGCGCC
>DASYUK010000126.1:0-7213 GCA_036001325.1 Thermoanaerobaculia bacterium
GGCGTGCGCGTCTCCGCTCTGGCCAACGTCTCGCTTCTTGGCCGAGGCGAGCGTGCGCTCGTGCACATGACCGCCGTCGACATCAGCGATCGGAAGCGCGCCGCCGAACAGATCGAGTTCCAGGCCTACCACGACGCGCTCACGCAGCTGCCGAACCGGCGTCTGTTTGTCGAGCGCCTGGAACTGAGCCTGCTCACGGCGAAACGCGCCCGCGGCAACGTGGCCGTCCTGTTCATCGATCTCGATCGCTTCAAGACCATCAACGATACGCTCGGGCACAGTGTCGCCGACGCGCTGCTGATCGAGATTGCGCAGCGGCTGCGGAGCTGCGTTCGGCAGACGGACACGGTCGCACGTTACGGCGGCGACGAGTTCACAATCATTCTGCCGGACCTTCATCAGCCCGAGGACGCCGCCCAAGTCGCCGAAAAAATCCTGGAGCGCGTCGCCGAGCCCGTGATCGCCGGCACGACGTCGATCGAGGTCTCAGTCAGCATCGGCATCGCCGTCCATCCATACGACGGAACCGACATGGACACGCTGCTTCGGAACGCCGACGACGCGATGTACCGCGCCAAACAAGCGGGCCGAAATCAGTATCAGCTCTGCACAGAGCAGATGAAGACGCGCGCCATGGAGCGCTTGTCGATGCAAACGCGACTGCGCAAGGCGATGGACGGTGGGGAACTCGCGCTCGCGTACCAGCCACAGGTATCGGTCACCACCGGCCTTGTTGTGGGCGCGGAAGCTCTGGTCCGCTGGAACGATCCCGAGCGCGGCGTCGTGGAGTCGAGTGACTTCCTCCCGGTCGCCGAAGAGACCCGCCTGATCGTGCCGCTGGGCGAGTGGGCGCTGTTCACGGCGTGCCGGCAGCTCCGCAAGTGGTGCGATGCCGGCTTGCCGCTGCGCATGGCTGTGAACATCTCCGCACGCCAGTTCCAACAGCGGGATCTCGCCAGTGTCGTCCGCCGCGCCATTGACGACTGCGGAATCGACCCGGCGTTGCTGGAGCTCGAAATTCGCGAGACCACTGCCATGCGCGATGTCGATCTCACCATCGAGCTCCTCAATCAGCTCCGCGAGGTTGGCGTGTCGATCGCCATCGACGACTTTGGCAGTGCCTACTCGTCCCTCGGCTCTCTGCGGGTGCTGCCGATCAACGCGGTCAAAATGGATCGCGGTCTCCTCGAGGACACTTCCGAAGGCGACCGGGCGATCGTTGGTGCCGTCATCGGTGTGAGCCGTGGACTCGGCCTGCGCGTCGCGGCCGATGGCGTTGAGACGCGCGAGCAATTCGATTTCCTCAAAAGCCGTGGCTGCGAAGAGGCGCAAGGCTCTTACTTCAGCCTGGCGGTCGACCCCGAGAGCTTCAGGCTTCTGATGCAGCACGCTAAGGCGCTGCCAGCGGTGAAACCGGCCGCACTCGCGTAGCGGATCCGCTGCGGTCGTGTCGGCGGGCCCGGTGAACCGCACGCGCTCCGCCAACCGACAGAACGCGTGCGGCGAGCCGATGTTCACTCAGCCGAGGCAGAAGCCCGACGCTGTGTTGTTCCCTTCGTTCGACTCATCGACGATGTTGGTTGAATCGACGGTGATCCTGAAGAAGCAGTCCGGTTGGAAGCAGCCTGCCGGTATCGGGAACAGCAAGTCGACCGATCCGCCCGCAGGAATCGGCGGAGTCGGCTGCGAAACGGAACCCGAGGAGAAGTCGACCCTCGTCACGGAAGGTCCGGCGTCGGCCGTTCCCTGGTTCTTGACCGTCACGACGAGCTGCCCGTCGCGCAGCCTGCAGAAAGTGCCTGAGGCGTCAGGGACAGGAACAAGATCGGGTTTGCCGACGACTGTAAGGCGACGCGGTTGTACGGTCTCGACGTCCATCGTCTCGACGCCACCGGAGCGACCGGCAGCTGTGTAAACCGCCACGATGTCGAGCTCCTGCGGAGTCTCGATGACCGCGAAACCTTTGATGAACGACGCGGTTGATGACGTCAGTTGGAAGATGTCAAGGCAATCGATCTCAAACGCCTCGTCCGGCGCGAGCCTCGCGTCGAAGAACTTCGAAATCGGTCCCGCTTTCTCGCCCGGAAGTGCGATCGCGAATTTCTTCCTCATGCCCACGGCCGTGGCGTTGGGGTTGTGGACGTTGATCGCGGTGAAATACTCACCTGGGGCAACGACGGGTATACGCTGCTCCGACTTCCCGCAGACGAACTTCACGGCGTATTGAAAGCCGGCGGGCTGTTGCGCTTGCGCGGTGTCCGCAGCTGCGATGATCAGGAGACTCAACGCACCTGCCAGCGTGAGCCTCGCCCTTGTCGAGAAATGCCCTGGGATGAACATAGTACCCTCCTTCATTTTTTCCGTAAAGACTGAGTTGACCTGATAACTGAAGGAGTGTCGCCGGAGGGGGCTTCCCTACTAGTACCGGTGGTGGTTACACGTCGCTTTGGTGCTTCTCCCACGCTTCTCGCATCAATGGCTCGATCGGCGAGAGGTTCTTCTGCGTCAACGCGGTGTTCAACGATCCGAGGTCGCGCGACGACCAGCGATCAAAAGCGGCAGAGACGTCAGCGAGCTCGCGGGCGATGGCCTCAGTTCGCTCGACCTGCGTCTGCGTCGGGCGGCCCTCGTAGTCGTTCACGCCGCCGTAAAGCTCCGTGATGTTTTCACGCAGACGTTCCTCGCCGGTGATCATTCCGCCTTCCTTCGTGGCCACGATCTTCTTGCGCAACTCGTCAACTTGCGCAGCCGCCGCGTTCAGCCGCTGGCGCAACGGATCGCTCGCGGGCACTTTCGCTGCGCGATCGTCGAGTGCCAGACGGATGCTGTTGATTCGATCCACCGCGAAGCTCATCTCGGTCAGAACATTGCTCAGTTTCGTGGCCAGCTCGAACTGCGATCTTCGATCATCCATCGTGTGTTTCACGCGGGGATCAGCGACGATGCGCAACGGCGTCGTGTACACGTTCTTGTCCTTCGTCATCTTCACCGTGTACGTTCCCGGCAACACACGCGGCCCGCGCGAGGCGGAGAAGGCCGCGACCGCCGCCGGCGGGACCTTCGGCGCCTTCAACCGCATCGTCCACATGGCCCGCGACAATCCTCGGCGCTTTGCGCTGGGAACGGTCCCGACGACTTTTCCATCCGCATCGAGCACTTCGATCTTCAGATCGCCGAAGATATGGCGCCTCTTCTGGTAATAGGTGATGACCGCTCCAGTCGGCGCATTCGGTCCGACGTACGCGGCATCCCCATTGACCCAACCGCCTTGCGCGACGATGCGCTGCACGGCCGGACGCGACTCGGCGAAGAACACATCCTTGCTCAGATTCTCCGGCGTGAGCGCACGCAGCGGAGTGATGTCGTCGATGATCCAGATGCCGCGCCCATGCGTGGCGATCACCAGATCGTTGTCGCGCGGATGGACGACCAGATCCCGCACCGCCACGCTCGGCAGGTCGCCCCCTTTGTATTGGGCCCACTGGTTGCCGCCGTCGAGCGATACCCATAGTCCGAGCTCCGTGCCGAGAAAGAGGAGATCCTTGTTGACGAGATCTTCCTTGATCACGTGCGCGTATCCGCGCACCGGAGCATCGGAGCTGACAAGCGCGGTCCACGTCCGTCCGTAGTCGGTCGTCCGGTAAACGTATGGGCGCATGTCGCCGAACATGTGCAGATCGAATGTGGCGTAAGCAGTCGCCTCATCGAAGTGGCCGGCATCGATCGACGATACCCACGCGCTCTTCGGTAGGCCGGCGATGTTCGTCACGACATTCGTCCAACTCTTTCCGCCATCGCGCGTGAGCTGCACGTTGCCATCGTCGGTTCCTGCCCAGATGACCTCTCTGTTCTTCGGTGACTCGCAGATCGCATAGATGGTCGTGTTCATCTCGGCTGAAGAGTTGTCGACGGTGACTCCGCCTGATTGCTCCTGCTTGTGCTTTTCCGGATCATTCGTCGTCAGGTCAGGCGAGATACGCTCCCACGTTTGCCCGTGATCGCGCGTGCGAAAGAGAACTTGCGAGCCGAGGTACACGGTGCCAGGCGAACTGACGTGGATGGGCGTGTTCCAGTTGAAGCGAAGCTTCCCTTCCTTGTATTCGGGGAGCGGCTTGATGTCGCGCGCCTCGTGCGTCTTTCGGTGGACTCGTCCGATGTAACCGCCTTGCGATTCCGCGTAGATGTAATCGGGATCGGAAGGATCGGCGAACATCCAGAAGCCGTCGCCGCCGTAGATGTTTTCCCAGCGACTGTTCGTGATGCCGCCGGGATACTGCGAATCGCCCACCCACGAACTGTTGTCCTGCAGGCCGCCGTACACGCGATATGGCGTGTCCATGTCCACGCTCACGTGGTAGAACTGCGACACAGGCAGGTTCTCCGCTTTCCACCAGCGATTCCCGCCGTCATACGAGTACCAGACGCCGCCATCATCGCCGGCGATGAGGTGATCGGTGTTGTTCGGATTGATCCAGACGTCGTGGAAGTCGCCGTGCGCGCCGCCGCCGATGTCACTGAAGCTCTTTCCACCATCGTTGCTGGCGATCAGCGAGAGATCGGGTTTGTAGATCTTGTTCTCGTCCTTCGGATCGACGATAAGATTGGCGAAGTAGAACGGGCGCCAGATCATCAATTGACTGCGATCGCGTTTGTCCCATGACTTTCCGCCGTCGTCGGATCGATAGAGCGCGTTTTTCGGCGGCTCCGCTTCGATGAAGGCGTAGACGACATTCGGCTTTGAGGGAGCGACCGTCACCGCGACGCGTCCCCACGGCTTCGACGGAAGACCACCGCTCTCCAGATTCGTCCACGTCACTCCTCCGTCGTTGCTCTTGAAAAGAGCGCTTCCGCTCGGGGCATTCGGTCCGACGCCGCCGGAGCGAAACGTCCACGGCCTGCGGCGGAAATCCCACATGCCGGCGTAAAGCGTTTTTGGATTCTGCGCGTCGATGGAGATCATCGAACATCCCGTCGACGCATTTGCCCCTTTGAGAACTTTCGTCCAGCTTTTTCCGCCGTCCGTCGTCTTATAGAGACCACGCTCGTCGCTGTCACTCC
This sequence comes from Thermoanaerobaculia bacterium, assembly GCA_036001325.1. GTDB lineage: Bacteria > Acidobacteriota > Thermoanaerobaculia > Gp7-AA8 > Gp7-AA8 > DASVHS01. The sequence goes on from DASYUK010000126.1 coordinate 5,059, forward strand.
ACAGTTTCCCCGGGACGCACGCGTAGACCGTGTTCGAATCGACTGGATCGATGATGATCTTCGCGATGCGTTCGGACTCCTTGAGTCCCAAGTTCGTCCATGTGTCGCCGCCGTCGGTCGACTTGTAGATGCCGTCGCCGATGGAGACGCTGTTGCGCGTCCACGACTCGCCGGTACCGACCCAGACGGTCTTCGGATTACGGCGATCGATGGCCACGGCGCCGATCGATTGCACCGGCTGTTTGTCGAATACCGGCTTGTAAGTCGTGCCGCCATTGACCGATTTCCACACACCGCCGCTGGCGGCTCCGATGAAGACGGTAAGCCGATCGCGCTCCGCAATGGCATCGATGGCGGCGATGCGGCCGCTCATCGCGGCGGAGCCGATATTGCGCGCGCCGAGGCCGGAGATCGTGTCGGAGTCGACCTTGACGGTCTGAGCGGAAGTATTCGTGCTGATGATGAGAGCGAAAGCGCAAAGTGTTTTCTTCATCGCGCTCTCCCCACCGGCGGCTTCTTCTCCGCAGGCGGCTCCTTCTTTTCCTCCGGTTTTTTCGGCGGCACTTCCGACGCATCGGCGGGTTGTCCCTGTCGCTGCTCCGGCGGTTTGCCGGCCGCGGACGGCATTCGGAAACGCGCGTCATCGAGCGAGACGTTCGCAGTCATCGACTCCCACGTGATCTTCTGCGAGGTAGCGCTCCCTTTCGATTTCGTCTCGAACGAATAAGGGAGATACCAGCCGTTGATCTCTTTGTAGTCGCCGACGATGGACTCGTACTCCCGTTCGGCGCCGCGGACGATGCGTTTCGTGTCGACCTTGATCGGAACGTAATAGTCCGTGTCGAGGTAGTAGTAGCGGACGTCGCCGTTCGGCGACGTCACTTTCAGTTTGAACGTGTCCGTCCCCTCGACCGAGTCCATCCCGACGTACTCGACTTTGTTTCCCTTCTGCCGGTAGTTCACGAGCGGGCCCTCGAAGTCGGCATCTTCGATGATCGACTTGAGCTCCTCTTCGCCCATCGCTTCGGGATCTTTCTTCCCCTGCCATGGCTCGATCTTCCATCCGTTCCTGCCGTCATATGCGTAGACGGCGGTCATTCCTTGAATCGTGTACTCCTGCCGGGCGAGCTTCGGCCGCTTGTATTCTTCCGTGACGCGATACTCGGTGCCGCCGCCGGACTGAAACTTTCCGACACGGCGGAGCGACTTGACTGACTCGATCGTGTCCATGCCGCCCTCGGTTTTCAGGAACCGGGCGATGATCTCGTCCGTGGTTTGCGCGATGAGTGGACTGGCGAACAGCGCGATGATTGCGACGACGATCGGTTTGCGCATCTGTGCTCTCCTTGAAGGTGGTTGCGGATCATACATGTGGCTGCTCTGATGAACATGCGCGAAGGAGGTTTCGACGTGGCGATCGTCGGGGGCGGTTCATCAGGTTGCGCGCTCGCCGGCCGCCTCGCGTCGCGCACTCGTCCGCGCGTTGCCCGGTGACTACAGTCGCTGGTCAGTTCCAGGCTGGAGCGACGCTGACGTTGGATCATTCCGACGATTCCGCGCGCAAATACAAACTTCACGTGATCGGCCGTCGAGCGGCGGATTCTCTCAGCTAGGAGATGAGGTGAACTCTAATCTGAGTGCGCTTCCCGGCCGCATTGGCAACGACTCTCACGTGGTCGACCTTCCGGCCGCTGGCAAAGTCGAGAAGCGAGTAGATCCCCTTGGCGTGAATCTTGTCGCCGAAGTCGACCACCTGTGTTTCTCCGTTTTCAAAGACGATTTCGGCAAAGTTGAGCTGGGCCGGTCCCTGATCGATCTCCAGGAGCAGACGCGTTCCGCGCCGGTCGATGTTCATCGTGAAATCGGTCCAGCCGTCCTCGCGCTCCAACTCCTCGGCGCCTGTCCATGCGCGCGCTTTCGCCGCGGGAAGTGCCACGACAACCGCACCGAATGTCAGCGGCGCGAGATAAACGCGCGGCGCGACGCGAACCGCCGGTCCGCTGCGAACGACAACAGTTGGAAGCGTGCGGTGAAGAGGGAAACCGGGGTGAACGACGATGCGAGCACGCGCGCGCGGACGAGTTTTCACGACGCGTACACGCGCCGCTTCGGCCACGCCGGCATCGACAAGAGAGACTGCGGCGACGAAGAGAGC
>DASYUK010000127.1:0-7951 GCA_036001325.1 Thermoanaerobaculia bacterium
ATGGCGCCGTTCCGGCAGATCCAGAACGCACTGCTCGTCGGCGGCGGAGTCGCGCTGCTGCTCGCGTTCATCCTCTCCTGGCTGATCGCCAAACGGATGACGCGGCCAATCGAACAACTCGCGCGCATGGCTCAGGCCGTGACCGCGGGTGACTACAGCGTGCAGCCGCCCGTTCGGCGCGAAGACGAAATCGGAATCCTCGGCCGAGCATTCGCGAAGATGATCTCGTCATTGCGCGACAAGGCCGAGCTCGAAGAGCTTTACCAGCAGATGGCCGCTCGCTCTGCGCAACGCGAGGCGCAAGCGCGGCCGACCGAGGCGCCGAAGCTCGACGAAGGAACGGTGATGGTCACCGATCTGCGCGGGCTTCCCGCGACAGTGGGGGAGGGCGATGCGGGCGCAGTGATCGAATCGGTCGCGCGCGTGATGAAGCTGCAGGAATCGGAAGTGTCCCGGCAGGAAGGGGAAGTTCGCGAGATCCTGGGGCACCGTCTCGTCAGCGTGTTCCGCGGCGATCGCGGAATCATCCATGCGATCCGCGCGTCGCGCGCGATCAACGAGGATCTCGCCACACAGACCGCACAAGGTGCGATGACGATCGGCGTCGGCATCGCCACCGGCGACTTCGTGACCGGCTCTGTCGAGCTGACGCGCGAGAGCGGCCTGGCGATCATCGGCAACGCGCCGCTTCTCGCGATGCTGTTCGCGTGGCACGCGCCGAGCGGATACGCATACATCTCGTACGAGACTGCGCAAGCGGCCGGGGGCGAAGTTCTCGATTCCTCGACGCGAGAGGAAGTACGGCTGAAGTGGCTCGCGCAACCGCTGCCGGTGGCCTCGCTGCCGCTGGTCAGCGTGACCACGGGAATGATTCGCTCGATCGGCGGCACATCGGTGGCGACGATGCGTCTCGATGGAACGCAGGCCGGCGTCACTGCACCGGCGAAGACGGTCGTCGATCTCAATGTCGGCCAGATGTTCGCCAACCGTTATCGCATCGACCAGGTCCTCGGGCGCGGCGGCATGGGCGTCGTCTACAAGGCCACCGATACGCAGCTCGACGAGATCGTCGCGATCAAGACGCTGCCCGGCGATGTCATGCAGCGCTCGCCGGAGGACCTCGAACGCTTCAAGCGCGAGATCCGTCTGGCGCGCAAGATCACGCATCGCAACGTTCTGCGCACCTACGATTACGGCGAAGCCGAAGGCGTCTACTTCATCAGCATGGAGTTCGTGCGCGGCTACACGCTCTCCGAGTTGCTGACCGAGGCATCGGGGCGGCAGATGGCGCCGCGCGTGGCCATGGGCATCTCGCGGCAGATCTGTCGCGGCCTGCAGGTCGCGCATGAGCAAGGCATCATCCATCGCGACATCAAGCCGCAGAACGTCCTCATCGACGCGAAAGGCGAAGTGAAGTTGATGGACTTTGGCATCGCCCGCATGACCGAGGCGTCGGAAGCGATGACACAGGCCGGTCTGATCGTCGGCACGCCGCACTACATGAGTCCCGAGCAGGTACAGGGCAAGCAGCTCGATCCGCGCAGCGACGTTTATTCGCTGGGCGTTCTCATTTACGAGATGCTTGTCGGGAAGAGGCCGTTCGAAGCGACGTCGCTCACCGGAGTTCTCACCGCGCATATCACCGAGGTGCCGAAGCCGCTGATCGACGTGCGTCCTGAAGTGGGAGATCGCATCAGCTCGATCGTCATGCGGTGCCTGGCGAAGGATCCGAAGGCCCGCTACGCTGATGCCGGCGCTCTGCTCGCAGAACTCGACGCAGTGCAGGTGCCGTCCGCTGCCGCGGCAGCATAGGAGAAGCGATGGACCTCGTTGTCGGAGCGACAGGATTTCTCGGAAGCGAGATTTGCCGCAGGCTGCGCGAACGCGACGTCGACGTTCGCGCGCTGGTGAGAAAGACCTCCGATCACGAAAAAGTCGAACGGCTTCGAAGTCTCGGTTGCGAGATCGCCACAGGCGATCTGCAGGACAAGCCGTCGCTGGATCGCGCCTGCAAGGGAATCGAGGCGGTCATCAGCACGGCGACCACGATGCTTTCGCGGCAGGCGCACGATTCGCTCGACAAGACGGATCTGCAGGGCCATCTGAGTCTGATCGAAGCCGCCGAGCGGAACGATGTGAAGCGCTTCGTCCTGGTGTCTTTCTCGGGAAACCTCCAGGGAGATTCGAAACTGCATCGCGCGAAGCGCACCGTGGAGGAGAAACTTCGCGAGAGCGGAATCTCTTACACGATTCTTCGCCCGAGCTGCTTCATGGAAGTGTGGTTCTCACCGGCCCTCGGTTTCGATGCGCAGAATCGCAAGGCGCAGGTCTTCGGCGCGGGCGACCGGCCGATGAGCTTCATCTCGCTTTTTGACGTGGCGGAATTCGCGGTGCGCGCCGCGAGCGGGGACGCGATGGCGAATCAGACCGTCGAGCTGGGCGGGCCGGAAGCGATCACGTGGAACGACGCGGTCAAGATTTTTGAACGCGAATGGGGAGGACCGTTCGAGGTGACTCATATTCCGCAGGAGGCGCTGAAGCAGCAGTACGCGACGGCGACGGATGAATACCAGAAGACGATGGCCGCTCTCGGCCTCGGCGTGTGTGGCGGCGACACGATCGATATGCGCGATACGCTGAAGCGAATTCCGGTGAAGCTCACCTCGATGCGCGACTTTGCGCGCAAGATGGCGGGACGATGAAGTTTCATATCGCACAGGTGAATATCGGCCGAATGAAGGCGCCACTCGATTCGCCGGTGATGGCCGGATTTGTCGCGCGTCTCGACGAGATCAATGCCCTTGCCGATCGCAGTGACGGATTCGTGTGGCGATTGCAGACCGAAGCGGGAAACGCGACGTATCTCCGGCCGTACGACGACGACCGCATTCTGTTCAATATGTCCGTGTGGGAGAGCGTCGAGGCATTGAAGGATTACGTTTACCGCACCGCACACGCGGAGTTACTCCGCGACCGCAATCAATGGTTCGAGGAATTCGAAGCGGCCTATCTGGCGCTGTGGTGGGTTCCGGCGGGTCACACGCCGAGCATCGACGAAGCAAAGAAGCGTCTGGCGTACCTCGAGGCCCATGGTCCGTCGCAGTTCGCGTTTACGTTCCGCTCGATTCATCAACCGGACGAGGCGTTCCTCTCGTCGTTCGATTGGGCGACGTTCCTGCCGTGTCCGAACGCGGTGTAGCGGCGCACTTCAGTGCGCCGTCGGCGCGCTAAAGCGCGCCGCTACACTTTTTTCGACTCGAATTGCGTCTTCGGCTTTTCCTTCTCGTGCAATCGATCGAGGCGAAATAGTTTCGGGACTTCCTTTCCCGACAGAATCGCATCGGCGACCATCTCGCCGACCGCCGGCGACAGTTTGAACCCGTGACCAGAGCCACCGCCGACGAGCCAGACGTTTTTCGCCTGCGGGTGGCGGTCGATGATCAGATGACCGTCGGGACTGTTTTCGTATTGACAGACTTCCGACGACATGAGCGGCGCATTGGCCAGCTCGGGAAATCTCTCCGAAAGAAGTTGCCGCGCTCGCGCAATCCCGGCCTCGCTCGGCTTGCGGTTCCCGTTCGTCGGATCGAACGCTGATCCGCGCGTATCGTCTGCCACTTTGAACCCGCGGCCGTGTACGTCGGGGATACCGTAGATGATCCGCTCGCCGAAGTCGATCCAGATCGGAAAGTTCGCGGGAAGATACGCCGTCGAACCGCGAGGCGTTCCGAAGTAGTGAACCTCTTGTCGCGTCGGACGAACGCGATCGCCGATGACATCGGGAAACAATTTCCCGAGCCACGGACCGCACGCATAGACGAACACGTCCGCTTCGAGCGGCGAATCGAACGGTTTCACGTTCTCGATGCGGAACGTTCCACCATCTTTTTCGAACGCGTCACGGACCGCTTCGCACGCACGTCGCGCCGACAGGGCACCCGCTTTTCTCTCGAAGTACACCGATTTCACTCCGCTGAAATCGATCTTTGGATAACGGCGTTTCGCCTCGGAGATGGTGAGCTTGTCGACGACGAAGCCGAGGTCTTCGACGATCGGAAGTGCAGATCGAACGTATGAGTCATCTCCTCGATGCATCCACAGCGCGCCGGTCTCGGTGTAGAGCGACGGGTCCAACGTTCTCCACAGCTCGTACGCACGTTTGACCATCTCCACATAGATTCGGTCGGGACCATAGATCGCGCGGATGACGCGCGTCTCGCCGCCCGAGGAAGATCGGGCGTTGCCCGGCCCCCACGAGTCGATCAGCGTGACCTGCGCGCCGCGACGCAGAAGATGCAGAGCCGTCCAGCCGCCGAAGGCGCCGGCTCCGATCACGGCGACACGCGGCTTCGAAGTCTCGGCGAGGAGAGACCGCGCCGCGACCGGAACGATCGCGGCGCTGGCCAGAAAGGTTCGCCGTGTCATCCCGAGCGCCGCAGAGAGCGAGGGATCTGGGCGGTGGTGATCAGCCGCCCTCCCAGATTCCTCGCCGTCTCCGCGGCTCGGAATGACACCCTCACTCAGAAATTCACCCTCGTGCTGATGCCAAACGTCCGCGGCTGATTCGTCAAGTAGGCGATGCGTGCGCGCAATCCGCGCTCGCGGTCCAGAGCAAGAAAGGCCTTCTCATCCGTCACGTTATTGACGAAGAGCGCCGTGTCATATCTTCCCTTGAGGATCCCAATGCGCAGGTTGACGATGTCATACGCCGGCATCTTCGAATCGAACGTGAACGTACTCTGCGTGAGCGGACCGCCGATCGTATTTTTCCCAAAGGAGTTCAGGTTGAGGGTGTCCTTCGCGGCAATCCAACCCGCGTATGTGGAATCGATCGAATCATCCCCGACCTGCGTGTAGCGGTCGCCGACGTGCTGGTACACGCCGGTGACATATCCGACATAGCTCTGCGTCGGCCAGCGGAAGGTCGCCGCCGCTGCAGCCTGATCCTGCGGAACGGTGGGCATGCGCGCTCCGCTTCGGATGCCGGAGACGATCGAGACGACGCCGTTCGGAGCAGTCGATGTCAGCGTCGATCGCAGCTTCGAGTCGGTATGACTGGCCGAGATCGAGAAGTCGAAGTTGTCAGTCGGTGCCAGCTCCAACTCGAGCTCGGCGCCGGCGCTGCGCGCCTTGGGAACGTTGAAGACGACGCGCGATGAGCACGAACCGGCGGTGACTGTGGCCTGCAGATTTTTGATGTCCGCGTAAAACGCTGCCACGTTGAACGTCCCGCGATTCTTCATGATCCGCGACTTCGATCCCACTTCGTAATTCCAGAGGGTTTCGTCTTCCCAGCCCGCATGACCGCCGAATGTGACGAGGTCGGCGGGCGTGCACAGCGAAACGTTGAGCGGATCGTTGATGCCGCCGAGACGGAAGCCTTTCGAGACCTGCGCGTAAAGACGCGAGGCGTCGCTCACCTTCCAGTTGGCCATGACGCGCGGCGCGATGCCGTTCGCCTTGGTCGATCCCGGTTGGATCTGCGGTTTGCCGTCGTCGCCTTCGCCGAAGATGCCGTCGAAGATCTGACTGCGACGCTCATTGAAGTCGTACCAGCGGAGGCCGCCGGTAAGGTCGAGCCTGTCGGTCACGGGAAAGGTGGCCTCGCCAAACAGAGCGGACTGCCGGAACTTGTAGCGAAGATCCGACCAGAACAGACCGTCGGTCGGTGCGATCACGCTCGCCGTAGGAATCTTGCTCAGGGCGGAGAATCCGGCGACCATCAATTGCTGACCGTAGTTGCGCCGGGCATTGGCGTAGAAGCCGCCGACCAACCACTGCAAACGATTCGCGGCGCCGGCGAGGCGCAACTCCTCTGTCGCCACTCGCGCTCGCGTGAAGTCGTCGAGCGGCGAATTGAGCGTGTAGACATTCTCCGCCAGACCGATCGAGCCGCCTGTGATACTCGAGGTGAGCGCACCCGCATCGCGAATGACGTCGACGTGGCGATTCGTCCACGAAGTGATCGACGTGAACGTCGAGCCGTTCGGGAGCTTGTAGTTCGCGGTCAGATCGGTGAGCAGGAAGCTGTCCGTCGTCGGCTCTTCGATCTGCGTGAACTGCCGGCGATCGCCCAGCTCGACCTTCGGTCGTGTCGACGTGTACGGGTTGCCGAGGATGTTGAAGACATCGATGCGGTTCCAACCCTTCATGTCGACTTTCTGATAGACGACGCGCGGAGTGATGCTGAAATTGTCGCTCGGCTGGAACAGAACCGCCGCTCGCGCTCCCGCTCGATATCCGCGATTGACATCCTTGTCCACGCTGAGGTTCGGTTGCACGGCGTCGATGTATCCGCCGTAACGCGTGTAATAGGCAGTGATGCGCGTCGCCGCGTTGTTGCCCATCGGCACATTGGTCGCGAACTTCGCGCTCCCGCCCACTCCGCCGCCGCTGATCGAGTCGGCCGTCAATTCTCCGACCGACTCCGATGTCCTGAGCTGCGGCTGGTTGGTGATGTAGCGGATCGTGCCCGACTCCGATCCGGAGCCGAACAGCGTGCCTTGCGGTCCGCGGAGCACTTCCACGCGTGACAGGTCGAAGAGATCGAGATCGGGCGTAAAGAGCGATAGCGAGATGACTGACTCATCGAGGTAGAAGCCGGCCTGCTCCTTGACGCCTGGCTGGTCGCGCGCGATCTGCCCGGACGAAATGCCGCGAATGGCCACCTGACTCTGACCCGGGCCGAGATTCTGAACCGTGAAGCCGGCGACGTTGGCCGCGACGTCTTCGATGTTCTCGGCGCCGCGATCGCGAAGCTGCGACTCAGTCGGTGCCGCAACCGAGATCGGGACTTCCTCCGCCTTCTCCTCGCGCTTTCGCGCGGTGACCGTCATCTCTTCGGTCACTTTCGGCTTCTTCTCTTCTTCTGCTCTCTGTTCAGGGGTCTGCTGCTGCGTTTGTTGAGCGAAGAGCGGCAAGGCAGGAATGGCCAGCATCAGGGCCACCACACACACCACGATGCGCATCACGAGGGGTTTCATCATCTTTTTCCTCCAATCGGCGATGGGGAAGCGAGGGACGATGTCCGGATGTGCAGAGATTATCTATCGACGGATCGCTGTGAGCAACGGTTACGGCCGACAAATCGCAGCTATCGCCAGATGGCGTCGAGCAATGGCGCCTTGAAGTAAAGCGTGCCGACTTTCAACGCGTCGGCCTCGCCGGCGTTATTGAAGGTCAGCTTCTTGAACTTCACCAGCGCGACCTTCTGGAAGCGCCGGAAATTCAGCTCGACGTAGACAGGAGTTCCAGGGATCGCGCGCGCGACTTTCGCCGTGGGGGGTGAGATCCCGTTGATCAAGGAGTCGACAATGTTGCGGAGCTGCTGATTCGGCGGAATGTCGGCGGTCGTCCAGAGATCGATCCATGCGGTCGGTCCGTACACAAGGCGATAGCGCGACGCGCGCAGCACGCCGACTTTTCCTCGCATCGGACCTTGCACCGCCGGTGGCGAAGTCTCGATCTGATCGCTCGAGGCGAGCTTGCCGACGATCGAGGTGATGTCGGCGAGCGGAACCTCTGTGTACATGCGCAGCACCGGATTCATCGCCGTGATCGTTTTCGAACCGTTTCGGCTGAATCCCTTCAACCAGAAGCTTTCGGCGCGCACGCCGCCCGAATACACATGCAGATCCACCGAGCCGAACTTGCTGAAGTACGGGAACGGCGCTGCGGGGTACGCTTCGAGCTCGAGGTGATACGGCTTCGTCGCTGCAAGCGCCGGTGCCGCAATCGCAAAGAGGAAAGAGAGGAGATATCGGTTCATCGTCAGCGAAAAATCTCGTCGATCAGCGGGGCTTTGAAATACCACGAGCCGACGCGCAGGGCTTTGGACTCGCCAGCGGCGTTGAACTCCACCGAGCGCATTCGCAGCAGCGGAAACTTCGGATGCTCATTCGTATTCCATTCGACGTAGATGGGCGTTCCGCGGATGCGCCCGAGCGGTGCC
>DASYUK010000128.1:0-14677 GCA_036001325.1 Thermoanaerobaculia bacterium
GAGAAAAAAGTAGAAGACGCGGCGAACATCATCACAATGCATGCGACCAGGTCCCTTCCATGATGCGCGAGATTACGACACCCGGCCGATTGCAACGAAGTTGTGTCAATGGAGAATTCCGCGGGAAGAGGCCGGTACGTCTGTTCTCCGCTTTCCGCTTTCCGCTCTCCGCGCTCCAGAGGAAAAAAGAAACGCCCGCGATTTCTCGCGGGCGTTGGGAATGTTGTTAGAGCGTACCGCTCATCCAATATCGAACTGCTCTTCTTCTGCCTGTTCGTCTTCTTCGAGATCGAACTCGAAGTCTTCTTCCTGTTCCGCAAAGAGCGCCTCTTCTTCGCTCTCCTCCTCAGGTTCTTCAACCGGCTGCTCGGGATGAGGATCTTTCTTCGCCTTCGCGCGCTCTTCTTCTTTGCGCGAGCGCATCTTGGCCGGCTCGCCGCCGTGGCGGATGTAGCCGTACTTCCGCGCGTACTCGAGCAGCGTGCGCTCGAGCATCTTGCGGCCGCGATAGAGTCGCGACATCACGGTGCCGACCGGGCAGTCGAGAATCTCCGCGATCTCCTTGTACGAGAATCCTTCGATGTCGGCGAGCAGGACCACCATCTTGTAGTCGTGCGGCAGCGAGTCGAGGGCGCGCTTGACGTCTTCGTCCATCATGTCCTGGAAGATGTCGGTCTCCGGATCTTTGATCAGATCGGGTGCGTTCTTCTGGATCACTCGCTCGTACGACTCTTCGATCTCGGAGAAGTCGATCTTGTGGGGCGTCAGCTTCTTCTTCCGATAGTTGTTGATGAAGGTGTTCTTCATGATCTTGAAGAGCCACGCCTTGAAGTTGGTGCCTTCCTCGAACTTGTCGTAATACTTGTACGCCTTCAGATACGTCTCCTGAACGAGGTCCTCGGCGTCCTCGGAATTCCGCGTCATCCGGTAGGCGGTGTTGTAGAGCGAGTCGACGTAAGGCATCGCTGCCTTCTCGAAGTCCCAACCCTGCTCGTGCTCGTTCGCTACCGCGCTCTTCATGATCTCTCCCGTGGATCAAACATCAAACTTCACACTCCATGCCTCATGCAACATTAGATGCAGCAGCAAATAAATTAGTTACTCCCGAACCGCAAACCATTGAAATCAGGAAAGTTCAGGGTTCGGATCTCACGATGGCTCAACGGAGTCGCGTCACCAGCTTCGGACACGGCTGTCCTCGAAATCAGTTTTACTCAATGAAAGACTACGGTCGTCAGGCGGGAAATGCTGGCAAACCCGATGTGAACAAACAGTCACACCGGGGATATTCCCGAGATTGATTATACACGGTCCGCGGGAGAGATCAATCCCGGTAGATGGCCAGCAGGGCTTCGTAGGCCCGCGTGATCTCGATGAATCGCGCTGCCTCGCTTCGCTGTGTCTCGTCCGATGCTTCGTGAAACTTGTCTGGATGATGCTGGGCGGCAAGCCGGCGATAGGCCGTGATGATGATCTGTCGCGTGGGAGCTCCTTCAATCTGTAGAACACGAAGCCATTCCGCTGTTCGGCTTTCGTCGCGGACGAAGAGCGGCATCGCGCCGCCGCCTCGATCGGCCTCGCGAGGCCGTGCGTCTTTCGCGTGATCGATGTATTCGAAGCCATATCGTTCGCGGAGACGAGCGAGCGCATCGGTGTGAAACCCGAGAGCGAAGCTGAGGTCGAGCAGCGCCGCGTACTGCCGCAGCGGTACGGGAGCTTTACGCGCCGCGGCAAACTGGACGGCGGTCTCGAGCAGTCGCGCGCGGTCCGCATCCGACGCGACGCGCGCGTACGACTCACCCCAACTCATCATATCGACGCCGCGCGTCACGCGTGAGCCGAGTCCTGCGCCGCGACGGATCTGCCGTAATGCATCATCCGGCGTGACACCACCGGCGATGAGCACCTGATACAGGATCGATGCGGCGATCTGATCGCGATCGGCGGCCTGCTTTGTATCCGCCTTAGCCAGCGCGAATGCAATCAGACTGAAGACCGCGACCGCGCCGCCGACGACGATCATCACGAGGACCGCGAGGAGCTCCATCAGTCACGAGTGCCCTCTCCCTCCGGGAGAGGGTGGCCCCGAACGCAGTGAGGGGCCGGGTGAGGGGCGTGCCTCATCCGAGTCGCACGCCCCTCATCCGGCGCTTCGCGCCACCTTCTCCCCGAGGGAGAAGGCTAAAGAAAGCTTGCCCCGAAGGTCGGCATCGCTTAATACCGGCCGCGATCCGTCGACATCGATCTCTTCGTCGACGCTGAGCCAGCTTCGGCAACCAGCGTATTCGTCGCGAAAGATGACCTCGACGGGCCGCGCTAATACGTACGTCCGCACGCCGATGACGTGCAGCGCCTGATCGGGTCGAAAGCGATAGCGCGCTTCGAGCGTCTCGCGCGGGAGAGCCACGACGAGCGGCGCCAGTCGATCGAGCATTTCCGCGTCACGCGTGCTCCATGTGCGCACGACTTCGCACCAGTGTGTGATCGTGACACCTCTCCGCGCTTCATCCTCACCCTGATGAAAGTACGTCGGATAGAGATAGAACTGTGGAGCTTCGACGCCGAACTTCGGATCAGCGATGCCGCCTTTGCGAATCAGGATGACCTGTTCGCCACGGCCAAGAGCGTCGATGACCGTCGACCATTCTTTGAGAGCGGTGTGATTCGGGAGTTTTTTCATGGAACGAATTTGACGGAGTTGACCGGCCCTTCCCAGATCGTCACGGAAGTGACGATCGCATTCTCATCGGCTACAGCAGAAGTCAGCTCGCGATGGAACCAGGCGGCGATGTTCTCGGCCGATGGGTTGATCTCGTTGAAGGGCGGAACGTCGTTGATGCAGCCGTAATCGAGTTTCTTCGCCAGCATCTCCAGCTTGCGCTTGGCACTGACGAAGTCGACGGCGATCGCGTCGCTGTCGATTCCGCCGTCGCGCGACGCGAGATCGGCTTCCACTTTGTACGAGTGACCGTGAAGCGGCTCGGAGATGCCGCGATATTCGCGCAGATAGTGCGCCGCTTCGAAGCGGGCTTCGACTCGGACGCTGTAATGCCTCGTGTCTGCTCGCCCCTCACCCGCGCCTCTCGCTTCGCTCGATACGCTGCCCTCTCCCGACGGGAGAGGGCGCTGAAAGAAGATGTGGTCGATTGTGCTCTCGCTCGCTCCGGCCTCGCGCAGCTCCTCCGGCGTCGATTGCGATCGCAGCAGATCCTCCGCTCGCCGATCGTCATAGCACGCGCCGGCATTCGAATCCTCGGCCAGCGATAGCAGTGTTTCAAGCGTTTTCCTGCGGCGCTCGTCCACGTTGAGCGGAAGTGTACAATGCGCGCGCCCGCCCTATCCTGAGGCGCCGCAGGCGCCGAGGGATCTCCAGTGGCACAGAGATGAACGTGATTCGCTGGGCGCACCGGAGATCCTTCGCTTCGCTCAGGATAGACTCGGCACGATTCGCGATGCCCCTTCCAAAAAGTATTCGCTGCACGAACTGCGATCGCATGTATCCCGAAGGCTGGAAGCGCTGTCCTTACTGCGGCTTCGACCCTCTTCGGATGAAGCTGGAGTCGCAGTCGCGCCGCTTCATGCAGAAGAAGGTGCAGGAGTTCGAGCAACGGACCGGGCGTCCGCGACGTGAAGAGAAACGACCGGCACCTCCGCCGCAGCGACCGCCGCGACGAGAGCGCGAACGCGATCGCCAGCAGCAACAGGTGCAGCGTCCGGAGCAACCCCGCGGACGCCGTCGTCGTCGCGGCCGAGGAGGGCGAGATCGCGTTCAGTCGGCCCCTCCGCAGCCGCAGCAGCGAACGGCACCGTCGCCACAACAACCGATACCGGGTGGTGATCGCGGACGGCGTCGACGTCGATTTCGCAGACGCCGGCGCGGCGGCGACGGAGGCGGCAATCATCCGCCACCGAAACCTCCCGAAGCCTAACTAGTCGTTCCTTCCGGAACGGCGTTCTCGGGCGGTGCAGCCGCCGGACGCTTCATCATCATGAAGCGGACGGAGCACTCGGAGAATCCCTCACAACGAATGCAGTAGCCGTCGTTGTTCTCCGGCTTGAAATCGGGTGGCGGACAGATGTTGACGCCGCGCACGATGTCGCGCTCGGATTGCGCGATGAGGCGATCGATCTCAGTCGCGTTCCCGCTGTTGATCGCGCGCTTGATGGCTACGAAGCGCGCCGCGTTACGAATCGCGGTGCCGTCCGGGACTCCATCGTCATCGATACCGTCCTTCTCCCGGATCACGATCACGCGCACGCGTTGCGACAGAAAAAATGCGTAGCTCACCGCGCAGCCGACGAGCGCCGCGATGTTCGACCGCCCTCCCGCGAATACACCGGCGATGAGAACGAGGGCCGCGACATACGCGATCCAGCGGATGCGCACCGGCACGGCGCCGAACAGATAGAACGTCTGCTGCGGAAACGTCGACGCGTAGACGAAGAGCAGGGAGAAATTGACGAAATACGATCCGAGAAGCGGGATGCCGAGAGCCGCGGCGGTGATCGCCGAGCCGACGGTCGAGATCGCGAAGAAGGCGAGGAAGTTCCACGTCCCCCACTCTTCCTCGACCGATGACCCCATCAGATAGAGGAGAAGCAGAGTGAAAAAGAGCACGAGCGGCCGAGGAAAGACGAACCATCCTTGTCCCGCCTGCGTGAACTGATACGTGAACACGCGCCATACTTCGCCGGCGGCGACGGCTCCGCGCTCAAACGAAAAGAGGCGCGCGTATTTCTCCGTATCCTGGTACTCGAGGAAGAAAAACGCGATGGTCAGGAACAGCAGGATATAGACGCTGCGAAGGTTCTCGCCTCTCGATCGGAACATGATTACCTGTATGTCAGCGGACGACGATGTTGTCCAGCCGTTCGAACTTCAGTGTAGACCCATTCGCCACGCGATGCTTACCGGCCTCGCCGCCGCCGAGCTCGAGAACATACTTCGCCTGCGCGTGCGGCGGATAGCTGGGGCACGGATCGGCCTTGCACGGCGGCACGTTGCTCTCGACGTGAACGACACGCTTCTGATCGTCAATCCAGATCATGTCGAGCGGAACGAGCGTGTTCTTCATCCAGAACGGATAGTCGCCGCTCCGCGGAAACAGGAAGAGCATGGCCGTTCCGGCGGGCAAGCGGTCTCGATACATCAGACCTTGCGCGCGCGTCTGGTCATCCGCGGCGATCTCGATGCGAACGGCGTAGCCGTCTGGAAGAGTGATGACGGGACCGGTGTAGGGCTGCGTCGGTGTGACAGGCACGGGCTTGCTACAAGTGATCAGCAGCGCCACGACGAGCGCCGCGCTATTTCTCACTCTCGACCTCGACGGCGTCCTCCTGCTTCTGATCTTTCGGAATGAGCTCGTACTTCTTCGCGTAATAGCGAAACGAGCGGAATGACATGCGCAGCAGCTCCGCCGCCTGCGTCTGCACGCCGCCCGTGCGCTCGAGCGCTTTCAGCATGAAGATCTTTCCGATCGCTTCCAGATGATCCTGCAGTGAGATTCCCTCCGGCGGCAGCTCGAAGGTCGCATCCGGAATGCGCCCGCCGAGCAGAACGTGCTCCGGCAGCGACTTCGTCGTGAGCACCTCGGACGCTTCGAGCGCGATCATCCGTTCCACGACGTTTTCCAGCTCGCGCACGTTGCCCGGCCAGTGATACTTCTCGATCGCGCGCATCGCATCGGTCGAGATCCGCTTCTGCGGGACGCCGAGGTTGTTGCAGTACTTGGCGATGAAGTGCTCGACGAGCAGCGGGATGTCTTCCTTGCGCTGCCGCAGCGACGGCAGCTCGATCGGAATCACGTTGATGCGATAGAAGAGATCCTCGCGGAAGGTCCCTTTCTGGATCGATTCGGACAGATCGCGATTCGTCGCCGCGATGACGCGCACGTCGATCGGGGTTTCGACGTTCGAACCGACTCTGCGGACGACGCGATCCTGCAGGACGCGCAACAGTTTGATCTGCATCGCCGTCGAGGTCTCGCCGATCTCATCGAGGAAGATCGTGCCGCGATCGGCTTCGGTGAAGAGGCCGCGTTTCTCGCGGATCGCGCCGGTGAACGCGCCGCGCTCGTGCCCGAAAAGCTCCGATTCGAGCAGCGTCTCTGGAAGGGCGCCGCAGTTGATCGAGACGAATTTCCCGCGACGCCCGGAGTTGTAATGAAGGGCGCGCGCGATCAGCTCCTTGCCCGTGCCCGACTCGCCGGAGATCAAGACTGTCGACACCGTCTTGGCGACGCGCTGCACGATGGAGAAGATCTCCTGCATCTTCGCGCTCTTGCCGATGATGTTCGCGAAGGTGAACTTCTCTTCGAGCGCGCTGCGGAGGTGGATGTTCTCGTCTTCGAGCTCTTTCCGCTCCAGGGCCTTGCGGACGATGATTTTCAGCTCTTCGATGTCGAACGGCTTGGCGATGTAGTCGAATGCGCCGGCCTTGAGCGCATCGACCGCCGATTTCGTCGACGTGTGAGCTGTGATCATGATGAACGCGATGGAAGGATTCTTCTCCTTCACCTCGCGCAGCAGGTCGATGCCCGACCCGTCGGGCACCATCAGATCGCAGAGAACGAGATCGGGCTCATCCTTCTGGATCGCAGCGCGCGCATCGGCCAGCGTCGGAGCCGATTGCACACTCCACCCCTCCTCCTCGAAGACGATGGTGAGGAAGTCGCGGAGGGATGCTTCGTCGTCGACGATGAGGAGGTCCACGGATCGATTATATGAGCGCGTCGTCCGGCGGGCGTGACGCAGCCCACGGCTCGAAGGTAATCAGGTCATTGAGATCGCGGAGCTTACGGTCATCGATGGACTCGTTACTCATCGCCGCGAGCAGGCGTTCGACACCCGCTTTGTGGCGGCGGCAAAGCCACTCAGGCGCGTCGGGCCAGAATCGCACGACGGCGGCAGACGAGGTCACCCGCGGCCGCAGGGTGGCTCTCCGTGGGGCGCCGGTGTCCTCACCGGCGCCTTTCAGCATCCTCCTCCTCATCTCATTCTTCTGCGCGACGATGCTGAGCACGCGCGACCGATCACCATTCGGGAGAAAGTAAATCGCTCGTACCGACTCTCGCGTCTGCCCGATGCGCAACGCGCGCCCGTTGCGCTGATCGACCTTCACCGGATTCCACGGCAGGTCGTAGTGCACGACCACTCCCGCGCGCTGAAGATTGAGTCCCTCCGCTACGAGATCCGTCGCGACGAGAACATCGGCGCGACCCGATTGAAAGCTCTCGATCGCTTCCGCGGCGCGCCTGCGATCGCGGCCGGTGGCCAGCGCTCCCCGCAATCGACTGGCGAGATCTGCAGCGGTAGCGGTCCAGCCCGTGAAGACGATCGTCGGCTCGTCATCGATGGCCAGCAACTGAAATTTCGACTGCGGCGACGCGGCAACGCACGCGCGCAATTCATCGAGACGCAGAAGCTCCGCTTCGATCTCCTGCACGTCGGCGGTCTCGCCGCCGGCGACAAATAATTCCCAGAACAGGACCTGCTGCACCGCGTCCGCGTCTTCCTCATGTGCGAACGCCCGGCGGTACTCGCGCTTCGGCAATGCCAATCCGCTCGCGAGACACTCCAACGCGCGTTCGTAAAAACGACGTTGACGGCGCACGCTCTCCAGCAACGCCGCCTCGCTCGACTCCAGCCGGCGCCAGAGGAACTGCCGGAGGATCGCCGCTTCGCCGACGAGCGGAAAGCGCAGCGAGTCGATCAGCGTCTCGACTTCGCCGTCACCGTCGAAGACGTCGTAGCGGATGACATGCGCGTCGAGCGCGCCGAACTGCAACTCGATGGGCAGGACCATCCGGTCGCGGCGGATCACGAGCTCCGAAACGATGCGACTGATCATTTCGCGATCGCGACCATCGAAGGCGACATCGATGGATGGAACGCCGCGGCCGGAGAGAGCATCGTCGCAGACGATGAGATCGATGAGCGCGCGCAGATCGCTCGCGGAGTTGCAGAGCGGCGTGGCTGTGACGAGCAGCATCCGCGCACCGACCGAGCGCCGCGCGAGCGCGTCGTAGCGCTGCGTACGCGGATTGCGAAAACCGTGCGCTTCATCGACGATGAGGAGCCGTCGCCGCGGCTCCGGAAGCGTGAAGTCGCTCACGATGCCATCGTGCGTCGTGATTCGCGCAGTCACGCCGAAACGACGCAGCGTTTCGTTCCATTGACCGACGAGCGATGCGGGGACGATGACCTCGACGAGTGCAGCGCGCTTCTCCTCGCAGCGCGCGATCTCTGCGGCGATGAACGATTTTCCGAGACCCGGCTCGTCGGCGAGGATCACGCCGCCCATGCGGTCGATGATCTCCGTCGCTCGTCTGACCGCATCGCGCTGATGCTCAGCGAGCACCGAGCCGTCGCTCCACGAAGGCGCGCAGAGTCACAACCCTGATGCCATATAGCTCGCCCACGACGTCGTCGAGCTCTTCGGGCGTACGTCCGCTGCGATGTGCGGCGCGCGAAAGGCGCAGCAGCGTCTCCCATTGCGAATGCTCCGCAGTGATTCGCGGGAACGGAAGTCGCGCTACCGTTCGACCGAAGTAGCGGTAGTGATCATCCTTCGCACGCTCAGCGGTCGCGAGGAGGAACGCGTCGGCGATCGTCGAATTCAGAATCGCCGCGATCACGTACGCCTCGTCGAGCGATACGGCGTCGATCGAGTAGAGCGTCTGATTGGGAACGAGCGGCACGGCGTGACCATCGATGTGGACGACATCGGGGAGCACCGCCGCAGCCATGCCGCGCGAGACATCTTTCCACGCCACTTTTACGCCGACGTGCTCCGGCCTCACGTACGCCAGCCGCAGATTGCGCATCCACTCAGGCGCGTCTTTCCATCCCGCCGCCGGCGGCCAGAGCATCCACTGCGACTCGGAAGTCGTCCAGCGACGCAGATCGCGTCCGCGCACGCATCGGCAGAGCGCGGTCATCGGGATTCGCGCGCCATCGGAGGTGACGAGCTGACCCTCTTCGATCGTCGAGCCTTCGACGAAGAAGCGCTGGTTGTCGCCGGTCTTCACGCCCATCGTCGGGCGGCGGCCGAGAGCGTCGATCAGCGGCGCGTGATCAGTCGCGATGCGACGGAGGATCGATGCGACATCGGGCGGGACCAGTGCCCATTCGGTTCCGGCGATGCAGAGCTCATGCTGCGCGATGTCATACGACTCGCTATCGGTCGTGACGCGGACGACATCGGCAGACCCGCGGCGCGCGACGACGCCGAGCGGAAAGGTGTCGGCATTGAAGAAACGCCGCGCGTCGCCTGTCCAGTCGATGAGCTCGAGAAGCGAGAGCTGTTCCTGCGCAAATCGCCGCAGCGGAGCAGCGTACGCGGCATTCACGATCTTCGCCGGCATGAGCATCGAGACGACGCCGTCGTGATCGACGAGAGCGATCGCCCGCTCGAAGAATGCCAGCGACAGATCCGGCTGATGAAACGGCACGCTGCGCGATCCGCGGCCGAAGAGTGCGTATCGATCGCGAACCATGCGGCGCGACTGCGGATCGATGCGCGCGTTGCGAACCCATGGCGGATTGCCTACGACGACATCGAATCCGCCCGCGGAGATCACCGGCGCGAAATGAACATCGAACGAGAAGAAGTCGAGCGCGCCGTGCTCGATGCGCTCGAGCATCTGCCGGCTCTCGGCGATGCGCGCCTGCAGCTCGCGGCAGCGCAGTTGATCGACCGCACCGTTGCGGCCGAAGAGATCCTTCGGCGGCGCGGACGCCAGCGCGAGCTCCTGCTCATCGGTATCAATCGCGCGCGCGAGCAGATCGCCGGCAAGCTTGCGGTCGTTCGCTCGCAGAAGTCGATAGAGAGCTGGCCGTTCGGACCGCGGCGCATGGCGATAACGATCGACGAGATCGCGCTGCGCGCGAATTCCGCTCGCCCACTGCCGATAGATGTCACCGCGATGCGCGCCGAGGAAGTCGACGGGACCGAGGAGGGCGTTGCCCTGGAGGATGTTGCGGTCGAGGTTCGGCAGCGGCGGGACTTCGTCGATGGCCACGTCCGTGCGCGAGACGATGGCCAGCCAGAGGCGCAATTCGCAGAGACGGACCGCTTCCGGTTTCAGATCGACGCCGTAGAGCGAGCGTTCGACGATCTGCTGGCGGAGGTGTGGCGCCGCCGATCGCGCCGGCCCTTCGCCGGCAGGATTGCCGGCGCCACACAGTCGCCTGATCAATGTCTCGATCACGTTGAGCGCCGACAGCAGAAACGCGCCCGACCCGCACGCGGGGTCGAGAACCGAGATCTTCTCGAGTCGTTGCACCAAAGCCGGTGCAGCGTTCGCGAGATGCGCGGACATCTCATCGCGTTCGAGCAGCGCGTGGAGATCGTCGCGCAGTCCGCGATGCGAGCGGCTCAGCCACTCCACGATCGCGCGCGTCGTGAGTGCATCGACGATCTCTTTCGGCGTGTAGAAGCTTCCGCTCGCCGCGCGCTCGTCTTCCGCCATCAGCGACTCGAAGACTTTGCCGAGCATCTCCGGATCGATGTGCGTTCCCGTGGTGTCGCTCTCATCGACGCTGAAGTCGAACTTTTCGAAGACATCCTCGAGAACCGCACGCATGACTTCGTTCGAGAGATGCAGATCGGGATGACGACGCTCGAAGAATGACGGATCGAAGAGACCGCCGTTGAGGTACGGAATCGGGCCGAGGTCACGCGCGGAAGCATCGCGCTCCGGGCGCGGGGTGTTGAGACAGGCGAAGAAGAGCGGAAGCAGAACCGTGGCGAAGAATTCGCGGCCGCCGAGGTGTGCGGCATCGAATCGATCGATGAGGAACCGGCGCTCCCCATTGAGCCACCCCTTCTCCTGGATGAAAGAGAGGAAGAGCAGACGCGAAAGGATCAGCAGCGCCTGTTGCTCGCAGTCCTCCTTCGATTCACCGTCGCATCGCTGTGCGAGCTCCGACGCCACATCGCGAACGGCAGCGCGGAACCGGATGAAGAACTGCCGGCCGATGCTCTCGCGGTCGAGAGCGCGATCGCAGATCTTCGCCGCCGCTTGAGCGTCGACATCCGTCAGGTCGAGGAGATTGAGCCGGTCGATGGCCAGCGCCGACGGCGCAGTGAGATCGAACGAGAACCGGCGTAATTTCCCGGTGCGCGACAAGTCGAAGATCGAACATGTTTCAAGTGATGTATTAACGATGACTGATTTAGTCATCACATTGTATGCCGCGTAATCGCGCATGAATGTGGCGATCTTCTCCGGCGCAGCGATACCGTCGAGCAGAAAGAGATCGAGGTGCGGGAGACGTGCGATCAATTGCAGGTCTCTGAATGGAACGGAAATGCCGCCGCGCCGCCATTCGGAGCGATCGATATCGACCGGGTCAACCGGATAACCGAGCTCGCGGAAGAGCGCGACGATGTCGGTTGGACCACTGCACCGGCGAAGACGTTCTGCGCTGATCACGTTAGACTCTCGCGGTGTCGATGCCTTGGGCCTACCTCAAGCGCGTTCTGGCCGGCGCGATCTTCGGCCTGTACATGGCGAACCTGCTGTACTTCCTCAATCCCCAGGTGGACATCACACCGGCGCGTCTCGTTGCGGTGACGCTCGTCTACGGCGTGATCTGCGGCGTGCTGTTCGGCACCGCGCTCTGGCTGCTGCACCTGATCCGCGTGAGACTGTTCGGGCTCTTCCCTCTCCCAACGGGAGAGGGCGGCTCCGAAGGGCCGGGTGAGGGGCGCGCCCCTCATCCGCCGCTTCGCGGCACCTTCTCCCGGGGGGAGAAGGGCTATCGCGCGCATGGATTCGGCTTCGTCGTCCTCGCCGCGTTCATCGCCACGATCATCTATGCGATCCACCTGCGCGTGTTCCGCGATTACCTGCCGATCGGCGCCGTGCGCATCCTGAGCAAAGCGACCATCGTGATCACGGCGACGGCGTTCGCGCTGCTGATCCTCTGGTTCTTCGAGCGCAACGCCAACGCCCGCACCTCGCGAGCGATCTTCGTCACCGGCGTGATCCTGATCGTCATCTCGTCGTTCTTCCTCTATCAGCGACGCGAGAGTTACCGCACCGACAAGCGCGACATCGTCGTCGCTAACGTCGGCACCGTGGCCGGCAAGCGGCCGATCATCGTCATCGCCATTCGCAATCTGCCGTACGACTGGATCCTGACGATGTCGGGCGAAGGGATCGTTCCCTTCACCGACGCGACTTCGAAGTCGGCGTACTTCACGCGACTCGAACCCTTCGCGATCACCAGTCCCGACGCGCTGTGGGCTTCGCTCGCGACCGGTAAGCTGCCGTATCGGCACGGCGTGACCGGTCGCTTCTCGTATCGCACGCCGCTCAATGGCTCCGATCCGTCGGAGCGCTTTCTCCTGCTGCCGAGCGGCGTCGGCTTCGAGGCGTGGGGTCTCATTCCTCCGGTCCATCGCATCTCCGCACAGCTCCCGGCGGGGGATGCATTGCCGCTCTGGACGGCGTTCGCACGCCTCTCGCTGCGCGTGAAAGCGATCAACTGGCCGTCGTCGGGCGCGAGCATCGATGCGCGGCGCGAGCAGGGGAACGTCGCCCGTGTCGCGCAGCGTTTCAACGGCACGGGCAGCGCGCGCAAGCGCATCCTCGACGGTCTGGCCAAGGATCTCGCCGCGATGTCCGTGCTTCAGGAGACGCGCGCCTACGACCTGCGCGTTGTGGCGCTGGAAGGATTCTCGGAGGCGCAGCGCGCGCTGCACATCTTCACGAACGATCTGCCGCCGCGCTCTTCGATGAAAGGGGAAGCGCTGCGCGCCTATGCGCAGCAGCTCGATCGCATGATCGAAAGAGTCGTGCGCGAGAACCCCGAGCATCTCGTCGTCGTCTGCTCGCCATCGGGCGTCGTTCCGGCCGCCGTCCCCGCCACAGCGTGGTCGTTCGTCTCGCAGACGATCCGCAACGACGATCCGGGCGCCGATGACGGATTCGTCCTCATCACCGGGCCGGGTGTCACTCACACCGCCAAACCAGAAAGCGCGACGGTCGTCGACATCGTGCCGACGGTTCTCTTCGCCGCCGATCTGCCGATCGGTCGCGATATGGATGGCCGCGTTCTCACTGATGCCTTCGCGGACGACTTTCTGCGACAGACCAAGCTGTCTGCGATTCAAACCTACGAGGCCGAACAACTCCTCGTGCGGCGCAGCGGCGCGTAGGTTCACTTGTCCTCCCATCGCCTGCGCTTCGCGTCGTAGCGAAGGAGTCTGACGCGACCCGTTCCGCCGAGGACTCGGATGGCGTAGGCCTGGTCGGCGGCGTCGGCGAGGTAGATCGTTCCCGGCGTCGATTGTCCCAGCGGCGAGAACGAGCAAATCGTCGAGCGATTGAATTGAACCGGCGAGGCGCCGCGGAGGATCGGATCGCCGTCGGGATCGCGAGCGACGGAGGGCAGCAGTGAGATCGATGCAAGCTGCGGCGCGCTGCAGGCATATCGCGGTTCAGTGACGCGGCGATCGATTCCCGACGCGATGTCGTCGTTGCGGATGCCATCGCCGTCGCCATCGTCATAGATGGCGTACTGCCAGCCAGTGCCGGCGCGCGTGAACTTCACGCCGGCGTGAGATCCGCGCGAGATCGCCCGCGACCGCGTCGCGCGGAAGATCGCTCGCAGCTCGGCCGACGCAGCGCGCACCGCCGCGCGTCGGCGCAGCGACTGCGAGTTCGGGACCGCGATCGCGGCCGTCAGGCCGACGATCGCGACCGCCAGGAGAAGCTCGATGAGAGTGAACCCGTTGTTCTTCGACATGTGTCCTCCACCGGAAGGGGGTGCCGTCCTTGCGGACGGCACCCGGGGGGCGGGCGGCGCCTACTTCGACGCCGTGTTGGTGGGCTGTTGACGCGCGGCCTTCGCGCGCGGCTTACGCGCCGCGCGCACCTTCGACGTCAATGTGCTCTTGCCGTCGAGGGTGATGTAGGCGCTGATGCGCTCGAAGCTCTTGTCGCCGAATCCCTTCACCTGCATCAGGTCCGTGGCCTTGTGGAACGGACCGTTCTGCGTCCGGTAATCGACGATGCGCTGCGCGGCCTTCGCTCCGACGCGCGGCAGCATCGAGAGCTGCGCAGCATCGGCTGTGTTGATGTTGACCACGCCCGTCGGCACTGCGCTCTGCGCAAACGCGCTCGAGCAAACGACGGCGATGAACAGAGCGATGAAAAGAATGCTGTGGGACTTCCGCATGGGTCTTGTTCTCCTTTCGATTTGTAGTGAGTGGTTAGTAATGAGTAATTAGGGCTGACCACACTTGACCTTTGTCGATTTGTCTCTTCGCGACTCTTTGCTTCCGCATCACCTCCTTTCGCCGGCACCAATTCGCAAGCGGACGTCCAGCGACGTGAAAATCGCATCTGAAAGAAAATGCGGAGGCTTAGCAGCGGACGCGGAGAAGGCGAATGTCAAAAATGTTTGCGTACGAGACGCAGAGGCAGTGACGTTTGCGCGATTGAAGGGATGAGGGATGAGGGATGAGGGATGAAGATGCGAGGGCGATTCATCCCTCATCCCTCATCCCTCATCCCTCAATTTGCGGGTGCTATACTCGATCGCGGCGCCTAATGAAGGAAAAGCGCGAGATCTATCGCTTTCTCCACGTCACTCCTCGGCGCATCTTCGAGCAGCTCGATCAGTACGTCATCGGGCAGCGGCACGCGAAGGAAGTTCTCGCCAT
>DASYUK010000129.1:0-11985 GCA_036001325.1 Thermoanaerobaculia bacterium
GCATGAACGACGGAGCGACAGCTAAGACGCAGCCACAGGCGCAGCACGTCGCGGCTGCTCCGTTGATGCCTCCGTCTCGCGCTGCTCGACGTCGGCATGAACCAAGGGCAAGCTCACCGTGATCGAAGTTCCCTCTCCGACCCGCGACTGCACATCGATCTTGCCGCCGTGCTCCTGGACGATCCGGTAAGAGATGGCCATCCCCAGGCCCGTTCCGCTCGGAAAACTCGTACGGAATGGCTGGAACAGTCTGCGCTGATCGCCTTCGCTCATTCCTCGTCCGCTGTCCGCGAAGATGATGCGATACGTGGCGTCGGCAAGCTCTGCGCGCACCGTGAGAGTTCCACCGGAGGGCATCGCGCGGATGGCATTCAGCGAGATGTTCCAGAAGACCTGCCGGATCTGATCGCTGTCGCCGAGGATCGTGAACGACGGCGGATTGATCTCGCGACGGATCTCGTGGTCCTTGCGAAGCTCCGCGGAGTTGGCGAGCAGGTCGAGCGTTTCGGACAGACTGGCGACGATATCGAATTCGGTCGCACGCTTCTCCTGCGGACGGACGAAGCGGAGGAACTCGGCGATCGTTTTGTTGAGTCGCTCCGACTCGCGCAGCACGATGGACATGAGGCGCTGCTCCTGCGATGTCAGCGACTGCGAGCTCTTCAGAACCTGAACGGAGCCGGCGATGGCGGCGAGTGGATTTCGAATCTCGTGCGCGATGCCGGCGGAGAGCTCGCCGACGGCGGCCATTCTGTCTTTCAGCCGCAGCTCGGCCTCGAGCGTCTTCATCTCCGTGAGGTCTTGAAAGATCAGCGTGTAGCCGGACGGCTTCCCTTCCAGTGTGTAGAGCGGCGTCAACGCGAATCCGATGCTGCGGCGCTCGCCCGCGACCTCGAGGGTATCGTTCTCACGACGGACGAGATCGCCGCGCGCAAGCTGCTCGCGAATCTCGTTCCATTGTTCGCGCGTGGCGAATCCCAGCTCGGTGATATGCCGTCCCAGAATCGCGTGTGGCTGCGCCTGAAGGATCTCGCATCCAGCGGGATTGATGAAGGCGGCCGTACCGTAAGGCGAGAGCGTGATCAACCCGGAGGGGATCGACTCGACGACGTTTTGATTGAGCGCGCGCAACTCGGCCAGGTTCTGCCGATTGACGTCCAGCTCCTCGAACGTCTTCTGCAGCTTCTCGGAGATGATCGAAACCAACAACGCCGTCGCGTAGAAGCCGGCGAAATTCGTCGCCATGTTCAGGTAGAGGCGCGACGAGGTCCACCCTGTCGGTGCGAACCACGTCTGCTCGGGAACCGGCAGCACGCCGTAATAAATCAGGTCAGCCAATCCGCCGTAGAGAATGACGGCGCCAGACGCGGCCATCAAACCGCCGTGTCTGTAGAGCAGCATCGACGCGGTGATGATCGAGACGAGATACATGAATGAGAACGGGGAGTCGAGTCCGCCGGTGAAGTAAACGAGCAGCGTCTCGACGAGGAGATCGCCGCCGATCTGAATCATCAGATTGGCGCGCCGCGAGGCGATCACGCGACCGAGGGCGATGTAGACGAGCGTCAGGACGTACGTCAGCCCGGCGATCAGATAGATGTAGTTGATCGGCAGGATCTCGCGGACGGTGTACTGAATGATCACCGCCGCGAGGATCAGCGTCGTCACGACGATCACCCGGACGGCGATGAGCGTCCGGGCGTCGTTGGAAGGTTGGGCCATGTTTTAGCTCTTAGCTGTTAGCTCTTAGCTGTTAGGAGCTCCGCTCAAGGACAAAGGGCGGCGCGAACGGCGCCGCCCCTCCTAAGAGCTAAGAGCTAACAGCTAAGAGCTTCTTCGTCGTCTTTATCCAACTTGTCCAATGAGCGTGAACATCGGCATGTACATCGCGATGACGATGCCGCCGATGGCGACGCCGAGGAACGCGATGAGGACCGGCTCGAGGAGTTTCATCAGGCCGGCCACGGCATTGTCGACTTCGTCTTCGTAGAAGTCGGCGATCTTGGACAGCATCGTATCGAGCGCGCCGGTCTGTTCGCCGACCGCGATCATCTGCACGACCATCGTCGGAAAGACGTCGGTGTCGCCGAGCGGCTCGCTGATGGTCTTACCTTCTTCGACCGACTTGCGCGTGGCCATGATCGCGTCTTCAACGATCGAGTTGCCGGCGGTCTTGGCCGTGATCTGCAGCCCGTCGAGAATCGGAACGCCCGACGAAGTGAGCGTCGACAGCGTTCGGCAGAAACGGGCCACGGCGATCTTGCGCAGAAGCATGCCGAAGATCGGAAGCTTGAGCATGAATCCATCGAGGACGCGCTTGCCTCGATAGGTCGCGTGATAGCGGCGAATGGCGAATACGAAGATGATGAAGAGACCGCCGACGAGCCACCAGAAGTCGGCGATGAAGTTCGACAGCGCGATGACGATGCGCGTCGGCGCCGGCAGCTCAGCGCCGAGGCCTTTGAAGAGAGCCGCGAACACCGGGATGACCTTCCAGAGAATGATCGTGACGACGATGCAGGCGATGCCGATAACGGCGACCGGATAGATCATCGCCGACTTGACCTGGCTATTGAGCTTCACCGCCTTTTCGATGTAGGCGGCCAGACGCTGAAGAATCGTGTCGAGAATACCGCCCGCCTCTCCGGCGGCGACCATGTTCGTGTAGAGATCGTTGAAGACCTTGGGATGTTTGCGCATGCCGTCGGCGAGACTGGAGCCCGATTCCACGTCCTGGCGGATCTGGATCAACGCACGCTTGAATCCCTTGTGCTCCTGCTGCCCGCCGAGGATCTCCAGGCACTGCACGAGCGGCAGGCCGGCGTCGATCATGACCGAGAACTGACGGGTGAAGATCGCTACGAGCTGCGGCGGAACTTTGCCGCCCCAGCGCGGAAGCGCGATCTCTTTCCCCTTCTCCTTGACAGCGGTGACGACGATCTGCTGCCGGCGAAGCTGGGCAACGACCGCGTCTTTCGAGTCGGCCACCAGCACGCCGGCCGTTTCCCCTGCCCTCCCTCGTCCCTTCCACTCGAATGTCGGCATAGTTCCTCCCTAGGTTAGCTCGCGCGTGACGCGCCGGACGGACGAGCCGTCGACGCAGCCGCGGTTCCCTGGTGCAGCGCACCCGCTCCGCGCGAGATCATCTCCTGCAACTCGTCCGGATTCGACGACCGGCTGAGCGCCACTTGCAGCGTAATCAGTTTCTTGAAGTACAGCGTGGCCAGCGACTGGTTGAACGTCTGCATCCCGTACTTGGCCTGACCGGTCTGCATCATCGAGTAGATCTGATGCACCTTATCTTCACGAATCAGGTTACGAATGGCGGCGTTCGGAACGAGGATCTCCATGGCCATGACGCGTCCCTTGCCGTTCGCTTTCGGGAGGAGGGCCTGGCACATGATGCCTTCCAGAACGAAAGAGAGCTGAGCGCGAATCTGCGGCTGCTGGTGCGAAGGGAAGACGTCGACGATGCGGTTGATCGTCTGCGCCGCTGAGTTCGTGTGCAGCGTGCCAAACGTCAAGTGGCCTGTTTCGGCGATGCGCAGCGCGGACTCAATGGTCTCGAGGTCGCGCATCTCGCCGATGAGAACCACGTCGGGATCCTGCCGGAGCGCGCTCTTGAGCGAGTTGCCGAACGAGTGCGTGTCGGCGTGCAGCTCGCGCTGATTGACCACGCAGTTCTTGTGTTGATGGAGAAACTCCACCGGATCTTCGATCGTGATGATGTGCTGGTGCGTCTCGCGATTGATCTTGTCGATCATGGCCGCGAGCGTCGTCGATTTGCCCGAGCCGGTCGGTCCTGTCACGAGAACGAGACCGCGCGGCTTGGAGCAGACTTCCTCGACCACCGGCGGCAGCCCCAGATCTTTGAAGCTGAGAATCTCGTACGGAATCTGCCGGTAGACGGCCGCCGTCGCGCCGCGCTGGTTGAAGATGTTCGCGCGGAACCGGGCGAGGCCTTTGATACCGAAGGAGAGGTCGAGCTCGAGGTTCTCCTCGAAGCGGTGCTTCTGCGCGTCGGTCAGAACTGAGTAGGCGAGCTGTTTGGTCTCCGGCGCGGTGAGGGCCGGCATGTCGAGAGGAACGAGCTTGCCGTCGATGCGGATCTGGGGAGGTGAGTTCGTCGTGACGTGGAGATCGCTGCCTCCTCGATCCACCATCGTCTTCAAGAGTTGATGCAGGGTGACTGCCGCCATTTGAGCCCCTTTTTAAAGAACCGTTTCCCGGACGACTTCCTCAATCGTAGTGACGCCGTCCTTGATTTTAATCAAACCGGAACGGCGCAGGTTAATCATTCCTGCCTCGGCAGCCTTCTTTTTGATGTCGATGGCCGTGCCGCCGGCCAGGATCAGGTCGCGCATCTCGTCGTCGATGGTCATGACCTCGATCAGCGCGACACGGCCCTTGTAGCCTGTGTTGTTGCACTTGTCGCAGCCGCGGCCTTTGTAGACCGTGAACGTTCCGACTTCGTCCTTTTTGTATCCGAGATTGACGAGCGCCTGAGGGGTGACGTCGACGGCCTCTTTGCAGCTCGCGCAGATGCGCCGTGCCAGTCGCTGTGCGGCGATGAGCTGCACCGACGTTGCCACGAGGAACGGCTCGATGCCCATGTTCATCAAACGGTTGATCGTCGAAGGCGCGTCGTTCGTGTGCAGCGTCGAGAGCACGAGGTGACCGGTCAGCGCCGCTTTGATCGCGATCTCCGCCGTCTCGAAGTCGCGGATCTCGCCCACGAGGATGATGTTCGGATCCTGTCGGAGGAACGATCGCAGCGTGGCCGCGAAGTTCAAGCCGATCGACTCCTTCATCTGCACCTGGTTGATGCCGGGCAGGTTGAACTCCACAGGGTCTTCGGCGGTCATGATGTTGACTTCGGGCGAGTTCACTTTCGCCAGCGCCGAGTAAAGCGTATTTGTCTTGCCGGAGCCTGTGGGCCCCGTCACAAGGACCATGCCCCACGGCTTGAAGATCGCTTCTTCGAACTTCGCCAGCGACTCCGGCTCAAAGCCGAGCTTGGTCATGTCGAGCCGCAGGTTGTCCTTGTCGAGGAGGCGCATGACGATCTTCTCGCCGAAGAGCGTGGGCAGCACCGAGACGCGGAAGTCGAGCTCCTTGTTCTTCTCGTTGAGCTTCATCTTCAGCTTGATGCGTCCGTCCTGCGGGAGGCGCTTCTCGGAGATGTCGAGCTTCGCCAGAATCTTGAGACGCGAGGTGATCGCGTCGCGCAGCTTCAGCGGCGGATTCATGATCTCGTACAGCGTGCCGTCGATGCGGAAGCGGACGCGGAACTCCTTTTCGTACGGCTCCACGTGGATGTCCGATGCGCCCCGCTTGATCGCGTCGGTGAGAATCAGGTTCACGAGCTTGACCACCGGCGCTTCTTCGGCCCCTTCGGCCAGCGCCTCGACATCCAGCTCCTCTTCTTCTTCGAGGACCTCGAGGTCAGCGCTCTCCGACTGCTGGAGGTCCTCCATGACCTTCTTCAGCTCGAGCGAAGAGGTCGTGCCGTAGTAGTTGTCGATCGCCGCTTTGATCCCCAGCTCCGAAGCCACCACCGGCTCGACGTTGTAGCCGGTCATGAACTTGATGTCGTCCATGGCGAAGACGTTCGTCGGGTCCGCCATGGCGATGGTGATCGTCGCGCCGGTCTTGTTGACGGGAAGGATGTTGTACTTGCGCGCGACGTCGGGAGGGATCAGCTTGATGACGCTGGGATCGATCTCGAAGTGTGCGAGATTGATCGACGGCACACCGAATTGCTGCGAAAGGCACTCGGTGATGTCTTCCTCAGACACGAAGCCGAGCTTGATGAGCGTCTCACCAAGCTTTCCGCCGGTCTCCTTCTGCGCTCTCAGCGCTTCCTTGAGCTGCTCCTGAGAGATCAGACTCGCTTTTGTCAGCAATTCACCGAGGCGAACGCTCATGGTTCCGTTAAGCTCCGTTCAGGGCCGATTCACTCGCGCTTCGGGCGCCGGCCGCATGCCTACCCACCTTGCTGACCCGGAGAGAGTTCGGATCCGTTGAGGGAAGGATGAGTTTACCACTCGAGGGCAGGGGCGGCGCTGGACGCGATCTAGTTATTTTAACCGATTTCAACCGTTTTCAACCGTTTCTCGCTATTGCCCGGTTCGGGTAACCGGCTCAACAGAGTCGACGCCCGTTTTCGTCCCGCGCAGGGTCGCCGTGATCGATCCGATCTT
This sequence comes from Thermoanaerobaculia bacterium, assembly GCA_036001325.1. Classification (GTDB taxonomy): domain Bacteria; phylum Acidobacteriota; class Thermoanaerobaculia; order Gp7-AA8; family Gp7-AA8; genus DASVHS01. The sequence goes on from DASYUK010000129.1 coordinate 6,204, forward strand.
CAGTTCGGATCGAATGCGGACAGGCAGATGCCGGTCATCGTCTGAATACCAGATGAGCAGTCTGCTCTGCTCATCTCGGAACACCCCCGCGGTCGACTCCATCTTCGGCTCGATCACGACCGTGTTGAACGTGCCGGCCGGCGTGGTGATCGTCTCGCGACTGATGACCCGCGTCTGGACGATGTAGATCTTGCCATCGGCGACGATCGTGAACTCATGCGTTTTGCCCGACCCCAGATCGAGCGAGCGGATGTAGTAGATGAGCGACAGAGGATCGAAGACGGGATGGGGAACGCCGATCGCCTTCCCCTTCCGCAGCGCGACGCTCCTGCGCTCGTCGACGACGGTCAGCTCGTCCTTGCGCCGGCCGCGCTCGTCGAGAACCTTGTGATACTCGAGCGTCGAGAAGTCATCGCGATCGACGATCGATTCGATCTCATCGCGAACTTTGAAGAAGCGCGAGAAGAACGTCCCCGATTTGCCGATCGAAGTGATGCGCAGACGATCCCCGCCGATGGGTGCGATCGTCATGCGCGCTGAGCCGCCGGAGATGCGCGTCCAGGAGAGGTCGAAGTCGAGCGTCTCGCCGGCAGCGTACATCTGTGGGAGTGTGGCGCCGGCTGTCTCGCCGGCGATCAACAGCATCACAACCGCGAACCACTGTTTCATTCTTCGATTTTCCTGATCACTTCTTCCGCCGTAATCGACTCCATCGTCTTCGAATGACGAATCGTGCGATCGAGCTGACCGTACGGTCCGTTCCGAGCCGGATCCGTCGGACCATACAGCCCTACAACTCTCGTTCCGAGTGCATCGGCGAGGTGCAGCGGCCCGGTATCGCCACCGACGACCACCTGCGCGCGCTGAAGGATGAACGCGAGCTCGCGCAGATTCGTTTCCGGAGCGGACGGGCCACCGATCGCTCGCGCGAGGCTTTCCTCTCCCGGACCCGATACGACGAGGCTCCGATCGCCGTACCGCTTGACGAGCACACGAAAGCGTTCGAGGGGCCAGATCTTCTCCAGCCGGCCAGTGCCGGGGAGGAGGACGATCTTGTTCGTGAACGCGGTCAGTTTGTTTTGAGCGTCTTGAGGAAAGGCGCTCCAGTTGTCGTTTGTCGGTCGTTGGTTGCCGGTGAGCGCGGCGGCGAGCTCACGGTTCCAATCGACCACGTGCTTCGACTGATCGATTCTGATGCGATGGTTGTAGAACAACGCGGCCGGCCTTTCACGCACCGCGTCTTTTGCGAAGCCGTATCGATCGGGCGCGGCGATGCGGGCGAGCAGCGCGGATTTGATCAGCCCCTGAAAGTCGACGGCTACGTCGAAATCGCGCACCGATTCCCTGGCGGTGAGGATCGAGTTGAGTGACCACTTCTTCAGACGGACCGGGATCGTGTTCACGCCGGTGACGATCTGCACCAGCTCAGCGTAGGGAGCCTCCACCACCCAGCTCACGTCGAACGCGCCGCGCAACGACATGACCGCCGGCACGGTGTGAATCACGTCGCCGAGTGCTGATAAACGGATGGCCAGAAGCCGCGTCACGAGCGGCGCATTTTCTCAAGAATCGCCGTCGTGGAGTGGTCCTTCGGGTCTCCCACGATGACGACGCGACCGCCGTACGCGCGCACGACATCGCGCTCCGGCACCGAATCAGGCGTGTAATCGGTCCCCTTGCACTGAAAGTCGGGCCTGAGGATTTCGAGCAGACGCGCCGGCGAGGTCTCCCGGAAAATCGTGACGTACGAAACGCCGCGGATCGCGGAGATGATCTCCGCGCGCTCCCGCTCGTTCATCACAGGGCGGCCTTCACCTTTCAGCGCGCGGGCCGATTCATCGCCGTTCACTGCGACGACCAGCACATCCGCGACGGCAGCGGCACCCTGCAGGTAGCGAACATGGCCGACGTGAAGAACATCGAACACGCCGTTGGCGAAGGCGATGGTTTCCCCGCGCGCGCGGCGTTCTTTAATGACATTCGTGAGTTCGAATTCACTCAGTATCGGTGCGTTCATTTGGTTGCGAGGTTACGGCAACCCCGCCGCAACCTAATCACTTCAATTCCTCGTCGCGCTCGATGGCGTGACGCAACTCCTCGTTCGTCGCCACCGCCGTCCCCATCTTCATCACGACGATGCCGCCAGCGTAGTTCGCCAGTTTCGCCGCCTCAGCGTACGAAGCGGCGGCAGCGAGGGCGAGCGTGAACGTCGCTATCACCGTGTCGCCGGCGCCCGTGACGTCCGCGACCTGATCGGTGCCGTACACAGGAATGAAAACGGGATCCCGGCCGTCGCGTTCGAAGAGCGCCATGCCGCGGCTCCCGCGCGTGATCAAAATCGCCTCACAATCTAGGCTCTGTTGCAGCGTCTCCGCGACGAACCGCACGTTGTCGCCGTTGTTGTCGTCCCACAGCGACATCCCCGCGGCGGCCGCCGCCTCCTCTTCGTTCGGAGTGGCCGCAGTCACGTCCGGAAAGCGCAGAAGGTCGTATCGCGAATCGAGAGTCACCGGCTTCCCCTTCGAGAAGCCGGTGAGATTGCCCGCCAGAGCCGGCGTCACGACGCCATATCCGTAATCGCTGATCAGCGCCGCGTGGCAGATACCGATCTGATCGCGCAGCAGCCACGCGAATCGATTCGCTTCCTCCTCCTGCAGATCGACGTGATCTTCGATGTCATATCGGACGATCTGCTGCCGCGACGCGTGCGGCATGCCGCCGAGGATGCGGACTTTCGTCGGCGTCTTGTAGCGATCGACGCGCAGGACGCCGCCGCAATCGATCCCCTGCGACGTCAACTTCTCGATCAACGTCCGTCCCTCAGCATCGTTGCCGAGGACCGAGACGGGGATGGGCAGGCCGCCGAGAGAGAGAATATTGTTGATGGCGTTACCGGCACCGCCGAGGAGAATGTCGTCGCGGTACTGGCGGAGAATGAGCACCGGCGCCTCGCGCGAGATTCGCTTCGGCGTGCCGTAGACGAAGCGGTCGGCGACGATGTCGCCGTACACGACGATGAGCTTTCCCCGCATCGCCTCAGTGAGTTGCAGCAGACGCTCGCGGCCGAACACGACCCCGAAGGATACATGAGCAAGCCTCTCGTCGAGGGCGAGGACTTCTACTGGGAAGGACCGTACATGGTCTTCACCGAGAAGTTCCTTCGCGAGCGCGGCTACTGCTGCGAGTCAGGATGCAGGCACTGTCCGTACGGCTTTCGGAGGGAGCAAGAGACGCGTGCCGACGACAAGAAGGGGGACGGGAAGGTTGAATGATGACGAATGAATTCATTTTTTTTTACGTCCGCGCTTACTCGGCTGGCGTCGTCTCGCGCAGATCGGCAGCAGCAAGCGCCCCTTTCTCTTCAGTCGACAGGATGCTTTCCACGTCGATGAGCAGGTAGACGTCCTGATCGATGTTGAGAATCGCAATGAGGAGATCGCCGCGAATGCCGCGGATCAGCGGTGGCGGCGGCAGCAGCGCATCGGTGGAAGCCGTGACGATGCGCTTCACTTCATCCACCTTCAGTCCGATCGGCCCCGACGCGGTGTGCGTGATGATGATGAGCGGACGCTGCGCTCGTTGCGACTGCTCGATCTCGAAACGATCGCGGAGATCGATGATCGGAAGAACCTCGCTACGAAGGACGATGATCCCTTCGACAAACGCAGGCGCGGTCGGCACGGCCGTCGTGCCGGTGTACGGAATGATCTGCCGTACGGCCATGATGTCGAGGACGAAGGTCTCCGCTCCGACTCGGAACGTGATGAAGCGCAGCTCAGGCATGAACGCGGAACTTCCGGACTTCCTCGTCGAGGCTGCGGATGGCGTCGGTGAGAAGCGTGATCGCCTCACTCATCTCCGCCGCCGACGTTCGATTCCCCTCGGCGATCAAGCGCACCTGTTCCATCGTGTGAACGATCTTCTCGCTCTCCGCGGATTGGTTCGCCGCGACCTGAAAGATCTCGTGGATCATCTCGATCATGCGCTCCGCAGCGGACGAGATCATCGAGGATCCCGACTTCTGCTCGATCATGGCCTGACGGACGTATTGCGTGACCTCACGCATCGACTCGACCGCTTTCATGATGTGGTCGGAGCCGGCGGCCTGTTGCGCGGTCGCGCCACTGATCTGCCTGACCATCTCCTGCAGCCGCTCCACGGCGCGCGTCACGGTCTCGCTTCCGGAAGCCTGCTCGCGCGTCGCGCCGGCGATCTCTTTGCCCATGCCTGACGCGGTCGTCGCAGAGTCGATGATCTTGGTCAGCGCCCTTCCGGCTTGATGAGATAGCGAGACGCCCTCTTCGACGAGCGTCGAGCCTGTGGACATGGTGTCGAGCGCATTTTTCACTTCGTCCTGAACGGCACCGATCAGGTTGGCGATGTCGCGGGTCGACGATGCCGTTCGCTCCGACAACTCGCGGATCTCCGTGGCCACGACGGAGAACCCTCTTCCGTACTCGCCGGCCTGGGCGGCGAGGATCGCCGCGTTCAATGCGAGCAGATTCGTCTGTTCCGCGATGTCTTCGATGACGTTCAGAATTCGCCCGATCGCGACCGAACGTTCGCCGAGACGCGACACCACGGCGTTGGAGGCGATCACCGACTGGCGGATCTGCTCCATCCCTTCGATCGTCTCGCGCACGGCCTTCATCCCCGATTCGGCGGCATCGGCAACGGCGAGGGTCAAGTCGTACGAACGAGCCGCGTTCGTCTCGACCTGCGCGATCGACGCGCTCATCTGCACCATCGATGCAGACGTCTCTGTGACGAAGTTCTTGAGGTACACGACGTTCTGATCGACTTCGCTGATCGATGAGACCATCTCGTGCGTCGCCGAGGCGGTTTCTTCGACGGATGTCCAAAGGGTGTCGGTGTGGCGGCTGACTTCTTCCATCGACGCGACCATCTCCAGCATCGACGATGACGTTTCCTCCGACGACGCCGAGAGCGACTCGACGTTGTCGGTAATCTTGCGGACGCCGCTGTTCAGTTTGTCGATCGAGTGGTACGTCTCGTCGATGATCGCGCGCTGCTCATCGACGCGATCGATCACGGTGCGCGATCGCGTGTCGACCGTCTCCACGACCGACTTGAGCTTCGCCTGCGACTGCACGATGCTGCGGAGTGTCCGCTCCAGATTCGACGACATCGAGTTGAACACCTCGGCGAGAGTGCCGATCTCGTCGTTCGTTTCCGCGGAGACCCGCTGCGTCAGATCCCCTTTCGAAATCTGCTGAACCGAGCCTGCCAGCGCGACGACCGGCCGTACCACCCACCGTGAAAATACATAGGCGAGAGCGAGCGCCAGGACGAGCGCCGCCGCCGTGAGGCCGAGGTTCCACCAGAAGAGTTGCCTGGCGGCGCGCTCGGCTTCGCTGTCATTCGTGAGCAGACGGAAATAGCCCTTCGGTTTCGCGTCACCTTTGGTTTCATAGAAGGGAACAACGAACAGCGTCAGGCCTTTGCCGACCGCAGCACCGTCAGCGGCAATCAGCGGCCGCGTCACGATCTGCTCTGGAATCTGTGGCGTCGTGGCCGCTAATCGACTGCCATTGGCGCTGAGAAAATCGGCGTACTCGATCGACGGATTCTTCCGCAGGTCGGCGATGATCTTCTCGAGATCGGCGTTGAGTCCGAAGATGACGTAATAGCCGGCCGTCGACTCGACGCTTCGCGCGATCGCGCGCGCCTGCAGAACTGTCTGACGCACCATGGCCCGCCGCACCAGCCACTGATGAATGACGAGGATTCCCGCGGCGATGATCAGCGTCTGCAGCGCGAA
>DASYUK010000130.1:0-12574 GCA_036001325.1 Thermoanaerobaculia bacterium
TGACGCGCCAGCAGCTCAGTTTCGAGCGAGTCGGGATGGTCGAAATTAATCTTGTGGCGCTCTTCAGGAGACAGTCCGTCGAAGTTGCGATAGTACGAATCGTGGGAGATCCACTCGATGCGATCCTTGCCGACCCGGTCATAGATCGCGCGCGCAACCGTCGTCTTTCCTGATCCAGTGCCGCCGGCGATTCCGATGATGACCGGCGTCTTCACCCGCCGGATAGCTCCTCGAGCTCCTCCTCGGTCATGAATTCCGTCGGGTCATCATTGCCACACGTCTGACAGACCGCAGTGAGGAGCTTTCCGGCGGCGTCGTACTCGAACTGGTACGTTGGAGTCTCGCACTGGAGGCAGATCAGGTACTCGGGCTCAGCCATGGGGAGAAGAGGATAACACCGCTACTGCGCGGCGGCAGGGGGCGGGCCGGAGAGCGAATCCACGAAACGAGCGGCATTCGTCGCATTGTGGATGACGGAGGCGTAAACATAGGTCTGAGGTGCGGAGGTCTCGACGACGACGGTGAAGTGCTCGCCATCGGTGATCAACGGAAATGCGGACTGAATCGACATGTGCCAGAGCGTATTCGGCTGGATCGAGATGCGCGTGACAGCGAGATTGCGTCCTGCGATTCGCTGCAACGCGAGCGTGAAGTCGGCTTTTCTCTCGCCGAGGTTGGCGAGACCGATGTTGGTGCGGAAATCGACGCTGAACGAGAGGTCCGGCAGGACTCGCACCGGGAAATACGCCGAACCGTAGTTGATCGCGATCGGCTGTGGCGCAAAGATCTCGTCGCCTCGCGTGCCGTAAGCCGTGGCGCGGATCGAGACGGATCGACGCGAGTTGGTCTGCACGACGAGAGGCGAGAGTCCGTTCTCGACACCGAGAGCGGCGGCGACGTCGACGATTCGCAACGTCGCGCCGGGATCCATCGGCAGCATCGCGAAGTTTGCATCGGGCGCCGCCGGCATCGTCAGGACAACGTTCACCTCGGTCCGCTGATCGTTCCGCAACTCGACTTCGGTGCGCCAGCGGACATCGTTCGCGCCGAGGCATCTTCCGACAACCGGCACGATCACGGTTGTCATCGGTCCGGTCACCTCGACGTCCTGCGCTGCCGCTGCCGTCGTCGTGAAAAGCAGCGCGAGCATCAGGCGGAGTCTCATCGGCTGGTAGACGTTTGCGCGTACACGGTGGTTTCAGACGAAATGAGGCCGCAGCACGCGCGCCCCGATGACGAGCGCTTTCTGCAGCGGCGTTAGCGAAAGCCTCCGCCGGATCACCATGAGCGGATCCTTCCGCAGTTTAGCGAGGACCGTGGCGTAGACGCCGCCCATGAGCAGCGTCGGAAAGCGAGCGTCGAACGAGAGCTCGCGGAGCAGCGGCTCGGCCGCGCGAAAGTACGACTCGGCGCGGTCGATTTGAAACTCGATCAGCTTGCGCATGGCGTCGTTCTGCACGCGCGCGAACAGGTCGGCCTCGCTCACACCGAAGCGGCGCAGCTCCTCCTGTGGGACATATACGCGATTGCGCGACAGATCATCGCCGATGTCACGCGTCACGTTGGTGAGCTGCAGCGCGGTAGAGAGATTCCGGCCGTACGCGATGGCCGCATCGGTCTTGTAGCCGAAGATCGCCAGAGAGATGTCGGAGATCGATGCCGCCACGAGCTCGCAATAGTTCAAGAGCTCGTCGAACGTCTCATAGCGCGTCTTGACGATATCCTGCCGGCAACCGGCGATGAGAGCGAGAAAGGCCCTCTTTGGAATCGCGAAGTGCTGCAGCGCATCGGCGACGGCGATCGTAATCGGATGCGTCGGCCGGCCGGCGTAGCAGCCCTCCAACTCCTCCTGCCATTCGTCGAGGCGCTCCCGCACGCGTTCGCCCGGTTCGTCCGCGATGTCATCGGCCCAACGGCAAAATGCGTATGCCGCGTAAACAGCGCGCCGCTTTCTGCGAGGCAGAAAGCGAAACCCAACTGAAAAGTTTGCTCCGTACTTGTGCGTGATCGTGCGGCAGTAGGCGTAGGCTTCGTCGACTCTCATACGACCGGTCCGAGAGGTGGCACTTTCATCTCGGTATCGCGCGAGCGGCACCAATGCTCACCCGGCTTGTGCAGACAGCGTCCGCGGTGCCGCCACACTTGCCGGACCACCGGCACGAGCAGCGACTTCCACCACGGCCGGCTGTGCCATCCGCTGAGATAACGATGGAAGTCGCGCGCGCGCGATGCCTGCCGCACGAAGATCGACAGACCGGCATTACCGCCGGCCTCGTAGAGAAATCGATTGACGAGGCTCGTCTCCTGCTTCGATCCGAGGTGGCTCTTCCAGAGCTCATCGAAATCGCGACCCTCGATGATGCTGCGCGCGGCGAGGTAACCGCTGGTCAGCGCGTAGCGGATGCCGAGGCCGAAGAGGTAGTCCTGAAAACCGGCGGCCTCGCCGACGTAGAGCGATTGGCCGGACGTGGCGCGATTCTTCAGATGAAAATTCATGTACGAGTAGCCGGTGCGCGTCTCCGCCGGAACGACGAAACGATGCAGGCGCTGCGCGGCGGCGAGTGAGTGTTCGAAGTACTCGTCGATGCGTTTGAAATCGGCGACGATCGCGCAACCGAACGTCGCGATTCCGTCGAGGATGAAGAGATACGAGTACCCGCCGGGCGAGAGCTCATGGTTGAAGAAGACGTCGATGCGCTCCGGATCATCCGTGCGCCACGTCATCTCGCGCGCGAGACCATCGGGCGATGCCGGACCGGTGGCGAAGACATCGGCATCATTCAGTCTGCTGTTGAACTTCACATTCACGCCGAGCGCGCGCGCTTGCGCGAGCAGACCGCGATCGAGTGTTCCCTCTTCCGCGCCGCGGCGAATGAAGTATCCGTACGGCTCTTTGCTGCGGATCGTGCGCGCGGAGCCATGATGGTCGTAGAAGGTCGCCCAGTCCGCAGGCCGAAAGTAGAAATTCCTCTCGATTCCGATGCGGGCGAGCAGCTCCGGCACACTCTCGCTCTCCGAAGCGCCCTCGATGATCTGCAGGTCGCCGATGAAGCGGGTGCCGACATCCGATTTGGCCTCGTGCACTTCGACGCTGCGACCGGCGCGCGCGAGCACGATGGCCGCTGTAAGGCCGGACGGCCCGGCGCCCGCTATGCGGATTGGTTGCATCTGAGGCATCTTATCGTTCTGATATCGACGTGAATTCCGACAAAGCGCGACCGCGCGCCGGCTTCGCGGTGCTGGTCGCCGCCGGCATCCTGCTCAGCCGCATTGCCGGCCTCATTCGCGAACGCGTCTTCGCGCACTACCTCGGCAGCTCCAGCGCGGCCGACGCTTTCAAGGCCGCCTTGAAGATCCCGAACTTTCTCCAGAACCTTTTCGGCGAAGGAGTGCTCTCGGCGTCATTCATTCCGGTGTATGCGAAGCTGCTCGCCGAAAAAGACGAGAAGCTCGCCGGCCGCGTGGCCGGTGTGTTCGCATCGCTGCTCGCGCTGGCGGTCAGCGTCCTCGTGGCGATCGGCGTGCTCGTCACGCCGTACATCCTCGATCTGATCGCCCCCGGATTCCAAGGCGATGTTCGGCTGCTCACGATTCGCATCGTACGGATTCTTTTCCCAGGGGTCGGCCTCCTCGTTCTGTCTGCGTGGTGCCTCGGCATCCTGAACAGCCACAATAAATTCTTTCTCTCGTATGTCGCGCCGGTGCTGTGGAACATCGCGATGATCGCGACGCTCGTCATCTTCGGCACGCGGCTGCGGCAGGCCGATCTCGCCATCGCTCTTTCGTGGGGGACGGTCTTCGGCTCGGCACTGCAGTTGGGCATCCAGGTGCCGTTCGTCTTTCGATACGCGCGCTATATCTCATTCGGTCTGGATCGATTTCTGGAGCCGGTGCGGGAGATTTTTCGGAATCTCGGTCCAGTCGTCATCGGTCGCGGCGTCGTACAGCTCAGCGCGTACATCGATCAGATGATCGCCAGCTACCTCCCCGAAGGGGCGGTGTCGAGCCTCGCCTACGCGCAAACCATCTATCTGCTTCCGATCAGTCTCTTCGGGATGGCGGTCGCGGCCGCTGAGCTGCCGCAGATGTCGCGTGAAGTGGGAGCGATCGAAGAAGTGCACGCTGCGCTGCGGAGGCGCGTCGAGCGCGGCTTGCGCCAGATCGCGTTTTTCGTCATCCCAACGGTCGTCGCCTTTTTGCTCATCGGCCGGATTCTCGTCGCGGCGCTCTTCCAGACGGGTCAGTTCGGCCCCGAACAGACGCGCTATGTCTGGTACATCCTTGTCGGTTCGACGGTCGGACTGCTCGCGATGACGTTGGGCCGTTTGTATTCATCCGCGTTTTACGCGCTGCGCGACACGCGAACGCCGCTCCGCTTCGCAACCGCGCGGGTCATTCTCACCGCCGCCCTCGGATACCTGTTCGCGTTTCCGCTGCGATGGGTGCTTGTCGAAATTCTCGGTCTCTTGCGGATGCCGCTGCCGGCGATGAATGGTGCGAGCGCGTTGATGGGAACAGTCGGCTTGACGGCGTCGGCAGGAATCGCCGGCTGGCTCGAGTTTCTGTTGCTGCGTGCTTCGATGCAGCGGCGTATTGGCGCGGTGGCGTTCCCGATCTCCTTTCAAGTTCGACTTTGGATCGCAGCGATTGCAGCGGGTGTCGGTTCACTGGCGTTTGCGCGCCTGGTCTCCTTTCATCACATCATCCAGGCGGTTCTCGTCTGCGGCGTGTTCGGCATCATCTATTTCGGTGTGACCATCGCTATGGGTGTACCAGAAGCGAAAGCGACCATCGCAAGAGCCTTCTCCCCGCGGGAGAAGGTGCTGCGCAGCGGCGGATGAGGGGCGTGCCCCTCACCCGGCCTTCGGCCACCCTCTCCCCGGTGGGAGAGGGCCTGAGCCTTGCTACGATGCGCCGCGTGAGCGTCCATGAGCAGCCTGTGGGGATGCCGGAGGCACGCGTCGCTGACGTCGATGTGAATCCGGCTGAAGCGCTGCTCGCAGTCAAGAATCTGAGGACATCGTTTTTCACCGCGGATGGTGTCGTGCACGCGGTCGACAACGTGTCCTTCAGCGTACGGCGCGGCGAAGCGGTCGCGCTCGTCGGCGAGTCTGGCTGCGGAAAGAGCGTGACCGCGATGTCGATCATGCGGCTCGTCTCGCCGCCGGGAAAGATCACCGCCGGCGAAGTGCGCTTCAAAGGACGTGACCTCGCTTCGCTCTCCGAGAGGCAGATGCGCGATGTCCGCGGCAACGACATCGCCATGGTTTTTCAGGAGCCGATGACGTCGCTCAATCCGGTGTTCAAAATCGGTGCGCAGGTCGCGGAAGCGATTCGTGTTCATCGCAAAGTCTCGAAGAGGGACGCGTGGAAGCAGGCCGGGGCGATGCTCGAGCTGGTGGCGATTTCCGATCCGATCAAGCGACTCGATGATTATCCGCATCAGCTCTCCGGCGGCATGCGCCAGCGCGTGATGATCGCCATGGCGTTGTCGTGCGACCCCGAATTGCTGATCGCGGATGAGCCGACGACCGCGCTCGACGTGACGATCCAGGCGCAGATCATGGAGCTGCTCGCCGGACTGCAGAAGCGCCTCGGTCTGGCCGTGCTGCTGATCACCCACGATCTCGGAGTGGTCGCGGAGTTTTGCGAGCGCGTGATCGTCATGTACACCGGCCGCATCGTCGAAGAAGCGCCCGTGCGCGAGCTTTTCGCGAATCCGGCGCATCCGTACACGCGCGGACTTCTGAAATCGCTGCCGAGCGTGACGAAAGCGGGGAAAGAGCAGCGCCTCCCTACGATTAAGGGAATGGTGCCGTCGATCAGCGCACTACCGCCCGGCTGCAAGTTCAATCCGCGTTGTCCCGACGTCATGCCGATCTGCCTCGGCAACGAGCCCGCGCGAATGATCGTGGGAGAAGGACACGACGCGCGGTGCTACCTGCATGGGGATTTGGCGGATCCGGAGAGGATGGTGTGAGAAAGACGCGAATGTTGAACATTCAACATTCCTCGTTCTCGGGTGGGAGGGCGGATGCCTGACAAGCCGTTCTTCCCCACCACCGACGAATCCGAACAGGCGCGCGAGATCGTCGCGAAGACTCCTCACGATCGCGACGAACACGCAAAACCGCAGGAAACTCCAAAGCTCCCGATCGGGGAAGGCGAACCGCTTCTCGTCGTCCGCGATCTGAAGAAGTACTTTCCCGTCAAGCGCGGCGTCCTGGCGCGAGTCGTCGCGCATGTGAAAGCGGTGGACGGCGTCAGCTTCGGCATCGCGCGCGGTGAGACGCTGGGACTCGTGGGTGAGTCAGGATCAGGCAAGACGACAGTCGGCCGGTGCATCCTCCGCCTCATCGAGCCGACATCAGGATCGATCGAGTTCGAGAACACCGACATCCTCTCGCTCGACACCTCCGGCATGCGCGCGATGCGCCGGCACATGCAGATCGTCTTTCAGGATCCCTACGCATCGCTGAATCCGAGGATGACGGTGGGGACGATTGTCGGCGAGCCGCTGATCATTCATGGCGGGATGAGCTCGAGCGAGCGCGCGAGCCGCGTCGCGCAGCTCCTCGAAAAGGTCGGGCTCGATCCCGATTACCGGAAGCGTTATCCCCACGAGTTCTCCGGCGGTCAGCGGCAGCGCATCGGCGTGGCGCGCGCGCTGGCGACGAACCCGAAGTTCCTCGTTCTCGACGAGCCGGTGTCGGCGCTCGACGTCTCCGTGCAGGCGCAGGTCGTCAATCTTCTGCAGGATTTGCGGGACGAGCTCGGACTCACGTACCTGTTCATCGCCCACGATCTCTCCGTCGTCGAGCACATCTCCATGCGCGTCGCCGTGATGTACCTCGGCAAGATCATGGAAGTCGCGGACCGTCTCTCGCTCTACGAAGATCCGTTGCATCCGTACACCAAGGCGTTACTTTCCGCGGTGCCGATTCCCGATCCGACGGTGAAGAAGAGTCGGATTCTGCTCGCCGGCGACATCCCCACGCCGCTCAACCCTCCGAGCGGCTGCGTGTTCCACACGCGTTGCCCGATCGCGCAGTTCCCCATCTGCCGCGATGTGGTGCCGCCGCTCATCGAGCACAAACCGGGTCAATTCGCCGCTTGCCATTTTGCCGGCGCACCACTGCCGGCTAACACCGCAGCGGCTTCGAGCGTCTGATCAGCGTAGAATTCCGCGCCCGAAACTATCAACTCATCCGTTCGTAATTAGACGCGGGATCGTGGCCCCCGGCCACGATCGGGAGGACTTACACATGACGGCAGTTCGACGGTGGCCAGCGATGATCTTCGTGTCGCTCCTGGCAACAGCGGCGTTTGCGCAGACCACGCAGACGACGCAAACGACCACCACCGAGCAGACGCGAAGGGCCACTCAGCCGGTCACCGCGGAGACGGATCAGGATCTGACGAACCCGAACGCGCTGCGGCTCAGCCTTCAGGACGCGCTGGGCACCGCGATGCAGCGAAACCTCGGCATCTCTCTGCAGAGCTATGACTATCGGATGGCCGGCGAATCGCTTCGCTCGCAGTACGGCCTGTTCGACTGGTTCAGCACCGGCACGTTCTCGCAGAACAGCGTGAAGGGAGCGGTGACCTCGCAGGCGCAGCCGTCGGAGTCGAAGACGACCACTGCCGATATCGGCGTCTCGCAGAACCTGCCCGCCGGCGGCAGCTACTTTCTCGGCTTCAACAACGTTCGTTCGACTACGGTCGGCGGCTTCACGAACATCAGCCCCGCATACACACCGAATCTGGCGTTTCAGCTCACGCAGCCGCTCCTGCGCAACTTCGGTATCGACGTGACTCAGCGCGGCATTCTCATCGCCCGAAATACGCTCGGCATCAATCGCGAAGCGTTTCGTCAGGCGCTGATGGATAGCACGCTGAGCGTCGAGCAGGCGTATCTCGATCTCGTTTACGCGCGTCGCAATGTCGAGGTGGTGAAAGAGGCGCTCTTTCTCGCGCGCGATCAGGCCCGCATCACGCAGATCCGCATCGATGTCGGCGCGTCGGCGCCACTCGACATTCTTCAACCACGCGTCCAGATCGCGACGACGGAAGAGCAGCTCATCAGCGCCGTCGCGCTCGTCCGCAGCGCCGAGGATCGGTTGCGCGCGCTGATGAATCTGCCGTTCGGCGATTGGGACCGCCCGATCATTCCGACCGACCCTGTGCAGTACACGCCGATCGCGATCGACATGAACACCTCGGTGTCGCGTGCGATGGATCTACGGCCCGAACTGCGAGAGGCGCAACTCACGATCGAGACGCGGAAGGTGCAATACCTCTACGCGCGCAACCAGGTGCGGCCGCAGGTCGACTTTCAGATGAATTACCGCGCGGCCGGCGTGGCCGGGCGTGAAGCCATCCGCGACCCCGTGACGGGTGCCGTAATCGGGTACAACACGACAGGCTACGGCACGGCATTGCAGCAGGTCTTCAGCAACGACTTCCCGACCTGGACCCTCGGCTTCCAGGTCGGCTTACCGTTGACGAACATCGGTGCGCGTGCGGAGAAGAGGCGCGCGGAGCTCGATCTCGACGCCTCGCGCGTGACCGAGGAGCAGTCGAGGCAGAACATCGTGGTGCAGGTGCGCAGCGCGGCGCGTGACGTCGACACCGCGGCCCGGACGATCGTGGCCTCGCGCACAGCGCGTGAAGCGGCTGAGCAAAATCTCGAAGCGGAGCGGCGTCGTTATGAGAACGGCATGACGACGAATTTCCAGGTCCTGCAGATTCAGCAGCAGCTTTCCGACGCGCGCGTCCGCGAACTGCAGGCCCTGGTCGGCTACAACCAGGCCGTGGCGAACTATCATCGACAGGTCGGCGACACTCTCGAGGCCCACAACATCCGCACCGAAGAGCCGGCGGTTTCTCCAGAACCGCGCGTGTTCACGGTCCTCCAAAGCTACAATTGGCTGAACTACGACAAGAACAAACAACCGCAGGAGGGAACGCAGAAGTGACGTCCGAGATCGGCACCGCGCCTCCTCAGGCGCCGGTGGCTCAGGAGGAGAAGAAGGGCTTCCTGCAGCGCGTCATCGGCGTTCTCTTCTCGCCTGACGAGACATTTCGCGACGTCGCCCGACGCCCGGACGTGCTCTGGCCGTTGATCCTTCTGATGGTCGTGACGCTCGCCAGCACGATCATCGTCGTCCCGCGCATGGATTTCGAGACGATGATGCGCGATAACCTCGAGCGATCGGGCCGGAACATGGCTCCCGAAGATGTCGATCGCACCGTGCGCATCATGTCGGCATCGGCAAAGGTGTTCGGTTACGCATCTCCGATCCTCGCGATCGCTGTGTGGGCAATCGTCGCGGGCGTTTTTCAACTCACCTTCCGCCTGTTCGGCGGTGGGGGTACGTTCAAGCAAGCCTTCTCCGTCACGCTTTACGCGTGGCTGCCGCTGGTGATCAACAGCATCATCGCCACGCTCATCCTCGCGGCGAAGGGATCGGTCGATCCCACACTGATGCCGACGCTGGTGCGATCGAATCTGGCGTTCCTCGTGGATCCGAAGACGAACCCGCTCGCGTTCGCGGCCCTGTCATCGCTCGACGTCTTCACGATCTGGAGCCTTGCGCTCTTCGTGATCGGCTTTGCATACGTCTCGGGGATGTCGAAGGCCCGGTCGGCGACGATCGTGATCAGTCTCTGGATCGTGGCCATTTTCTTCAAGCTCGGCTTCGCGGCCGTCGGCGCGGCGAAGGCCAGGGCCGCTGCAGCCGCGTGAGGAAGCGATGAGCGCACTTCTCGAAACTGCTCCCGAACATCTGATCGAGATGCACGAGCTCACGCGGGTCTATCAGCTCGGCCCGCAGGAGATCTACGCGCTGCGCGGCGTCGATCTCAAGATCGATCCGGGCGAGTACGTGGCGATCATGGGGCCGTCGGGCTCCGGGAAGTCGACGCTGATGAACATCATCGGCTGCCTCGATACGCCCACGTCGGGCCGCTACCTGCTCGACGGCGTTCCCGTCGAGTCGCTGAACGATGACGAGCTGGCGGCGATCCGGAACAAGAAGATCGGATTCGTCTTTCAGACTTTCAACCTTCTCGCGCGCACGACGGCGCTTCAGAACGTCGAGCTGCCGTTGATCTACGCGAAGATCCCGCGTGCGCAGCGTCGCGCGCTCGCCGAGGAAGCGCTCACCGCGGTCGGTCTCGCCGATCGGATGAGCCATCAGCCGAACGAGCTCTCCGGCGGTCAGCGGCAGCGTGTGGCCATCGCACGGGCGCTGGTGAACAAGCCTTCGCTGCTACTCGCCGATGAGCCGACGGGCAACCTCGACTCCCAGACCGGCCGCGAGATCCTCGATCTCTTTCACGACCTCCACGCCCGCGGCAACTCGATCATCATCGTCACGCATGAGGACGACGTGTCCCGGGAAGCGAAACGGATCATTCACATCCGGGATGGCAAAGTGTTGGATTAGTTGCGAGTTGTGGCGGGGTTGCGCAGTGGCGCGGTGCCTTACCGCGAAACCCCGCCGCAACCTCGCAACCACGAAATGCACCCCGGTAAAGCAGTGTTACGGACGATCGTGGGACCCCTCCGCAAACTAGGGATTTCTCTTTCGCTGCTGCTCGTCGCCGTCGCGGCGTCCGCTCAGACGATGCCGCTGTCGCAGATCAAGCCGGGGATGAAGGGTTACGGCCTGACCGTCTTCGAAGGGTCGACCATCGAAAAGTTCGATGTCGAGATCGTCGGCGTGCTCAACAGGATCGGCCCGGGACAGGACCTGATCCTCGCGCGTGTCGATTCACCGGTGATCAAGCGCACCGGCGTGCTCGCCGGCATGAGCGGCTCACCGATCTACATTGACGGCAAAGTCATCGGTGCCCTTGCGTATGCGTGGCAGTTCGCGAAGGAGCCCGTCGCCGGCATCACACCGATCGATGAGATGCTGCGGATCGCTCAGGCGGGCGGAAGGGCCAATGTGCTTCCGGCCGCGGCGCCGCGGATGAGCGGCGCGGAGTTCCTGCAGACCATCGCGAACGGCAAGAGCGAGTCGGTCTTCGACAAACTCATCAGCGATCTCGCAGCGAAGCAGGCGACGACTCTCGGCGCTGCGAGGCGAATCGCGCTGCCGGTTTCCCTCTCGAGCTTCGCTCCGGAGACGGTCGCGCGATTTGGTCACTACCTCGATGACATGGGCTTCGTCGCCGTTCCGAGCGGCGCGTCTTCGTCGTCCCAATCGACCTCGTCGGCCGCAAAGCAATTCTCGCCCGGCGATCCGATCGGCGCCGTGCTCCTCAACGGCGACTTCACCGTCGCCGCCACCGGCACCGTAACGCACATCGACGGCGATCGCGTCTACGCCTTCGGACATCCCTTCCTCGATATGGGGGAGATCAGCTTCCCGATGGCGCGCGCGGAGATCGTCGGCTTCATGCCGAGCATGGCCAGCTCGTTCAAGTTCGCCAACACCGGCGCCATCGTCGGTGCGCTGCGTCAGGACCGCTCCGCCGGAATCATGGGCGTCATCGGTGAGCAGGCGACGATGATTCCTGTCGAGCTGAGCGTGGACGGCTCCGGCATCACCAAGACTTATCACGTCAATCTCGTCCGTCATCCGCAGCTCTCAGCGCTCTTGCTGGCGATGGCGGCAGACAGCGTTGTCGCGAATGCGCAGCGTGCAGCCGGCGAGCGCACCGTCCTCCTCGAGTCGGAAATCAAGTTGAAAGGCTTCGAGCCGATCAAGCTTCGCGAAGGGTGGGCGGGGGCGCAGGCGCGGCAGGCCATTCCTGCATACCTCGCCGTGATCTCCGGCTATCTGATCTCGAACGAGTTCAAAGATGCAGAGCTCGAGAGCGTGAAGCTTCATCTCCGCCACGACGATGTGGTCAAGACGGCGCGTATTCTCGAAGCGACGCTGCAGGCGCCGGAGAAGGGTCGCATCTCACCGGGCGACACCGTGAAGGTTCGTGCCGTGCTCAAACCGTTCCGTGGCGATTCGTTTGTCGAGACGTTCGATGTGAAGATCCCGGACGATCAGCCGCCCGGCCAGGCGTATCTGCTCGTCGGCAGCGGCACGGTCGCGAATCAGATCGACTTCACGCTCGTGCCGCCCGATCCGCGCACGCTCGAACAGGTCGTCGGTGTGCTGCGCCGGCTCCGTCCGTCAACAGATCTGACCGTCGGCCTCTACTCTTCGAGCGAAGGCGCGGTTACCGCCGGCGTCTATCTGCCGAATCTCCCGCCGTCGATCCGCGCGGTCGTCACCGATGACACATCGAACGGCGCGCAGGCGCCGGTGCGCTATCACGCCACGGGTCAGCAGGCGCGATCGCTCGGGTACATCGTCGACGGTGCGGTGAAGATCGATGTCGACGTGAAACCTGCCATCTAGATCGTCCGTCCGAAAGGAAGTTCATGCGTCGTCTACTCACGCTTGTAGCCGCGCTCCTCGCGGCTTCGAATCTCTTCGCCGTCTCCCCGCAGTTCTGGCGCATCCGCTCCGCCGAAGAGTTCCTCGGCGGCGACATCGACGGGTTTGCGGTGACTTCACGCGGTCAGCTTCGTCCCGGCCCGTCCGCGCGCAAGATCGCGACATTC
>DASYUK010000131.1:0-22400 GCA_036001325.1 Thermoanaerobaculia bacterium
GTCGAAGCAGCGCATCGCGCTCTGATGGATCTTCGCGGTCCCGCGGGCGAAGTGGCACTCGGCATCGCCGCCGACGGCATTCTCTACGGCGACGACAAGATCGATTCGACGCAGGCCCAAAAATTTGCGCAGGCGCTCTACGGCCGGGGCATCGCGGTCGTGCGCTTCGCTGCGGAGACGACGACCGCCGACCTCGACACATTTCTTCGCCGCCTCACCGGTACACCTGAAAATCCCACGCCGCTCTGGGAAGAGCTCACGGCAGCAGGCGTCGTGAACATCAATTTGAAACCGGTCGACTACTCGGCGGTTCAGGTCACCGACAAGCTCACCGACGAACCGCAAGAGCGACAGTCGCTGTGGGAAGACATTCTGCGCGCGCTGGTCGCCGGCCATGAGCTGACACCGAAAGCGCGGCGGCTGCTCAGCCGCGACATTCGATCGGTCGACGAGTTGGCCGCGATCATGCTCCGATACATCGATAGCGCCGACGATCCGAGTGCGGAATTCGATCCCGACGCCACATTCGGCGTCCGGATCGAAACATCAGTGCCGCAGACCGAATCGGCGGAGGCGATGATCGCGCGAGTCGCCGACTCGATCGGCACGCACGTCGCCTCCAGCTCTGGTTCGCGACGCCAAGTCGCCGTGCAGCAGATCATCCAACTCTTGAGAGTCATGCCCGATGCGCTCCGCCGCACGATCGTCCGCGCCGCACTGCGGCCGCTGGCGACCGATCCGACGGCCGGCTCGCTGATGCGCGAGCTGAGCAACACGCTCCAGCGCGACGAAGTGCTCGAAGCGCTCCGCCATCTATCGATGATGGGCAACCTCTCGCCGCATGCCATTGCGCTGCTCGAATCACTCGCGTCGATCGAAGCCAGAAGTAGCGAACCGCAGCCGGCGCCCGCCGCGCTCCTCGGCGAGCTCGTGGAGCTTTTCGAGGACGAGGACATCGATCGATTCAATCCTCCCGATCACAAGGCGCTCCTGTCGGAAGTCTCGATCGAGCTGCCCCGGCTGCAGACGACGAGCGAACAGTCGATCGAGAAACTGGGAAACCGCGTCGAGACCGTGGCCCCGGAGGCGGTCGATCGTCAGCTCGGGCAGACGCTCATCGAGCTGCTCTCGAAGTTCGGGACCTCGCGCGATGTGGAGAAAATCCTCGAGCGCGCGGCTTCGCTTCTCCGCGCTGAGATCACCGGCGGTGAGTTTGTTGAAGCGGTGAACTTCGTTCACCGTCTCGAGCAGGTGGGCGCAACTGCACAAAAACCGGAGTTGCGAGAGGCCATCATTCACTGTCTCGCCGGAGTGGCGACACCGGACGCGACTCAGGCGCTCATCGCGAGTCTGGCCACCGCGCCGCCGGACGAGACCGCGGCCATCCGCCGTCTCGTCGAAGCACTCGGAGCGGCCGCTGCGCGGAGTCTTCTCGTCGCACTCAGCGAGGAAAGCAATCGCTCCAGACGGCGCCGACTCTTCGACCTTCTGGCATCGCTGGGACCACGCATCGTTCCCGATGTCGTGCCGCTTCTCCACGACAAACGCTGGTATGTCGTGCGCAACATGTTGTTGCTTCTTCGCAGCGTCAACGATCGCACCTCGCTCGCCGAGGTTCGCCGAGTGGCGCAGCATGGGGATTTGCGGGTGCGGATGGAAGCCATCAAGACATTGCTCGCCTACGACGAAAGCGTGCCGACGGCGTTGCTCGAGGAAGCCGTCAACGATCGCGATCCGAAGTTGGCCGAGACGGCGATCGCCCTCGTGGGAAGCTATGGCATCAAGGAAGCGGTCGGTCCGCTGCTCCGAATCTTGAAACGGCGCGATCTCTTCGGCAAGCGCCGTTCGCTGCGCGTGCGGGTGATCAAGGCCCTCGGCGAACTGGCCGATCCGCTCGCCTTATCGCAAATGGATTCGCTCTTCAGCACATCGTTTCTGCCGTGGCCGGCGAAGGAGGAGCGTCACGCGGCATTTGAATCGCTGGCTGGTTATCCGCCCGACGCGCGAGCGCCGCTGGTCGAGCGCGGTCTCAAGGCACGTGACCCGCAGATCCGCGAGATCTGCCGCAAACTGAGGAACGAGTAGCGCATGCACGATCTCATCATCGCGATCACTTCGGCCGTGAACACGCGCACGCTCTATCCGGCCAATCATCCGCGCGTGGTGCAGGCGGTGGAAGACACGGTCGCCGCCGTCGAGAGCGCGGCCACCGATCGAAACAGCGACAGCATCACGTTTCTCATCGTCGGCGACGATCTCGTCGCCGAGCAGGACGTTTTGCGGAAGACCACACTTTCGCACATGCAATTCATCGATGTGTTGAAGCGTCGAGGCATCGAGCGGCTGACGCTCGCCGTGGGCATCGATGCCGCCGAAGTCAATCAACTCGTGTCCGCGCTGGCCAGCGCCGAACCGATCGAGTCGACGCCTCACGTCATCGTGGGAAAGGTGCGCGTCAACATCGAGAGCGAAACGGAGAAGCGGGAACAGCGCGAGATCAGGATCGATCAGATCGACATGATTCGTGAGTCGTTCGCGCGCTTCCGCACGGAGCATACGCTGCCGATCGGCATGATGGAGCAGTTGGTCTGGAGCTTCATCGACTCGCTATCGCGCACGACGCGGTTCATCCTCCCTCTGTCGAAGTTGAAGGAACACGACGAATACACCTTCGTGCACTCCGTCAACGTCTCGCTTCTCGTTCTCGCGCAGGCGCGCTCCTTCGGACTTCAAGGTCCGATGCTCCATTCCTTCGGCATGGCCGGACTTCTCCACGACATCGGCAAGCTGACCGTGCCGCTGACCGTGCTCAACAAACCGGGAAAGCTCGAAGGAGAAGAGTGGGCGATCATGCAGGGTCACGCCGAACAGGGCTCGTGGTACTTGAGCGAGATGCAGGGTGCGCTGCCGCTGACCGCGGTAGTCGCGTTCGAGCATCACCTGCGATTCGACACGCAGCCCGCCTATCCGATTCTCAAGACGCCGCGCGTCCCGAATCTCGCGAGCCGGTTGACATCCATCGCCGACGCCTACGATGCGATGCAGACCGTCCGTCCGTATCAGAAGCCGCTGATGCGCGCCAGCGCGATGGAGATTCTGAAGAAGCGTGCCGGGACGTTCTACGATCCGCTGCTCGTCGCGAATTTCGCGCAGCTCATCGGTGAGACGCCACCGAGTACCTGAGCGCCAACGTATATGGCTGCCCATGTTTTGAACCTCTCCTCGATCCTTCTGTGGGGCTTCGCCGCGACGGTCCTGCTGACGACGATCATCGTGGCCGGTCAGTCCGCCGGCATCACACGCATCGACATGCCCTTCATCGTCGGCTCGATGTTCACCGCCGATCGCGACCGCGCCAGAATCCTCGGCTACGCCATTCACGCGTTGAACGGGTGGTGGTTCGCCATCATCTATGCCTTGTTCTTCGAGCAGCTCGGCGTCGCCACATGGTGGCTCGGTGCCGCGATGGGCATCGTCCAGGGATTTGTTGTGGTCGTCGCGATCCTTCCGCTCCTCCCCGGACTTCACCCGCGCATGGTCTCCGACTCGCGCGGCCCCGAGCCGACGCGTCTTCTCGAACCGCCGGGATTCCTGGCGACGAACTACGGACGGCTGACGCCGGTCGTCACGATCGTCGCCCACGCGATCTATGGTCTGATCCTCGGCGCGTTCTACGTGGTGCGGTGAGGAGAGCCGGCCGTCCCGGCCGCAGTCGCCGGGCGTCTCGCCCGGCGACAACAGTGATCGCGCGGGACGCGCGATCACTGCGGGCGGGACGGCCGCTCTCCACGCAGCCGCAGCGCCGCGTTCATCAATCCGATGTGCGTCAGCGCTTGCGGGAAGTTGCCGATCAAAGCTCCTGAGTCGACGTCGATCTCTTCTGAAAAGAGTCCGAGGTCGTTGCCGCGTTTGCAGAGTTTTTCGAAAACATCCTCCGCCTCGTCGAAACGTTTCGCGATGGCGAGTGCCTCCACCAGCAAGAAGCTGCACGGTAGAAACGCGCCTTCGCCCGGCGGCAGACCGTCCTCGGTTCTCCACTCGTACCGATATAGGAGATCGTCGCGACCGAGGCGATGACGGATCGCGTCGATAGTGCCGAGGATGCGCGGATCGTCGGCGTCGAGAAACCCGACGCGTGAGATGTAGAGCAGACTCGCATCGAGCTCATCGCTGTCGTAGATGCTTACGAAGCTGTTGAGATCGCGGTTGAACCCGTGCTCGATGACGTCGTTCTTGATCTCGTCCTTGGTACGGTGCCAGGCGTCTGCGTTGTCCTTCACGAGGCCTTTCTCGGCGAGGCGCGAGGCGCAGTCGAGCGCCGCCCAGGCCATCACTTTCGAATGGACATGCTGTTGGCGCTCGCTGCGTTTTTCCCAGATTCCGCTGTCGGGCTCGCGCCATCGCTTTGCCACCCGATTGGCGAGGCGCGTGATCAGACGGCGCGCATCTCCGAAGAGCGCTTCACCGCGGTTCGTGAATTCCTCGACAGCGCCGAGAACTTCGCCATAGATATCGAGCTGAAATTGATCGTGCGCGGCATTGCCGATATGTACCGGCCGCGATCCGAGATATCCCTCGAGATGATCGAGCGTGGTCTCGGGCAGACGCGATTCGCCGAATACGTCGTAGACGATCTGCAGTCGTGGCTGCGTCAATCGCGTTGCGTAAAGGAGCCAGTCGACGAATGCGGCTCCTTCGACTTCGAAGCCGCATTCATACAACGCGCTGACGGTGAACGCGGCGTCGCGCAGCCAGCAATAGCGATAGTCCCAGTTGCGAATGCCGCCGATTCTCTCGGGCAATGATGTGGTCGGTGCGGCGACGATGCCGCCCGACGGAGCGTACGCGAGCAACTTCAGGACGAGCGCACTGCGCAGCACGTGCTCGCGGTGCGGACCGTCATACGTCAACTTCGACGCCCAGCTTTTCCACCATGCGATCGTCGAATCGATCTCTTCGTCGGCCGCCTGATCGATGTTGCCGAAGACGGCCGGAGCGTGCCTTTCGTAAGACAGTGCGAAGTGCCGGCGCTCATCTCGGCCGACGTTGAACCGCGCGCAGGCGGTCGGACCTTCGATGTCGAATTGCACATTCGATCGGAGATGCCACACCTCCGGACCGCGCGCGCACCAGACTGTGTCGGCGCGCCGGAAATCGAGCGTTGGCGTCACGCGCGCGTAGTCGGGCCGCGGCTCGTACGTCGCGAGCATCGGGACTTCCCCTGAGATTCCTTCAACACGCCGCAGCAACTGTCGCACCGGCAGCATGCGCCTGCGCTTCTGCTCCTCGGTGAGCGCGGGCATGAGATCGAGCAGACGAACGTTGCCGCGATCGGTCTCGAAGATCGTCTCGAGGACGTTCGTCTCCTCGAGGTAACGTCGCTTCGAGGAGAACTCGATCGATGGAGCGATCGAGAAACAGCCGCCGCGAGCGGCGTCGAGAATCTTCGCGAATACCGACCGGCTGTCGAAGCGCGGCCAGCAGAGCCAGTCGATCGATCCGTCGCGAGAGATCAGCGCCGCTGAACGCGCGTCGCCGATCATCGCGTAATCGGCAATGGGACGATATGCGCCTGTCATCGGATCGGTACAGTGCCTTCTCCCCGCTCGGCGGGGAGAAGGTGCATGAGGGACGACCCCTCACCCGGCCTTCGGCCACCCTCTCCCGGCGGGAGAGGGCGATGAGGATTACTTCTTGAACGAATCGAACATCTCCTTCATCGACTGTTTCAGCATCGCCGCGCGACTCGGATCGTGCAGGAGCGACGTCATGAACTTCTTCGCTTGATCGAATGTGATGTGCGGCGGTAGCGGTGGAACTTCCGGATCCGTGCGGAAGGAGATGACGACAGGACGATCGGCGCTGAGCGCCTCGTCCCACGACGCCCCCACCTTCTTCGGATCATTCACGCGGATCCCTTTCAGACCGAGAGAGCGGGCGTACTCGTCGTACTCGAAGCCGGGAATCACCTGCGACGCTTCAAACTTCGGATCGCCGGCCAGGACGCGCTGCTCCCACGTCACCATGTTGAGGTCGCGATTTTCGAGCACGCAGACGATCAGCCGCGGATCGCTCCACTCCTTCCAGTACTTCGCGATCGTGATCACCTCGTTCATCCCGTTCATCTGAAACGCGCCGTCGCCGACGAGCGCGATGGCCACGCGATCGGGGAAGGCGAACTTCGCGGCGATCACGTACGGCACGCCCGGCCCCATCGTAGCCAGGTTGCCGGAGAGCGACCCCATCATGCCGCGTTTGAATTTGAGGTCGCGCGCATACCAGCTCGCCGTCGAGCCCGAATCGGCGGCCAGAATGCATTTCTCCGGTAACCGCGGCGACAATTCCCAGAAGACGAGTTGTGGGTTGATCGGATCCGCAGAGTCCATCGCCCGCGCCTCGACGATCTCCCACCACTCGCGGATCTCCTTCTCGATCTTCTCGCGCCAGGAGCGATCGCTCTTCCGTTTCAGCAATGGCATGAGCGCGCGCAACGACTCTCTGCTGTCGCCGGTGAGGTTCACTTCCATTGGATAACGGATCGAGAGCATCCGTCCGTCGATGTCGATCTGCACGCCGCGCGCTTTCCCCTCCTCCGGTAGAAATTCCGGATAGGGAAAGCTCGAGCCGACCATCAGCAGCGTGTCGCACTCGTCCATGAGCACCCAGCTCGGCTTCGTTCCGAGGAGCCCGATCGATCCGGTGACGAAAGGCAAGTCATCGGGAACGGCCGCTTTGCCGAGGAGAGCTTTGGCCACGCCGGCGCCGAGGATATCGGCGACTTCGATGATCTCGTCGGTCGCGTGCATCGCTCCGGCGCCGACGAGCATCGCCACACGCGCGCCGGCGTTGAGCACATCGGCCGCTCGACGTAGATCGACATCCGCAGGGATCACGCGCGGTGACGTCCACCCGACTCCCGAGTGGACCTTTGCGTGTTTGTGCGGCGGCTCAACCGCTTTCTCATCCTGGAGATCGTGGGGAATGATGATGCACGTGACCGTGCGCTCGGCCAGCGCGATGCGGACGGCGCGATCGATGAGGTGCCGGATCTGCGCCGGCGCCATCGCGGTCTGCACGAATTCCGACGCGACATCCTTGAACAGCGTCTGCAGATCGACTTCCTGCTGATACGAGCCGCCCATGGCCAGTCGTGACGACTGTCCGACGATCGCGACGACCGGCTGATGATCGAGCTTCGCATCGTAGAGACCGTTGAGCAGATGAATCGCGCCCGGACCCGACGTCGCCAGGCACACACCAACCTGTCCGGTGAACTTCGCGTGCGCGCAGGCCATGAACGCAGCCATCTCTTCGTGGCGGACCTGAATGAAATCAATCGCGTCCTTGGCGCGATCGAGCGCACCCATGATTCCGTTGATGCCGTCGCCGGGATAGCCATAGATGCGCCTCACGCCCCACTCGTAAAGACGTCTGACCAGAAAGTCGCTGGTCGTTTCTGCGCGCCGGGCTTCAATCACATGACGCACCATACAGTTCTCCACATGAGCAGCAGGAGGGACGATGCTGCATGAGTTGAGCCGTGACTCTCCTCTGTCGATCCATGAAGAGCGAAGCGAGCGCCGCCGCCGCTGAGTCTGGCATTACTCTTGGTTGAAGTCTCGCCGTGCGAAACATGACCGTCGTGTTGCTCACGCTCGTGTTGCTCGCGTGCAAATCGGAGTCGTCGAAGGCCGAACAAGAGCGCGACGAGCTTGCTTCATGGGCAGCCACGGGCGAGAGACTGTCACGCGAGTGGTCGCGAGGCACGGTGCGGAAGGCATCCGTGAAGACGACGGTGAAGGTCGCTTCGGACTCGCTGCAACAACTCGCTGATCCGTTGAAGAACGACCGGCGCGCGAGCGCTCACCGATCGGCGGTGGCGTCGCTGTACGACGAGCTCTCGCAACGCGTCGAGCGGGACGACCGGCATGACGATCCACGCTTTGCCGCGATCAGGGCAGAGCTGCAACGCGCAAAGAAACAATGAAGAACATCCTGAAGGTCACACTCGGGATCCTGACGAGCATCCCCCACGCGTGGCTTACATCGATATCGGGACTGACGTGTTGGCGCGCAGGCTCTCGAAACGACTGGAGCGTTTCGTTCGGAAGCTGCACGCGAAGTCGTTTCGCGTTCCATGGTCCGCCGTGGTGAAAGTCGACATATCTGTGACGTTGAATGTGGATGCCGCAAATTCCCCGCTGTACGACGTAGAGAAATGGTTGCGCGAGCACATCATCGCGAAGATTCCAGGCAGCGCGCACCACAAACATCAGGAGAAGAACGATTGATCGTTCATCTGGAGTGGTGATCGGCAAGTCGGTGCGCGATGTCGACGGCCGGAAAGCGGGCCGGCTCGAAGAGGTGCATGGCGACTGGCAAGGCGACCAGTGCGTCATCACCCATTATGAAATCGCTACGAGCGCGTTCAGCTTTGTGCTCCGGCTGCTCGGCGCGAAGACCCGCAATCTCGTCGTTCCGTGGGACAAGCTCGACTTCACCGATCCGGAGGGGCCGCGGCTCAATTGCCGCGTCGCGGAGCTCACGCGCGTGTGATCACGAACAATGTGATGTCATCAGACGGCGCGGTGTCGCCGATGAACGTCAGTACCCCCGCCTGAATCATGTCGAGCAGCTCCGGCGCGCGCGTTCCGTGTCGCTCGCGCAGCAGAGATTCCACCGCTTCCAGGCCGAGCTGCTCTTCGGTTTCGTTCTCCGCCTCAGTGATGCCGTCAGTGAAGAGAACCAGCGAGTCGCCCAGCTCGAGCCGCACGGCCTGATTCCGGTATTGCGCCTGCGGAAAGAGTCCGACCACGAGATCGGTGATGTGCAGTCGCCGCACGCCTGCTCGCGTAATGACGAGCGGCGGCACGTGACCGGCGTTCGCGAAGTCGATGATGCCGGTTTCGGGATCGAGAACTCCGGCCACGAGCGTGGCGAACTTCGTCGGCGCGGTCTTTGGCGCCAGCGTCAGATTGAGCTCGCGAACGAGATCGGCGGGGGCCGGATCGGTCCGCGTGAAGATGTTGAACGCGGTCGCCAGTCCCGACATCACCAGCGCCGCCGTGATGCCCTTGCCGCTGACATCGGCGATGATGAAGTAGATGCGGCCATCGGGACGGACGATGACGTCGTAGTAGTCACCGCTCACCGTTTTGGCCGGTTTGTTCGTGCCTGCGAAACAGTAGTTGTCGACGCACGGCAGCGTTGTAGGAAGTAAACGGCTCTGAATCGTGTACGCCGTGCGCAGCTCTTCGTCGATCCTGGCCTTGGCAATGGCCTCTTCGCGAAGACGCGTCGTCTCGAGCTTCATGGCACCGAGTCGCGCGATCTGCGCGATCAGGCGCACGTCCTCGTGAGTGACCGCGCCGCGGTTGGCGAGAAAGTCGATATAGAGCACGCCCAGGACCGCATCGTTCACGATGAGTGGCGCGCATACGGCCGAGCGGATGTGCTGGCCGATGATCGACTCGGCGCGGGCGAGCTTCTCGTTCTGCGCGGTGTCGACGAATGAGATGACGTTGCGCTCCTCGATCACTTCGCCGAGGAGGGTGCGACTGATCATGAGGTCGTTGGAATCGGCGGAGTTGCTGCGCCGGACGCGCACGTTCTCGAATGTCTTGCCGTCCGAGCCGAGGAGCGCCAGCGCCGCGCGGGACGGCTTGAGCAAATCCATGACCTTGTCGAGGATGAACTCGAAGAGCTCCTCCATCGGGCGATCCTCGATGAACTGGATGGCCAGCGACGCCAGGATGCCCGTTCGCTCGCGGTTGCGATCGATCTCGTCGATCGCTTCACGCAGCGGGAGCACGAGGCTCTTCGCGTGCGAATCGCTGTCGACGGCGACGAGCTGCGGCGGCGGATCGGAGTCGGCCGAGTCGAACACCACCTCGCTGTCGCCGAGGAGGATGCGATCGCCGGGGCGGAGAACGGCGGGCTCGGTGAGTTTCGAGCCGTTGAGCATCGTGCCGTTGACGCTGCCGCAATCGCGGACCTGCCACCGCCCCGAGGCATAACTGATCTCGGCGTGACGCCGCGACAGAAAGCGATCGCGAATCGGGATCGTGCAATCGGAGGCTCGGCCGAGAGTAATCGTCTGAACGGGCAGCGACAGGCGCGTCGGCGCGAGATTCGGCTGATACACCGTGAACTTGACGGAGCGAGGCTCACTCATCATTGGATCGAATAAGTATAAGATCCCGCGGCCTGTGAGGCGAGCAGATCTGGTCCGTTACTGGCTGCCGGCGATGATCTGGTCGGCCGTTTTGCTGTTGATGTCGGGCAGCGCAGGATCGACAGTGGTGACCTTCCGGATCCTCGAATGGATCGTTCCCCCGACGAGTCCCTGGTTCGAAATCATTCACGTCCTCACCCGAAAACTCGGCCACCTCCTGGCCTACGGACTCCTCGGCGCGCTCGATTTCCGTGCCGTGCGAGGCTCGCGGTCGGGGTGGACGCTGCGCTGGTCGCTGATCGCGGCCGTCCTGGCTGTTCTGATCGCTGCAATCGACGAGGGGCATCAGGCGATGGTGCCGTCGCGCACAGGATTGGCGAGTGACGTCATGCTCGACGCCGCCGGCGCGACGATCGCGCAGCTCGTTTACCGCCTAAGAGCGCGATGACTTCGCCAAGTGGCCGGTATCGCGATTCCAGGAGCGCCGCGGTTTTCTCGAGACGCGGACGCGCGAGCTTCAGCGCATCGGCGATCGGCACGCGGCCGCGAAGGGCGCGTTCGAAGACGCCGGCGACCTGTTCTGCCGACCAACGTCCACGCCGTTTCCGGAGTTGGCGATCGATGTCGTCGAAGCACTCTTCGATGAGTTGCTCGACAACCGCCTCTATCAACTCTTCCCTCGTCTTGAAGTAGAGATAGATCGTCCCCTTCACGATACCCGCGCGTGCAGCGACGTCCGTCATGCTGAAGTCGCGACTGCTGGACCAGAGCTCTCTCGCCGCTTTGAGGATCGCGGCGGAGCGCTCGGCTTTGTCCTCGAGTGCTCGCGCACGTTGTTTCATCGCTAACGACCTTGCCGCTGAGCCGCGCGGCGCCTCCGCGCGCCAACGGCACTGACACACGCTACCGCAGAGCGCGAGGCGCGAAGCGCCGGGCCAGCGCACGGCGCCGCGTCGGCTCCAGCGGCTTGTTGGGCCGCGCTCACAGATTTGCGAGTACCGTTTCGTATTGCTCGTGCGGTCCGATCCAGAACCACACGACGGTGTCGGATTCCTCGATGAGACCCACGACTCGGTAATTGCGCCCCACGCGAACGGAAACTACTGGCTCGGTGGTGTGAACTTTCTTGAAGTGGAGACTTGGGTGACGAGGGTTGCTAACGAACAGACGGTAAGCGGCTCGGGCCTGCTCACGTACGTCGTTTGGAAGCGCGGCGAACTGCTTCCGAAACGTTGACGTCGTTCGCGACTTCACAACTTCTCAGGATCGAGTGGCTCGGTGAGCCCGGCGCGGTATTCGCGACGCGCCTCCGCAGCCATACGGGCGAGCAGATCTTGGGAACGAGCAAACAACTCGTCCCAGCGACGTTCGGATTCCAACTCGGCCAGCGCCCAAGCCGCAAAAACTTCCTGCTCTTGTTCCGGCAGCTTTTTCGCTTCGGTTACGACTTTCTCGAGGAGCTTGCCCATGATTCAGATTTTACTCCTCCAGGGTTTGCGTCGGCCCAACTGAAGTTAGGATACGCGCATGAAACGACTGACAGCCTTCGTCGCAGTGCTTCTGATCGCTGCGGCAGCGCTCGCGGCGAAGCAACCGATCACGCACGAAACTCTCTGGCTCATGAAACGCGTTGGCGCACCCGTGATCAGTCTGGACGGACGGTGGGTCGCCTTTTCCGTTATTGAGCCGGCTTACGACGAGAAAGATCAGATCACCGATCTCTGGATCGTTCCGGCCGACGGCAGCGCCAAGCCGCACAAGATCACGTTTTCGAAGGCGTCGGAGAGTGACGTCACGTGGTCGCCCGATAGCCGGCGGATCGCATTCACTGCGAAACGCGAGGGCGACGAGGTCAGCCAGCTCTATGTCCTCGACATCGCCGGCGGCGGCGAAGCGCAGCGGATGTCGAATGGATCGACGGCCGTTCGCTCGCCAAAATTCAGCGACGACGGCAAGAACATTCTCTTCGTCAGCTCCGTCTTTCGCGGCGCCGCGGATGACGAAGCGAACAAGAAAGCGGCGAAGGAAGCGAAAGATCGCAAAGCGAACGTTCGCGTCTACGAGTCTTATCCGATCCGCAACTGGGATCGCTGGATCGAGGCCGACAAGCAGGTGCACCTCTTCGTTCAGCCGCTGGCCGACGGCGCAAAGGCGAAGGACATCCTCGCGGGAACGCAACTCGTCACATCGGCCGGATTCGGCGGAACCTCGCAAGGGGAAGGGGGCGAGACGATTCGAGCGGTATGGTCGCCGGACGGGCAATGGATCGTCTTCGGTATCACGACCGAGCGCAACACCGCCGCATACGCGGAAGTCGCTACCGATCTCTATCGCGTGCGCGCCAGCGGAGGAGAGCCGGAGCGGATCGCGCACGGCGAAGGCAGCCACTCGCAGGCGAGGTTCAGTCCTGATGGGAAAGCTCTGTACGCGATCTTCAATCCGAACAACAAGCTTCCTTACAACAACAATCGCCTTGTCGTGTTCGACTGGCCTTCGATGACGAACCGTCGCGAGATCGTCGGTCCGCCGTTCGATCGCTCGGTGGGCGGCTACGCGATCACCTCCGACGGCCGCACGATCTACTTCGCCGCCGAAGATGCGGGACTGGAGAAAATCTACGTCGTCTCGTCGAAGGGCGGCGACGCGCGGCTTGCGATCGAGCCGGAGCGCGGCGTCTACACCGATCTCGATATCGCCGAGAAAGCACCTTCACTCGCGTTGGTCGGCCGCTGGGGGAGCTCGGTCGATCCGCAGGAGATCGTCCGCATCGATCCGGCGACGAAGACACGCCGCAATCTCACCGACTTCAACGTCGAGAAGGCAGCCTCGCTCGATTGGCAGCCGCCGCAGCATTTCTGGTTCACGACGAAGGATGGTCTCCGTCTTCACAACATGATCGTCGTGCCTGAGAACTTCGATCCGAACAAGAAATATCCGTTGTTCGTGCTCATTCACGGCGGAGCGGCCAGCATGTGGCGCGATCAGATCTCGCTGCGCTGGAACTATCACCTGCTCGCCAAGCCGGGCTATGTCATGCTGATGACCGACTATCGCGGCTCGACCGGATACGGCGAGAAGCTGGGACAGGCGATTCAGAATGATCCCCTGCGCGGTCCCGGCAATGATGTGAACGAAGGAGCCGACGAGGCGATCAAACGTTTTCCGTTCATCGATGGAGCGCGTCAGGTTGCCGGCGGTGCGAGCTACGGCGGCCACCTCGCCAACTGGATGGAAGCGACGACGACGCGCTACAAGGCGATCATCAGTCACGCCGGTCTGGCCACTCTGCAGACGCAATGGGGAACGAGCGATTCCAACTATCACCGTGAGCTGATGGTCGGCGGCCCGTTCTGGGAGACAAGCAACAAATTGTGGGTGGAGCAGAGTCCGCTGACATACGCGAATCAGTTCAAGACGCCAATCCTGATGTCCGTGGGTGAGCGCGACTTCCGCGTGCCGATGAACAACACACTCGAGATGTGGGCGGCCCTACAGCGGATGAAAGTGCCTAGCAAGCTTCTTGTATGGCCCGAAGAGAATCACTGGATTCTCAACGGCAATGATTCGAAGTTCTTTTACGAGCAGGTGTGGGATTGGATTTCAAAATGGGTAAACAGATGAAGCGAACACTCGCAGTCGCAATATTCGCACTCAGCGCGCTCCCCGCGCTGGCAAAAGAGGTCGTTCCTTTCATCGAAGACGACTTCGGCAAGGCGGTGACTCGGGCGAAAGCGAAGAAGCAGCCGATCTTCGTCGATGCCTGGGCGCCGTGGTGACACACCTGCCGCTCGATGAGGGCTTACGTATTCACCGATAAGTCCCTCGAGCGATATGCCGGACGGTTCGTCTGGCTCGCCATCAACACCGAAGACTCAAGGAACGCGAACTTCCTGGCGAAGTATCCGATGCCTGTCCTGCCGACGCTGCTCGTGCTCGATTCGACGGGCGAGAAGATCGTCATGCGCTACGTCGGCGGCGCGACACTCCCGCAGCTCGAGAAGCTGCTCGACGACGCGTCGAAGAAAACGCAATCGTCCTCCGACTTTCTCGTCGCCTCCGCGGACAAACTCGCGTCGGAAGGAAGGCATGCCGACGCGGCGAAGCTGTACGAATCGGCGCTCGAGAAAGCGCCGAAGAGTTGGCGACGCTACGGTCCGACCGCGGAGTCGTTGCTCTTCTCTCTCAGCAGCGCGAAAGACTACGAGCACTGCGCAACCCGAGCGCTCGATCTGTACGCGCGCCTGAAGTCGACGCGCTCCGGCGCGAACGTCGCGGCATCGGGACTCGACTGCGCAACATCGATCGACGAGAAGAATGCGCAGCGCGCCGATCTGATCAGAAAGCTCGACGTCGTGACGCGTGAGGCACTCGCCGACAAGAAGATCGAGCTCGCCGGCGACGACCGTTCGGGGATGTACATCACGCTCATCGCTGCACGCGAGGCGCTGAAAGACGAAGAAGGGGCACAGAAGCTTCGTCAGGAGTGGACCGAGTTCCTCGAGAAAGCGGCCGCGCAAGCGAAAACTCCCGAGCAGCGCGCTGTATACGATTCCCACCGGCTTACCGCCTATCTCGAGCTGAAGACTCCGGAGAAGGCCATTCCGATGCTCGAGCAATCGGAGCGCGACTTCCCTGACGACTACAACCCGCCGGCGCGATTGGCAAGCGCCTATAAAGCGATGAAGGAGTACGACAAGGCGCTCGCGGCATCCGATCGCGCGCTGGCGCGCGCATACGGCCCGCGCAAGCTGCTCATCCTGCGCAACCGCGCCGATATCTACGTCGCTAAAGGCGACAAGGAATCGGCGAAGAAGACGATGGAGGAAGCGATCGCGTACGCGAAGCAGTTGCCGAAGGCGCAAGTGCGCGAGAGCACCATTGCAGCGCTGGAGAAGAAACTCACAGAACTTTCGCAATGAGAGCCTTCTCACCCACGGGAGAAGGTGGCCGAAGGCCGGATGAGGGGCCGCCCCTCACCCGGCGCTTCGCGCCACCCTCTCCCGCAAGCGGGAGAGGGCACTGAAAATTGTGATTGCGGCCAGCGTCGCCATCGTGATCGCTCTTCCTCTCACGAACGAGTCCGGAAGATAGACGAGTCGCACGTTGTGCCTTCCCTGCGGTACGTACACCGACAGAAACGCTGTGTTCGCGAACTGCATCTTCACGCGCCTTCCGTCGACGTAGGCGCGCCATCCGTTCCACGCTGACTCGGAGACGACAATCCAGCCGTCGCGCTGCATGTCCGCTGTGATGTGGTAGCGGAGTGGGAGTCGTCGATCGATCGTGATGCGTCCCGGCCCGTTTTCGCGCTCGTACGACTTCACGGGCGCTTCGATCCACGCGCGCTCGCGAAAGTCGTTCTGCTTGCTCATCTGGTTGAGCGCTTCGCCCGCCGGTAAGCCGATCGTCACGCGCTGCGGCACGAACGCGCGCTCGATCACATTGGTGTTCTCCAGCAGCGCACATCCGCGCTGCGTAGCGAAGACACGCCAGCCGTCAGGCACTGGATACTTGCGCCATACGACCGCATAACGCACGTTCAGGAACGAAAGAAACGGTTTCTTCAGATCGTGCACGCGATTGAACCAGACCGGCACTGTCTCGCACCAGAGTCTGTATGTATCCACATATCGATGCAGCGTCATCGCCTCATAGCCGCGCACATCTTCGAGCTCGTAGAGCGCCGATGTTCCGGGAATGAACGTGAGATCGATTCCGACGACGCGGAAAGGATCGGAGATCTTTTTCAACGGCTCGAAGATCGGCACGGGCGGATAGGCGGCGCGCGCGGGAAACGTGTTGTAAAAACCACGTTCACTCAGCACGCGCTGCACGAGAATCGCTCCGAGGATCCCCGCCGCGCACCACCTCGGCGGAACGCGGGAGAGGAGAATCGTCGCGACAGCCGCCAGGCCGGCCAGCTCCGCGAAGATCTTGTAATCACCCCACATCTCGATGTTCTCGTCGACGAGATTCGAACGGAGGATCAGATTCGTTCCGATGGCCAGCACGACCAGCACAATCGCCGCCGTGATCGCCGCAGAACGATCTCGTTGTCGGCGAAGGACCTCTTCGACGCCGATCGCGGCAAGAATCGAAAGGGAGAACGCCGCCGCGAACGACAACCGCTCGTTGAGCGTGATGTTCAGCAGCGGAAGTCTTTTCATCAGAGACACGAGCGGATTCCACTCCGTACGCGCGAGCATTCCGAAGATCGCCAGAGCGGCGAAGAACCACGTGTGTGGCGATCGCACGCGCCAGACGGCGTAGATCGCGAGCGCGAGAATCGCGCTGCCGGCGGCGGCGCTGTCGAATGGAATGTTCTCGATCTCCGATACGCGCCAGTGCCGGACGTGGAGAAAGGGGAAGAAGTCCGTGGCCAGGCGCGCCAGAACTTCATACGCATTCGCTCCCTGTCGCTCCTGCGCGAAGTGTGCGGTGCGGTACGCGTGTTCGGCCGACTGTGGCGCGGCCTCGAGGATCGGCAGGATGTAAATCGCGCAGAGAAGAAGAGCAATGACGCCGGCGCTGATCGCGGCGATGATTCCACGGAGAACATCGCGGCGTTGTCGCGCGATCTCGAAAAGCGCATACACGCCAGCGACGAGGACAATGTGTACCGCGGTCTCAGGATGCCCGGCCAGTAACATCAGAGTGAACGCCGTGGTGAGCAATGCCGCCGAGCGAGCTCCAGGCGCGCGCAACACTCGCCGGACGCCGAGGAGTACGAGCGGGAGAAACGTCCAGGAGAAGCCGAGGGGCCAGAGGATGAAGAAAGAGATGTCGGTCGAGTACATCCAACCGGCCGCCGCGATCAAAGCGGATGACTCACGACATCCGAGGTCGCGCGCGAAGAGAAAGGCGCCGAGCGCTGCGACGAAGAGCGCGATCGCGGCGGTGTAAGTCATGCTCTTCGCGACCGGAAGCAGGCAAGCAATCAGCGTGAACGGGCTGTACGCCGCCGGCTGCGCCGCGGCGGCGAGGATGTCGCCGGAGAGGATGAATGGATTGTGGATCGGCCACTGGCGATGCGCGAGCGACCACTGCACGGCCTTTCGCCATGGAATCATCTGCGAGGCGATGTCCGTGAGAATCCCGTTGATCGCCGGGCCGATGCCATACTGACCGCGCAACGGCAGCAGCGGCTCGGTCGCATAAGGAAAATCGATCGGCGCGTAGACGCGATCGGTGACGAGCGCGAATCCAGTCAAGCAGAACGGCAGCAAAAACAGCAGCACCGCAGCGACGCGCGAGATCGGCTGCAGCGCGCGATGCGAGAGCCAGAGGAGTACGGCCGCGGTCGCGGCATACAGCAGAAGAATCATCGATTGGGTCGTGGGTCGTAGGTCGTGGGTATCGAGGGCCTCAGCGTTCTTGCGATGCAGCCCCCGGTACCTACGACCCACGACCCACGACCTTGACACGATCGCACGTCACGCCTACATTGCACGTCAACATGTCACGCATCGCCAACCAGACGATGGGCCGAATGGTGATGCGCCGCCCGGGCGCAGGCGCTTAGTCGAGTAGCGTCGCCGACCCGGGTCCCTCCGTTTTCTCTCACACGAACACTCGAGCTGCACACGAACGAAGGAGAGGACATGTCCTACCGATTTGATACGCTCGCCATCCATTCTGCGCAGCCGGACGACGAAACGACCGGCGCAATCATCACTCCCATCTATCAGACTTCGACGTACGCCCAGCTCGAGCCGGGCGTGCACAAGGGCTACTGCTACTCGAGAACAGGAAACCCCATACGTCAGGCGCTCGAAGACAACCTCGCCGCACTCGAGGGCGCGCGATACGGGGTCGCGTTTGCCAGCGGGATGGCGGCGATCCATTGCGTCGCCTCGCTGCTCCGCAGCGGCGATCACGTCGTATCGACGCGCGATCTGTACGGCGGCGCGTGGCGCATCTTCACGAAATACTTTGCGAAGTTCGGCGTCGACTTCACGTTCGTCGACGCCAGCGATACCGCGGCGATCGCGGAAGCCATCAGACCCGAAACGAAACTGCTCTGGCTGGAGACGCCGTCGAACCCGCTGCTGCGCATCACCGACATCGCCGCGTGCGCTGCGGTGGCGAAGCACGCCGGCGTGCGTGTCGTCGTCGACAACACCTTTGCGACGCCGGTGCTGCAGCGACCGCTCGATCTTGGCGCCGATATCGTGGTTCACTCCACGACGAAGTACATCAACGGCCACAGCGACGTGATCGGCGGAGCCGTTTTGACGAACGACGACGGTCTCTTTCAGGAGTTGAAGTTCTTCCAGAACGCGATCGGAGCCGTCCCGGGACCTCAAGACTGCTTCCTCGTTCTTCGCGGCGCGAAGACGCTCGCCCTGCGCGTGAACCGTCACTGCGACAGCGCGGAGACGCTGGCGGCATGGTTGCGCGAACAGGATGGGGTGAAGCGCGTGATCTATCCCGCGTTCACCGACCATCCCAATCACGAGATCGCGCGGCGGCAGATGACGCGATTCGGCGCCATCGTCTCGTTCGAGCTCGATGCTGATGTCGAGGAGACGCGCGAATTCACGAAACGCCTGAAACTGTGGACGCTCGCCGAGAGTCTCGGCAGCGTGCGCAGCCTCTTCTGTCATCCGGCGACGATGACGCACGCCTCCGTCGAACCGGAAGTGCGACGTCACGTCGGCATCAGCGATGGCCTGATCAGACTCTCGGTCGGTCTGGAAGACGTTCGCGACTTAATCGACGATCTGCAGCAGGCGATCGCCGCGACACGAGCCGTTGCCGTCGGAGCGCACTCATGAAGCGCGTCGACATCGGACTCCTCGGATGCGGAACCGTTGGCTGCGGCTTCGTGCAACTCCTCGATCACGAGAGGACGCGCGTACGCAATCGCTACGACATCGATCTGTCAATCACGCGCATCGCCGTCCGCGATCTCCACAAACCGCGGCCCGGCGTCGACGTTCGTCTGCTGACGACATCGACGCTCGATGCCATTCAGGCAGGCGACATCGTCGTGGAGGCGATCGGCGGAGTGGAGCTGCCGCGATCGCTCGTCCGGACGGCGATCGCGCTCGGACGTGACGTCGTCACGGCGAACAAGGCGCTCCTGGCCGAGAGCGGCCCGGAGATCTTCGCCAAGGCCGCGGCGCGCGGTGTGGCCGTCGGATTCGAGGCGAGTGTCTGTGGAGGGATTCCAGTCATCCGCGCGCTGCAGCGCGGACTGGCCGGTGACTCGATCGAGTCGGTGACCGGCATTCTCAACGGCACCTGCAATTTCGTTCTGACGCGGATGGAGGATGGAACGTCATTCGACGCGGCGCTGCAGTTGGCGCAGGAGCGCGGATTTGCGGAAGCTGATCCTTCACTTGATGTCGACGGTCACGACGCCGCGCAGAAGCTGCAACTGCTGGCGGCGATCGCATTCGAAGGTCAGCGGCCGGCGACGCTCGACGTCACCGGAATCCGTGGAGTGACTTCCGCCGATGTCGCGGCCGCGCGGGAACGCGGCTCAGTCTTGCGACAGGTTGCGGTGGCGGAGGAGTGCGGCGGAACCATCCATCTGCGCGTCGGCGTGCGCGAAGTTCCCGACTGCGATCCGCTGGCACGCGTGCGGGACGAGTCGAACGCGGTGGTGATCCGCGGCCGCTCGGTTGGAGATATTCTTCTGACGGGTCGCGGCGCTGGCGCCATGCCGACAGCAGCAGCAATCCTGTCGGACGTGATCGAGATCGCTCTATTGAGGGTGAGAGAGGAGGCAGCGCCGCGGCTTCGCCTCGCTCGGGCCGTGTAATGAATTTAACATAATCTATCTTATGGGACTCTGAGGAAAACCTACAATGAGCGACGGATGAAGGCGATCCTGACCCGCTACATCTTCCGAGAAATGGTCGGACCGACCGTCCTCGGCTTCCTCTTCTACACCTCCATCATCCTGATGCAGAAGCTCTTCGATCTCGCCGGGATGATCATCCGTCGCTCGCTCTCCGCCGCTGTCGTCGGCAAGCTCCTTCTGCTTTCGCTGCCGCACATCGTCGTGCTCACGGTTCCCATGTCGCTGCTGTTCGGAATCCTGATCGCCGTCGGACGCATGTCCGCCGACTCCGAGATCATCGCCATGCGCGCCCTGGGCATCTCCACGCGCACGATCTATCGGCCGGTGTTCCTCTTCAGCGTGGCGGTGTTTCTGCT
Organism: Thermoanaerobaculia bacterium; assembly: GCA_036001325.1. Lineage (GTDB taxonomy): Bacteria > Acidobacteriota > Thermoanaerobaculia > Gp7-AA8 > Gp7-AA8 > DASVHS01. The sequence continues at coordinate 20,342 of DASYUK010000131.1, forward strand.
GAACCTCTATCTGATCAATGTGGTGATGCCGAAAGGCAACGCGGAATACCAGAACCTGTGGACCGAGCTGCTGACGTCCTCGGTCGAGAAAGACATCCGGCCGCGCGTCTTCTACGACGAATACGAAAACCTCGTGATCTACGTGAACGATATCGATCCACGGACCGGACATTGGAAAGGCGTCTTCGTCTCCGACACGCGCAGCAGCGAGAGTGCTGACAAAGCGACGACCCCGACAGAAGTCATCAATCGCGCGGCCGCGCACCGCGATGAGAGCGCGGCCGGCGCGCTGTCATCGACCGGCAGCGGCCAGCGGATCATCATCGCCCAAAGCGGGACTCTCTCCGTGGTCAAGAGCCTCAAGCAGGTCTGGATGAATCTCACCGATGCCGAGGTTCATTTCTGGGATCCGCGCAAGCCGGCGAATTACGATTACAACACCAACGCCGCGCAGCGAATCCTCGTCGCCGACAAATCGACGGCCGACGTCACAACGAACACCATCAGCCGCTCTCTCCGGGAGATGGATCTCCGCCAACTGCTGCGCCAGGCCGAGATCACGCGGCGCGGCGACCAACTGACGTACAACCTCGCGCGCGTCGAGATCCACAAGAAGTTCGCCATTCCTTTCGCCTGCATCGTCTTCGGCATCCTCGGACTGCCGCTGGGCCTCACGAACCGGCGCGGCGGAAAAAGCTCAGGATTTTCGTTGAGTATCGGGATCATCGTTTTTTATTACCTGATGATCAACAACGGCGAACGCCTCGCTGCCTCGGGCAAGGTCTCCCCGTTCGTCGGCATGTGGGGAGCGAATCTGATCCTGCTCGCGGTCGGCATCTACTTGCTGGCGCGTGCGAATCGCGACGCCGGCTCGCGGCGAAGTGAAGGAGGACTGCTTCGCCGATTGATCGCCGCGCTGATGGGACGGATCGCGCAGCGGCGCACGGGAAGCGTAACAGCGTCTGTCGACGATTCGCCGTCGCTCTTGAACCGCCTCGACATCACGTTCCCCAACATCCTCGACCGCTATGTCCTGCGCGAGTTCGCCAAGATCCTCGGACTCGTTGTCGTGTCCGTGATGGCGCTCTTCATCATCATCGACTACACCGAGATCGCTCGCGACATCCGCGAGAACAACATCGCCTTCCACACGATCTTCACGTACTACCGCTTCTACATCTTTCAGGTGCTGAACCTGACGCTGCCGATTTCGGTGCTGGTGGCGACGCTGGTGACGTTCGGAATCCTCTCGAAGAACAACGAAGTGACGGCGCTGAAATCAGGGGGCGTGTCGCTCTATCGTGTGGCGCTGCCGATCGTCGCCATCGCCGGCGTCATCAGCGTGCTGTCATACTTCGTTCTCGACTTCGTCCTCCCCTATTCCAATCAGCGAGTGGCGACGATCAAGCGAAAGATCGAAGGGAAGCGTCCGATTTCGGCCGGCGCGCAGAAGCTGTGGTTCTACGGAAAGGGCCGCTACCTGATCAATTTCCTTTCCTACGACAGGAACCAGCAGGAGTTGTCGCAGGTGCAGGTCTTCGAGTTTCATCCCACCGAGTTTCGTCTGACGCGGCGCGTGTACGCGCAGCGCGCGAAGTGGAACGGACGCGCGTGGGTCTTCGACGACGGCTGGATCCGTTCGTTCCTCGAGAACGGGACGTACACCTATGCCCCGATCACCTCGCCGCTCGCACTCTACTATCCGGAGACGCCGGAGGATTTCGAGACCGAAGTGCGGGCGCCGGATCAGATGACGTTCGCGCAGCTTCACCGCTACATCGACACGATCCGCAAGAGCGGCTACGGCGCGGAGGATCTGGCGGTGAAGCTGTACACGAAGACGTCGTGGCCTGCGATCAGCCTGGTGATGGCGTTGATCGCGCTCCCCTTCGCGTTCAAGATCGGCCGTCGCGGCGCGCTCTACGGCGTCGGCATCGCGCTCGTCCTCGGCATCGTCTACTGGATGATCTTCGCGATCTTCACGAAGTTCGGTGAAGTCGGCAATCTGCCGGCGATTCTCTCAGCGTGGAGCGCGAACATTCTGTTCGCCATCGCCGCG
>DASYUK010000132.1:0-1691 GCA_036001325.1 Thermoanaerobaculia bacterium
TTCCCGAATCTCAGTCTGAAGGATGTCGACAAGATCCGCGCTGAGGCGCAGTACGTGTCGGCGGTTTCTCCGGTCATCGTCGGCCGCACGCCCGTGATCGGCGCGGCAGGAAACTGGCGCACCACGATCAACGGCGTCGACACCGACTACCAGACGATTCGCGACTGGCAGACGTCGTCGGGCGACTTCTTCACCGGCGATGACGTTCGCTCGAACCGCAAGGTCGCGGTTCTCGGAAACACCGTCGCGCAGAACCTTTTCCCCGGAGAGGATCCGGTCGGCGCGGAGATCCAGATCCGCAATGCCGTGTTCAAGATCGGGGGAGTGCTCGCGCCAAAAGGTCAGACGGCGAGCGGCAACGACTCGGATGACGTCGTGCTGATTCCGTACACGACCGCCTCACTGACGCTGTCGGGCCGCATATTCATTCCGCAGATTCTTGCGAGCACCGCGAACGAGCAGGACATCCCGGCGGCGCAGGAAGAGATCCGCACTCTGTTGCGCGAGTCGCACAAGATCGCCGACAACAACGATGACTTCACGGTGAAGAATCAGGCCGATCTCGCATCCGCCGCAGAAAGCTCGACGCAGGTGATGACGCTGTTGCTCGCGGCGATCGCGTCGATCTCGCTGCTCGTCGGCGGAATCGGCATCATGAACATCATGCTCGTATCGGTGACGGAACGGACGCGCGAGATCGGAATCCGCATGGCGATCGGCGCGCGCGGCTCCGATGTGCTGACGCAATTCCTCGTCGAGTCGATCGTGATGGGCGTGCTCGGTGGTCTGGCCGGTCTGGCCATCGGTTTCGCAGGAGCCAGGATCCTCGGTCACTTCACCGGATGGGAGACCGTGATCTCGCCGATCATCATGATCATCGCGATCGGCTTCTCCGGCGCGGTGGGAGTGTTCTTCGGCTACTACCCCGCGCGCAAAGCGGCCGCTCTCAATCCGATTGAGGCGTTGCGGTACGAGTGAGTTTCAAAGTAAACGTTCCCCCGCCTTCGCCGGTCGAATCGCACATGCGACGTCTACCGTTCATTTTCTGTCTGGGAATCTTTGCTTGCTCGACCTACGACGTACCGCAGGATCGGCCGCCACAGCGCGGCGGCGGTGACGGCGGCTACCGCAGAACGGCCGCGCGCGACTTCGGCCCTATGCTCCTCGATGTTGTTCCTGATGACACCTGGTGGCGCGACACGTACGTCGCGGCGCCGCTCAATCTGACCACCGATCAGTTTCAGGCTCTCGACAAGATCGCCGGCGATCAACGAGACGAGATCGATCGCATCCAGCGCGACATCCCGATCGCCGCTCGCGATTTGCGCACGGCGCTCGATGCCGATCCGACATCGGCCGCCGACATCGCCATCGCTGCGCAACGCCTCCGTGACATCCGCGACTCGCTATTCGATCGCCAGGCGCAGATGCTGTCTGCCGAGCGCATGGTGCTCACGAAGCAACAGTGGTCGAAGCTTCTCGATGCGCTGCAGCAGCGACGCCAGCAACGGTTCGATCGCGGTGACGGCGGTTACCCGGGCGGGCGGGGCGGGCGGGGGGGTTACCCGCGCGGCGGTCGCGGCCGCCCGTGGTAGGGGTCAGGTCTTCAATTTTCACTTTTTTTCTACCCAGTGGAGAAAAGAAAATAACAAGTGAAAATTGAAGACCTGACCCTGTCTACTCCTCGGAGA
>DASYUK010000133.1:0-3267 GCA_036001325.1 Thermoanaerobaculia bacterium
GATGGAGCTCATCAGTGCGGTGCGCTCGTCGAACAGCGAGGTCGGTGCGCGCCTCGTCGAGTGGAGCGGCGCCGAATACATGGTTCGTGCGCGTGGGTATGTGAAAAAGATCCGCGACCTCGAGAACATCGTTGTCAAGACCGACGAGCGCGGGACGCCGGTGCTTCTGCGCGACGTCGCGAACATTCAGCTCGGTCCCGAACTGCGGCGCGGCGTGGCGGAGCTCGATGGGGAAGGGGAGACGGCGGCCGGCATCGTCGTGATGCGGCAGAGCGAAAACGCGCTCGACGTCATCAACCGCGTCAAGGCGCGGCTGGCGGAGATTCAGAAGACGCTCCCGGAGGGCGTGAAGATCGTCACGACATACGACCGGTCCGAGTTGATCGTGCGATCGATCGAGACGTTGAAACACGAACTGATCGTGGAGATGGTCATCGTCTCGCTCGTCATCCTGGTGTTCCTCTGGCACATCCCGAGCGCAGTCATTCCGATCTTCACTCTGCCCGCCGCGATTGTCATGTCGTTCATCCCGATGAAGATCCTCGGGATCAATGCCAACATCATGTCGCTCGGCGGCATTGCCATCGCCATCGGCGCAATGGTCGATGCCGCGGTCGTCGTCGTCGAAAACGCGCACAAGAAGATGGAGGTCTGGGAGGCTGAGGGAAAGAAGGGCGACTACAAAGAAGTCCTGATCAAGGCCATTCAGGAAGTGGGAAGGCCGAGTTTCTTCTCGCTGCTGGTCATCTCGCTTTCCTTCATGCCGATCTTCGCGCTGGAAGCGCAGGAAGGGCGCCTCTTCAAACCGCTGGCGTTCACGAAGAACTTCGCGATGGCCATTGCCGCCGTGCTGGCGGTGACGCTCGATCCGGCCTTGCGGTTGCTGTTCACGCGGATGAAGGCGTACCAGTTTCGTCCACGGTGGCTGGCGAAGGTCACGAACGCGATCGTCGTCGGCAAGATGTACCCGGAAGAGAAGTATCCGATCTCGAAGATTCTCTTCAAGCTTTACACGCGCCCGGCGAAGTTCGTGTTACGCCACCCGCGCATTGTCATCGGCGCGGCGCTGCTCATCGTTCTCTTCACCATCCCTGCTTACCGCAAACTCGGTCACGAGTTTATGCCGCCGCTCAATGAAGGCTCGATTCTCTACATGCCGACGACACTTCCGGGCATTTCGGTCGCACAGGCGCAGGCGCTTCTGCAGCGACAGGATCAGCTTCTCAAGACATTCCCGGAGGTCGAGCGCGTGTTCGGCAAAGCGGGACGCGCGGGGACATCCACCGATCCGGCGCCGTTCTCGATGATGGAGACGGTCGTCGTGCTCAAGCCGCAGTCGGAGTGGCGCACACGGACGCGCTGGTACTCGGACTGGCCGGAGCTGACGAAGCCGCTCTTCCGGCCTCTCTGGCCGGAGACGCTGTCATGGGACGAGCTCGTGAATGAGATGAATGCGAAGCTCACACTGCCGGGACAGACAAACGCGTGGACGATGCCGATCAAGAACCGCATCGACATGCTTACGACCGGTGTGCGCACGCCCGTGGGCGTGAAGATCTACGGCGCCGATCTCTCCGAAATCGAGAAGATCGGACAGCACCTCGAAGGCATCCTGCAGAAGGTGCCGGGAACGCGAAGCGTCTACGGCGAACGCGTCGCCGGAGGGTACTTCGTCGACTTCGACCTCAATCGCGAACAGATCGCACGATACGGATTACGCATTGCGGACGTACAGGACGTGATCATGACCGCGATTGGCGGCGAGAATGTGTCGACGACGATCGAGGGCCGCGAGAGATACCCCATCAACATCCGCTACCCGCGCGAGCTGCGCGACGATGTCGACAGGCTGGCCCGGACACTTGTACCGACAATGAGTGGCGCACAAATCCCTCTTGGCCAGCTCGCCACGATCAAGCTCGTCGAAGGTCCTTCCATGATCCGCGACGAAAACGGCCGCCTCTCCGGTTACGTGTATGTCGATGTCGATACCGAAAAGCGCGATATCGGCGGCTACGTGGAAGAGGCAAAGAAAGCGGTCGATGCGGAGCTGAAACTCGAGCCGGGTTACTTGCTCGCGTGGAGCGGCCAATACGAAGCGATGGCCCGCGTGAAGGAGAAGATGAAAGTCGTTCTTCCGCTGACGCTCTTCGTCATCTTGATGTTGATCTATCTCAACACGAAGTCGTTTCCGAAGACGGCGATCGTTCTTCTGGCGGTTCCCTTCTCGGCGGTCGGCGCCATCTGGCTTCTGTACGCCCTCGGCTACAACATGTCGATCGGTGTCTGGGTCGGGCTCATCGCGTTGCTCGGCCTCGATGCCGAGACCGGGATCTTCATGCTGCTCTACCTCGACCTGGCGCACGACGAAAGAGTCGCTGCGGGCAGAATGAATACTCGTGAAGATCTGAATGACTCCATTCTTCACGGTGCCGTGCAGCGCGTGCGTCCGAAAGTGATGACCGTCGCGTGCGCATTCTTTGGCCTCGTCCCGATCATGTGGTCGACAGGAGCCGGTGCTGACGTGATGAAGCGGATCGCGGCGCCGATGATCGGCGGACTCTTCACGTCGTTCATCATGGAGCTGCTCGTCTATCCGGCAATTTACTTGTTGTGGCGGCAGCGCGGTCTGCCACAACAGGAAGCTACGGTCACCACTGCGCGCCATCGGTGGCAACACCCTGTGATCGTCAGCTCTGTGAGCGGTCTGTTCGCGGCGGTGGCAATTGCGCTCTACATGTTTTTCCCGCGGAGCGAAGCGAAGCCGCTGTTTCCGCGTTACGAGTCTGTCAGGATGTCGCTGCTCACCGGATCACTCGACTCTGTGAAATCCAACGCCTCGGCTCTAGCGGCAGACGCCCGTGCGTCGAATCAGCGCGAGATTGCGGCGGATGCCGAGAGGCTGGCGAACAGCGGCGACATCGATCGCGCGCGACACGGTTTCGCCGTGCTCTCCGACGCGATGATCGCGTATCGCGCAAGGAGTAACGAGCGTCCGCGGCCGCAGGTCGTGTACTGCTCGATGGCGAAGCACTCGTGGCTGCAACCAAAGGGCGAGATCACCAATCCGTACTATGCCGAGGCCGCGATGCGCGGCTGTGGCGAAGTGAAATCGAACTGAAGGAGAACCGATGCTCGGTAGCCGCACTGCGGAAAGCGGTCACTCGTCACACACAGCCGTGACAGACGCGACAGCGGCCGGTGCTCCTGCTGCCTATTCTGCAACCGGAGAAATGGCCATGCGCACGACGATGATCGCACTCGCTC
>DASYUK010000134.1:0-6760 GCA_036001325.1 Thermoanaerobaculia bacterium
CAAGCGGCCGGAGTCCGCAACCCAGGTCGCGAGCTTCCTCATCCGAAACGTGGACCCAAAACCGATGACGACCGGAACGACGCCGCGCCCGTAGAACAGCGCCTGACGTCACGCCAAACCGGTGACGATGTACAGATCCGACAACTGCCGCCGATAGCCGTACGCATAAGTGCGCCCGTCGGGAGTGATGTGTACGGGCATGATGTCGAGGATGCCGGCCGGGTCGTCGGGGCGAATCGTTACCCACTCGCGCCGCTCGCCAGTGGCGACATCGACGCGGAAGATCTTGAGCACGCACTGCCCGCGCTCGGAGACGAACAGCGCCTGATCGTCGTCCGTCCAGTCGAGAGGGATGTCGCCGGGATTGCATCCCGGCGCCTCGCGCTGTTCGCCGCCCGTGGCTGGAATCAGCACGATCCGCGGCTCGCTGGCCGCCGCGATCGTCGTCCCGTCATGCGATAGCGCGAACGCACCGCTCAGCGGCAGATCCTGTGTCAACGGCCGCGGCTTGCCGTCGCCTTCGATGTCCACCTCGAAGATTTGTTTCGCCTTCCCGGCGTAGTTGCCGAGGATCATCAGGCGCTTGCCGTCGGGAAAGAACTGCCAGGCGAAATACTCCGACAGATCGCAGGGGATGACTCGCGGCTCGCCGACGCCGGTCGCCACCATCTCCAGATGCGGCGGCGTCCCGAGCGCGACCGCGAGCCATTCGCCATCCGCCGAGATCGGGTTTCCGCGCGCGCGTCCTTCGACGATGCGCACGGCGGGCGCGCCGTCGGTCGGGCGGATGAACACCGTGTTCACGCCCTGGACTCCCGAGGCCTGCTCTTCGAACGAGATGAAGCTGCCATCGCGACTCACGCTGGTGAGGCGAGACCAGTCGAACCACGACAGATTGCGCTCCAGCGTTTCGCCGAGGCGCCCAACGACCTGTTCGCGGCGCCCGTTTTCGATGGCGAGCAGCACGCGTCCATCGGCTCCGATGTCGTGCAACGTTAGCCTTCCGGGCACGGGGAGAACGATGCGCTCTTTCCCGGTCACGCTGAGCGACATGATGTCGCGTCCGCGACCCTTGCCGATCGCCTCTCCCGAGAACCACACTTCCTCGCCGTTCGGCGTCCACGCCAATCCCGACGTGCTGTTGAACGGCTCGCGTCCGCGGACGACCGGCTGACCGGAACGATCGATGATGACGACGGTGCCGGCGTCGTCGCCCCACACCGGATGCTCGATGAATCCGATGAGTTCTTCATTCGGCGAGAAGCGGGCGAAGCTGATCCACCGCGCGGTCTTATAGATCACGTTCCCGATCGGCGACTCGATGCGGTAACTCCCTTCGACCCGTCGGATGATGAGAAAGTTCTTCCCGTCGCGCGTCCACACCGCATCCTGCACGTCCTGACATACGCGCCGCGGTGCGCCGCCGGCGAGCGGCACGCGCGCCAGCGTTCCGGTGGTCGCGTAGCCGACTCCGATGAATCGCCGGCCGAGAGAGATGGCGAGCTCGCCGCTCGACGAGACCGACAACACGTCGGCGTCGCGCAGTCCGAGCGGTCGCGCCTCCGGTCCTGTCTGATACGAGGACAGGATCTCCAGTGGATTGTCTTCCCACGCCGCGCCGTAGACAACCGATCCATCGGGTGCGAAGCGCGCGCTCATGATGAAGCCGCGGCGGAACGTCATCCGCCGGAAGCTGGGCATCTTCGGCGCAGCCTCGGCCTTCTTGTGTGTCGCCGTTTTCTTCTTTGAGGACACCGCCGTGTGCGATCCGCTCTCGCTCAGTCCTTCGATAGCGAACGCAAAATCCTTCGCCGTCTGAAATCGATTCGCAGGCTTCTTCTCGAGCGCGTGTTGAAGAATGCGTACGAGTCCGGCCGGTGTATCGGCCGCGACCGGCGGCGGGTCGTCGTGAAGGATGGCGTTCATCGTCTCCACCGACGATTCGCGCCGGAACGGCTGCACACCGGTGATCATCTCGTGGAGGATGACGCCGAGCGAGAAAATGTCCGAGCGCTGGTCGACGTTATCGCCACGGACCTGCTCGGGCGACATGTAGCCGGCCGTACCGACGACCATGCCCGGGCTCGTGCCGTGACGTCTCGTCGCCTCATCGTCCTCGGGTTCGGGCTGGAGGAGCTTCACGAGACCGAAGTCGAGCAGCTTCACCCGACCGTCGTTGAGGATGAAGATGTTCTCCGGCTTGAGATCGCGGTGGACGATGCCCTTCTCATGGGCGGCCGCCAGCCCATTGGCGATCTGCAACACGTAATCCGCAGTTTTCTTGAGCGAGAGGCGTCTCGTGAGCTGCTCGCGCAGCGTCGTTCCTTCGAGCAGCTCGGAGACGATGTAGGGCATGCCATCGTGGATGCCGACGTCGAACACGACGAGCACGTTCGGATGATTGAGCAGTCCGGCGGACATCGCCTCCTGCTCGAATCGCCGGGTGCGATCGGGATCGCCGGCCAGCGCAGCGGGGAGAATCTTTAGCGCGGCGTCGCGCTTGATCCGCGTGTCGTGCACGCGATAGACCTCACCCATCCCACCCGCGCCGAGAGACGCGATGACTTCGTAGTGAGCGATGCGCGAGCCGGCGGTGAGCATGGATGAGAAGTGTACCCAACGGCGCACGTGGAGAGTCGTTTTTCGCGTGCGGACGAGGAACATCTTCCGGATCGTCGCGCAACCTCAGTCACGGTCATTGCGGTTCCTTCGGTTGTAAACGCGCCTCGATTAGCTTCATGACCGACACGATCATGTTTGGACTCTCTTCAGAGTGTTCGCGGCACCGAGGCGGGAACGAGAGACCGTCACGGGCTGACGAGGTCGTTCAGATCTCGATATCTCTTCTTGGAAATGATCTTGTTACCACCGCTATCCCGCTCGAAGTCGAAATGCATGCCATCCTTCGAATCGTCGTATTCGTCACCCCAGGTAAATCCCTGGTTAACGAGCGCAATGACGAGATCGAGCGAGATCTCGCGGATTCCGCTTGTAGCCCAAGCGTCCAAGGTTTTGTTTCCGACAGCCTCGCGGAGAGCTCGTAGGTTTTTTAAGTCAGGATCGGTCGACATCTCGGTCTCTTTGGAAGAAAGAAGGGCCTCGTCTTTTTCGAGGTCCTTCTGCGCAGACTTACGACCGTCATCGGTCTTGGCTGACGCTAAGGCCTTTTTGTCGCCGGCGACGCGGCTTCGCGTGATCTTGATCTCAGCAGCGAGCTCGCTTTCGCGAGCGATCGTTTCTTCCAACCACGCCTTCAAGATGTCGGAAGCTCTCATCGCGATCGCATGAATCTGGACGATCCTCTCGATCCGCCGTCGCCGCTCATCTTCCGAATCGGTCTGCTGCAGAGATCTGTCGACAAATGCTGTACCGAAGTCGAATCCTTCCTGGAACTCCGGGTCTTTTCCCTTAGTGATCTCCAAGATCAACTGCTTCACCCGGGGTTCAACGATATGAGGGTTCCGTTCAGGATTGATGTCTAGCGCGAGCCCTAGAGCATGGTTACTCAAGACGCGCCTGTTCGCGACATTTCGTGGAACGAACCCTGACGCAGACTTGACACCTTCTCCGATCACACGTGCCAGATCCGGCGAATCCTTGTTGAGCTGCATCGCTAGGAACAGCAACTTGGTAGCGACCTGTTTATGAACCATGACGGGCTTGCCGAGAAACGATGCTTCTCGAAGATCGTCAAAGACCTCCTCCACCGGCCGTGTAATTCCCTCACGGCAATATAAAGCGCGGAGCGCTCGATAGTTGGCGATGGTTTCCTGACGACCAGCAGCGACGGTGGGTTTGAAGAAGGAGGCGACGAATTTCTTGTTCCTCTCGAGATGATTGAACTCGCTCAGCACCTTCTGCTCGAATGCCACCACTAGCGGCCCGATCAACGATCGTAGTCGGCCAAGCGCCTTCGCATCGTTCGACAAGTGCAGTTCTGCATCCTTCTCGCGCTCCACTTCCCTGCGCCGCGGTTCCGGACGCACGGATGCCGCGCTCTTTCGCTGATGACGGCGTCGGAAGACAAGCTCCACCACAAACTGTTCGTCAGCTCCGAGACAGAGTGCATCAGCGACAAGTTTCTCCTCCGCTTTCGAAAGTGGTTCTTCCTGAAAGTCGACAGGTGCGTCCAGAACACGTGAATCGAGGGCGGGAGGATAGTCTGTCACCGCCTCTCCGCGAGGAACTTGCAAAATGTCCATCGCGTGAAACTCTGGATTCAGCCGATCGATGGTCATCGCGCAGTCGTTATCGTTCGCCGTTGTTGATGAGCTCGACCTTGAGCAGCTCGTCATTCGGCTTGAACATTCCCGTAAATGCCTTCGTGCGCTCTTCGGCATCGGTAATCGCCTGAAGAGCTTGTTGCGCCAATCTTTCGCGTTCGTTCGCCAGGGTTTTCGCTTCCGCTTCCGCCCGCTGCATCTCCATTGCGTATTCGTCGAGCGCATCGGCCTGACCGAGCAAAGCCTCGACAATGACGCTATCGGTACGAAGAGTGAGTTTCTCCTCCAGTTTCAGGAGTACGCCCTCCACCGGATTGGGATCGTTCTTCTGAGATCCCAAGTAACCTCGCTTGAAGCGGTAGAACATCGCGTCAGTGGGCGGAGGATAAACGCCATTGACCATTGCGGCGTCCTTTCGCTCCCAGTCCTGCCCATCTGCTTTCATCGTGAACGTCTCCAGCACTGGAACGGGCTCATCTTCGTGATCAAACACCACAGCGATGCGTTTGAGTATTGCTTTCGCCACCGCATCGACTTTGCCCGGAACGAGCATGTCTTGAAGCAATGTACGCAGGCCCGACAGCGGTACCTCACGATAAGAGAGCGACCGGCCGTTCGTGAAACCGATCCGAATCTCTTTCAGGTGGATCTTCGTGATGTACTCCTGATTGAGCTCCCTGAAAACGAAATTGAGAACGCGTCTGAGGTTAACATTCTTGATTGTCCGCTCGGTCACGCTCTCGTCAGTGCTTTTTTCGCTCCATTCCGAGCTGGAGGTGACCGTGTTATCGCGTTTGACTGATGCGTCTGAGGCATGTTCCCGCGTAACATCGAGAACGAGCTTGGAGAAGTCGTCGCGTGTCGTATGAATCTCGGTGCCGTGACCTCCAGTTGCATTCACCTTGATGACTTCGAAGACGTCCACACCGATAGAGTCGAGCCGAACTCCGGGAAAGATCGCCGGGATCACGCCGGGATTCGGCGATGTTGGCGGTGTCTCGACCGTGTCCTTCGTCTGCTTATATCCCGTCTCATTCTGGATTGCGGAACGGAACTTCTCAGCCGATGACTGCTGAAATGAGTCGAGGATCGTCGACGCCTGGGTCCTCTTCGACTCTGACGACTTCCACGTCTTGAGACTGATTGTGGTTGATTCGCCCGGCAACAACGTAAACGTCTTGATCGTTCGACCGAGTCCATAGTCGCTCAGGAAGGAGCTGATTCCGTGGATTTCGATCAACATGAGCATGGGAAACGCGTCAGTCGTCGTCGGTGCTGGGACGGACGTAACACCGCCTCCAAATTTTCCCTGGGGAAGCACGACAACTCCGTGATCGAGGGCGCCGAGGTACTTCTTGAACTGGTCTATCGCACTCGTCGCGTACTTAGGAGGAATCAGGCCATCGCCATCTGGGGCCGGTTTCAAGTCCGGCGGTGGGGTGATTCCGGCGGCAACGTTGCGCATCTTGAAGCGGGCTTTTCGTTTCTTCGATCCCTTGCTCTCCGTTTCGCCGCCGGCGAATTCCATCGAGCTTTCCGATGGCATGTCGATATCCCGCTCGCCCGAGGGAAGACCGGTGGCGTACTGCTCAACGGCAGCGATTTGATCGCCCGCCACACCTGCCGCACGAGCGTGCACGAGCCAGAGCTCGACGGCCTTCTGCGGGTTGAACGTCCATCCACCGCCAGACTTTTTCAGGTTGATCGCTTTGCCGGCATCCGCTCCTGCTCCGCGCGCAGCGGCCGTCCATTCGTCATCGGCAATACCGAGGTCCAGCACGATCGCTCTTCTTCCCACGAAATGACCAGGAAGGGGAACGCTGTAATTGAGCTTTGCGGCACGTCCGGGTGTACCGTCGAACTTGATGATGTTCTCTGCTGTGTCGGGAATGCTGTCTAGCGGCATGAGAAGGTCTCCTTTTTTGTTAGTGAAAGACGCTGGGCAGACAGACACCGACCGTTGTCACGTCGATGCTGCCGTGCACTGATTCACGCTACTGACCTGCGTTTAAGGAGGAGTTGCCGAAGTCACGCTTTCCCTACCCCCGAATTGCGTGAGGTCTCGCTGTGCGTGCTCGCGATCATCAGGTATGGCCGGCTTGGTTGGTTGTGCAGCGCCTACAACCGTCGGAATGACAGGAAGATCACACCAAGCGAATGACGCCCCCGTCGTTGAGGATGAAGATGTTCTCCGGCTTGAGATCGCGGTGGACGATGCCCTTCTCATGGGCGGCCGCCAGCCTATTGGCGATCTGTAATACGTAATCCGCAGTTTTCTTGAGCGAGAGGCGTCTCGTGAGCTGCTCGCGCAGCGTCGCTCCTTCGAGCAGCTCGAAGACGATGTAGGGCATGCCGTCGTGGATGCCGACGTCGAACACGACGAGCACGTTCGGATGATTGAGCAGTCCGGCGGACATCGCCTCCTGCTCGAATCGCCGGGTGCGATCGGGATCGCCGGCGAGCGCGGCGGGAAGAATCTTCAGCGCGGCGTCGCGCTTGATCCGCGTGTCGTGCACGCGATAGACCTCACCCATCCC
>DASYUK010000135.1:0-2517 GCA_036001325.1 Thermoanaerobaculia bacterium
ATCCAGTTCGCCGACGCGCTGGCGGCAGCGCATGCGGCCGGAATCGTCCACCGCGATCTGAAACCGGCGAATCTCTTCATCACCAGTCGCGGACAGATCAAGATTCTCGACTTCGGACTAGCCAAGATCATGTCTGCGGCGGCGGACGCAACGCAACGCCGCGATACTTCCGCCGGATCGGTCATAGGCACCGTTGCCTACATGTCGCCGGAGCAGGCTCGTGGCGAGACGATCGACCACCGCAGCGACCTCTTTTCCCTCGGCGCCGTGATGTACGAAATGGCCACTGGCCATCAGGCCTTCGCCGGCAACACTCCGGCGACGTCGTTCGATCACATCCTCAACCAGGATCCGCCACCACCCTCGCGCACGAGTCCCGAGCTGCCGCCCGAGGTCGACGCGATCATCGCCAAAGCGCTGGAGAAGGATCGCGATCTGCGCTATCAGTCCGCCGCCGATCTGCGCGCCGATCTTGCGCGATTGCGTCGCGACAGCGACTCTCATCCCCGTCATCCTGTCGCAGCTCCGAAGCGGCGATATGGCGTCGCGCTGGCCGCGATCGTCATTGCGGTGGTCGTGCTCGGGACCGCGGGCATCGCTCTTTACAAACGGGAGTCGCCGGCGCCCGACGAAGTCAAGCTGCGCACGATCGCCGTCATGCCGTTCTCGAGTCTCGGCGGCGATCGCTCGCGCGACTATCTGCGTCTCGCTCTGCCGAACGAGGTCATCACGGTCCTCACCTACAACCATTCGCTGGCCGTTCGACCGTTCGCCAGCTCGGCGCGCTTTGCCGATCGCGATCCGCAGGAAGCCGGCAAGGCGCTCAATGTGAGCAACGTCCTCACCGGCAACTATCGTGACGATCCGTCCGGCGTCAGTGTGACACTCGAGGCAGTCGATGTCGCGCGCGATCGTGTGTTGTGGCGCGAGACTCTGACGTTTCCCCACGGCGATCTGATCTCGGGACGCGAACAACTCTCATCGCGAATTCAGGAGGGTTTGTTCTCGGCTCTCGGCGTGCCCGAAAATGCGAAGCCTGCCGACCATCCGAGGAACGCCGAGGCGTATGCGCTCTACCTCGAGAGTCTGGCGGCCTCTCAGGATCGGGACCCTAATGAGAAGGCGCTGAAATCGATCCGGCGAGCCGTGGCGCTCGATCCTTCGTTCGCATCGGCCTGGGAGGAGCTTGGGCGGCGCGAGTACTACAGCAGCCGTTACGCGGAGGGCGGTGACGCCGCTATGCGCGCGAGCGAAGCAGCGATCGATCACGCTTTGTCGCTCAATCCCGACCTTCTTTTCGCAGCGCTACGTCGAATCGTCAACGAAACGGAGAGAACGCGATATGCGATTGCACATCGTCACGCGCTCGAATTCTTGCAGCGACGGCCGAAAAGCGCCGAGGCTCACTTCGCGCTGAGTTACGTGCTGCGATACGTCGGCTTGCTCAACGACTCGGCACGCGAGTGCAACCGAGCATACGAGCTCGACGCCTCCAACGCGCTGCGCTCATGCTCGGCGACCTTCCTGGATCTCGGCGACTTTCGGCGTGCCCGCACGTTTTTGGCGCTTGACGGCAGATCCGAGTGGGCGCGACAAGTCGAGGCGCTGGCGTTGGTTCATGAGAGCAAAGCGGCGGCGGCCGCGGCGATCATGGAGACACTTCCTCTGCGGACTGCAGTGCATCGAGAGATGGTCATACGCTGCGGGAAAGGCGACCGCATTGCGCCATCGGAGTGGCCTCGCATCGAACGCGACATCCTGAGCCTGGATGATCCCGAACAGTTCTTCAGAAATGTCGGCCTCATCCCCCTCTGCGGCAACGATGCGCTGACGATTCGTCTTTTCCGCGAGTGTCTCGCCCGCCGGTACTCAATCTATCCGGCGATCGATCACGACCCGCCTTTGCAGCGCCTCCGACAGAATCCGGATTTCATCGCCCTGCGCGCTGAGGCGATCCGCGCGCACGAACAACTCGTCGCTGAGCTCAATCGCCCCGATACACCTTCTTCACCCACTGCGCGTCTTCCTCGCTGAGCGGCTCGCCTACGACCGCCGCGGCTTCCGCCTGCTTCGCGTTCCGCTGACCGAGAAGAACGCATGCAGTGCGATTGCCCGTCAGCAGAGCGCCGGTGACAGCAGACAATACCGGCTCGGGATGCTTCGCGAATCGCTTTCGCATCTCTTTGGCCGCGTGCTTCATCCGGGCGATGAACCGCTCATCGGTGAATTCCGGGATGCGACTGCGAAAGTCTCCCTCCGGATATCGCGTCGGCTTCTCGTATTTGCCGAGCAGCAGCCCGTGCTTCAGCGGTGAGAAGAACGCGACGCCGAGGTCGTGCTGATCGACATACTTCTTCAAGCCGCTCGCTTCGTAGTCATCGTCGATCAGATTGCGAAACGGCTGTACGACGTCGGGATCGACGCGATCGATGAATCTCATGATCTTGCGAAGATTCCAGTCCGAAATACCGATGAAACGGATCTTCCCTTCATGCTTGAGCTTTCGCATCGTCGCCA
>DASYUK010000136.1:0-2560 GCA_036001325.1 Thermoanaerobaculia bacterium
GAAACCATCCGTTTCGCAATCCGCGATACGGGCGCGGGCATCCCGCCTGAAGCATTCGAGCGGATCTTCGAAAAATTCGGTCAGCTCGATGCGCGCAAGGCCGGTACTGGTCTCGGCCTCGCCTTCTGCAAGCTGGCAGTCGAAGCACACCACGGCCGCATCAAGGTCGAGAGCACGCCGGGCACGGGCAGCACGTTCTCATTCTCGATTCCCTTGGCGGCGAAACAATGAAATCTGATCGACGAAACGAAGCGCGGCCTGACTCGCGGTCCCGCCGCCGGCTACCGCGACCTGCGGTCTGGCTGACTCTCGTCGTGATCGCGCTCGCGCTCACGTCGCTGGGGCTCGCGAAGATTCACCGGCGGCAACTCGACCGACACTTCGATGACATCGTCCGCAAACAGCAATCCTCGTCGGTTGACATCGCCATGATTCGGAGTGAGCTGGCGACGATGAACATCGCGCGCGGTGCTCTCGAGCGCGAAGTCGACAAACGGCTCCAGTTGCTCAGCAATCTTCGAGAGCAGGAGTTCTACATCGGCATCGATACAACGCAGCGGAAACTTCGCCTCCAGTTCGGCTCCACGATCGTGCGCGAATGCGATGTCGCGATCGGGCCTCCGCGGGAAATCGAATCGGGAGGGACGACATGGAAGTTCGTGGCGTTCAAGGGCGCGATGAATGCGACCGGGAAGGTTGAGAATTACGCCTGGCCCGTTCCCGCATGGGTTTATGCGATGAACGGCGTCGCCGTGCCTGCCGAGCGTCCGACCGTCGCGGACGGACTGGGCAAATACATCATCACGCTGCCGAACGGATACATCATTCACTCATCACCGGTTGCGGCGAGTCCGCTGCATGGAGCAAAGCCGGCTTCGTTTCTCGTGAGTGAAGCGGATCTCCGCGCCATCTGGCCGCGCGTGTCAACGAGCACGCGCGTGTACGTTTACTGAGAGACCTATGAAACGTTGGATTGGTTATCTCGCGTCCTGGGCCTTCCTCGTGCTGGGACTCGGGTTGGGAGCCGCGGCCATCGCTGCTGAAATCATCAATGTGCGCGAGGCACGGCAGGTTCGACGTTTCGACATCATCGACGACTTGATCGGCAGGAAGACCGTTGCGCTGCGGCGCACGAGCGCGGCAGACGGCGAAGCCGGCGTGAAAATGCTGGCGGATGCGGATCAGGCGTTGACGGATTTCCAGGACACCGATCAGACGATCCTCGTGTCGACGGCCGAGAATACGGTCTATGTCCGGCGCGGCGGAAACGTCGTGTTCAAAGCGATCTGCTCGACGGGCAAGGGAACGACGCTGGTCGACGGCGGCAGGACCATGGTGTTCGACACGCCGTCGGGAAAGTTCAGGATCGTCTCGAAGGAAGAGAATCCCGTCTGGGTACCACCCGACTGGCACTACATCGAAGAGGCGCGGAAGAATGGTCTGCGCATCGTCCACCTGTCGCCGGGGCAATCGATCGATGCCGCCAGCGGAGCGCCCGCGGCGCCGCATCGCGAGACCGGCGTGTGGTCGTTGTTAGGCGAGACACCCGCGCAGCCGCCCGCACGTTCTCTGAGGATCAAAGGGGACACGGTTGTCGAAGAGATCAACGGCGTCGACCGCGAGTTGCCCGCCGGAGTGATGATCCTCGCCGGTAATACCATCGTCATCCCTCCGATCAATGTGAAGCAACGGCACTTCGCCAACGTCCTCGGCAGCTTCCGTCTCAATCTGGGCGACGGCTATGCGCTGCACGGCACACAGCAGACTTCTCAACTGGGCCAGTCCGTCTCGCACGGATGCGTGCGGATCGGTGACAAGGATCTCGAAACGCTCTACGCGATGTCGAACGTCGGCGACGAAGTCATCATTTACTGAGAAAACATCATGCGACTGCAACCCGAACGCAGAAACTCACTACGGATCATCACACTCAAGAACGCGGGCTGGCTCGCGCTCTCCCTCATTGTTCTGCTCATTGCGATGTCGGCGTTCACGCGGTTTCGTTCGCCCAGGAAGAGTGATCACCACCTGCTCTACGACCAGAAAATCGGGGCGGCGACTCCTTCGAAGCCATCGCGGCCGCCCGAGACAGTCAGCGAGGCATCCCCGGGTCGAGAGATCGACGCCTCGCGACGCGAAAAGTTCCTCACCGTCGAGCCAGTGACCGCGACGGCAACGGAGCCGACGCAACTGTCCACTGCTCCGGCCCTCACCCAACCGATCCGTCTCGGTCGCAATGGCGGCGGGCGTGTCGTGATCAGCGGCGGATCCGATGGGGTTCGCGTCGACGTTCAACCTGCGCCTCGTCGTCCGCACTCCTGAAGCTTCCGCTTCAATTGGCTCGAGATAACGATGAACGCAACAACGGGGAAATGCCGGTGACCGCGGCATTCTTCAGCGTCAGGTAGCGCCTGCTGTGCCTGCGTTCTGCGAGGACGGACCTCACGCAGCTTCCAGGGCGAGAACGTTTGGGTGTTCCAGGCAGTTTGCCACGGTCGTCAGAAGAGCATCAAGATCGAAGGGTTTCGCGATCACTGCGTAGACGCGCTTGTCGAGGACA
>DASYUK010000137.1:0-2353 GCA_036001325.1 Thermoanaerobaculia bacterium
CTCTACGGCGTCGGCATCGCGCTCGTCCTCGGCATCGTCTACTGGATGATCTTCGCGATCTTCACGAAGTTCGGTGAAGTCGGCAATCTGCCGGCGATTCTCTCAGCGTGGAGCGCGAACATTCTGTTCGCCATCGCCGCGGTCTACATGTTTCTGCACGTGGAGACGTGACCCTTGGTCCTTAGTCCTTGGTCGTTAGTCGTTAGTGAATGTCTGCTAACGACCAACGACTAACGACTAACGACTGCGGCCGCCTACGGCTCGACCTTTTCCGGCGCACGGTCGCGACGCCCGAGAACCGCCATCGCGGCTGGGACTGTGGTCACGGCGCCGATCGCGATCAGTGTTGCTCCGATTGCGCGCCGTTGCTTATCGCTCAACTTTCCAGCGATCAGAAACGCCAGGCCGGCGGCCAGCGCGGCGCGCGTGGCGACCACGAACATCAACTCGGGGGTGGTGAGAGTTCGCTCTCTCATCAGACCGCCTTCACGATCTCGTCGCTCAACCCTTTCCACTTCTTCAGATATTGGCGGCGATCGTCGTTGTACTTCCGCACGAGCTCTTTGTACTCGTCGCCCCTCCCCTGCCGCTCGTACATCTTCTTCGGCTGCAGGTAGTCGTGATCGTCGACGCCGGGTACCACCGTGGCGACGAGATAACCGAAATCGGGATCGCGCTCCCATTTGATCGTCCCTTCGGCGATTGCCTTCACGATCGCTGATGACTGCTGGATGCGCACCTTCTTCGAGCGCTCGTCCCTGTCATCGCCGCCGATCCGCCCCGTGTTCATCAAATAGACGTCCATCGGGCTGCTCTTCATCAGCTCGAGCATTCGATTGCCCTGATTGGCGTGCAGCAGCGGGAAGAATGGATTGGTTCCCGGAACGCGCAGCGACTTACCCGCTTCTGCGGCACCGCCCGCGCTCGTCCCCTTCGTCTCGCCCAACATGAAGTAGGCAGCAGCGAGAGGGCCCTCGAGCTTTGCCACAGCGGGGATGATGTTCTCGTTGCGATTGAGGATCAGCAGGAAATCGACCTTTTTGACTTCGCGCGCGTCGGCGGCGCCAGCGATGTCATCCATGCGGATCACCGCACGACCGTTCGGCGTATACGACGTGTCGAAGTAATCGATCTTCCCCTGCTCGTTTTGCGAAACATTCTCGAGATACGCGTGCTTTGAGGCACACGCGTAGTAGATGGCCGGCTCATCGTTCGGATTCAAACCGAACGTCTTCGCGAAACAGCCGTTCTCGGTCGCATAGATCTTTCCGCCCGGCATCAGCGCGCAGAAGTCGTCCTGCACCGGTGAGGAGTTGTTCTGCTTGGTGAACGTCGTGGTCGTCTTCCCCGTACCGGAGAGACCGACGATGAGCGCAACACGATTGTCGCCGCCGACCGGGATCACCTTGCAGCCGGCGTGGAGGGCCAGCCCGCCGCGCTCGTAGACGATCTTGTTCCACATGCGCAGGCCGCCCTTCTTCGACTCGCCGAAATAGTCGGAGTTGAGCACGCGCGTGACGTAGTTCTCGAGATCGACCGCGATGAGCCGATCCTCCGGATAGCCCTCCGCTCTCAGATTCGGGGTGTAGATGACGGTCAGCTTCGGCTCGAACGCCGACAGCTCTTCGTCAGTGGCCGGGTAGTAGAGGATGTGCTGCATCGCGGCGATGTTAGCGTTCGCCTTCTCCATGATCAGCCGCGCTGGAACGCGGAAATCGGGATCATTGCCGATGAAGCCCTCGATCACGAGCATGTCGCGCGTCTTGATGAATTCGTTCTGGAGCTTCGCGACGCGCTCATACTCCTCACGGCTGATGGTCTGATCGGAGTGCTCCTCAGGATGATCAGTGGCGATGAAGGTCGAGAGTTTCGATCGCGAGACGACGCGCGTCGCCACGTTGAGGTTCCCGAACTCCGTCAAACGTGCATTCGGCATCTGCTCGGCGACTTGGCGCATCTCGTCCGGTGATGGGTTCCAGACGACCGACTTCGGCTCGACCGGAAGAGATTTCGAGGGGCGACCGGCGCGACGGGCCGGACGCGCTGCGGGCTGCGGGACGGTGTTCCTGATCGGGACTTCGCTCATGAGTTCTCGCTCAGCAATAGGAAGGCCAATCGATTCTAATATATCCGCCTCATGGACCTGGAAATCGGCGCTATCGCTCTCGACGCACTCAAGATTCGCATCACGAAGGTCTTCCCTGCTCAGATTCGCGCCTGTCTCGATCAGTTGTCCGATGAGGAGATCTGGTCGCGGCCGAACGAGTCAACAAACTCGATCGGTAACATCATCCTTCACGTGACTGGCTCGCTCAATCATTATCTCAACCGGAACTTCGGCAGCGTGAAGTTC
>DASYUK010000138.1:0-14078 GCA_036001325.1 Thermoanaerobaculia bacterium
TCCGCTGATCTTCGATCGCGAGCTTCCCGAGGGTCGCATCTTCCGCAATCTCGCCGAGGTGCCACGCTTCCACGCTGTCAAACGTCTGCGAAAGTTGAACGCGGATGAGTTTCTGGCGGCGAAAGAGATCGATTTCGCCGATGAGGCGGTGATCACCGACGATCCGATCTTCCCGCTGGCATCGATCGCGCCCGACGCGCGCGTGCAACTCGTGCGCTACGCGCCAGCGCGCCAGGTCATTCGCACAGAAGCTTCGGCGCCGATGTTTCTGGCATCGTCAGAAAAGCTCACTCCTGAGCTGCGCATCACGATCGACAGCCGGCGAGTTCGTCCGATCGAGATCAACACGCTGTTCGCAGGAGTGAACGTTCCCGCCGGTCGCCATGAGGTTGTCTTCACGCGTCGCATCGGGCGGGCGTGGTGGCCGACGGCGATTCTGGCGGCGATCCTCATCATGGCCCTCTCCCTCCGGGAGAGGGTGGCGCGGAGCGCCGAGTGAGGGGCGCCCCTCATCCGCCGCTTCGCGGCACCTTCTCCCGTTGGGAGAAGGGTTCGGCGACGATGATGATCTGATACGCGAAGAGCGACTTCCACATTCGCGTGAGCAGCGTCAGCATCCATTCGCCGAGTCTCAAGAGCGGTTCCGGAGTGAAGCGGCCGATGATGAGTCGCAGCGGAACCGACGATCCGCTGATGGCGACGATGCGGAAGCCGGCATTCTCGATCTCGCGCCGGATCGTGCGCAGCGTGTAGAACCGGAGATGCGTGTTGTCGAGAATGCCGCGCTCGCGATATTCGAACACGCCGAACAGCAGGCCGAGGCGCACGGTGATGTTCGCGATGTTGGGAACAGAGACGAAAAGATGACCGTCATTCGGGAGCGTTCCGCGGACGAGGCGAAGAATCGCCGGAGCGTCGCGAAGATGTTCCAGAACATCGGCGAGCACGATTGCATCAGCGCGGGGAAGGCGCTTGACCCGTTCGAGGTCGGTGATGAGAACCTGACCGAAGCGGCCGCGCAGATCGGAGAGGCAATCGACGTCATATTCGAAGCCGACTGTTCTGCGGAAGTGATCGCGAACCGCAGCGCCCAGTTCGCCTCCGGCCGCGCCGAGATCGAGCAGCATGCCGCCGCGTCTCGCGTAGCGCCGGATCAACTGGATCAGGATGCGATGGCTGCTGCCTTCGAAATCCTTGAATGTGTAGACGTTCGGCACGTCAGCGCACGTTCCCGACGCTGCCGACGTTCTTCAGGCTGAAACCGAAATCGAAGCTCCAGTCGTTGGTGATGCCTCTCGAGGTATAGATCTGAAAGCGCCGCGGCGCCAGCGTGATGCCGTAGCACGAGCCCGTCCATCCGAGTATGTAACGCTGCTCGAGAAATTTGCCCTGCTTGGCGTCGTAATTGAGCTGCACATCGGCGTGGAGATGCTCGCGCATGATCCACGATCCCGTGTTGATCCGGAACTGACTGGAGTCGCCGCTGTTGGTCCGCGGATCCTTGAATGTCGCGAACCAGGTCATGCCGAGATACTTGTCGGCGTGTTTTCCCGTGCCCACGAGGTTTGCCGAAAGACTGGTCTGATCGATCTGATGCGAGACATTGCCGAAGTTCGCGTTCGCGTCGACGGTGATCGACTGGTACGGATTCACGCGGAGAGTCGCGATCAGCGGCGTGAACTTGTTGTTGACCGAAGCGGAGCCGGTGGTCGCGCTGGTGAATGGCTTCGACAACGACACAGTCTGCCGCAATGAAAACGACAACACCTCGCGGGCCGAGCCGGCCGTCGTCGAGTCCTTAGCCGGCTGCTCTTTTCCGATGAGACGCTGCGTGAGTGAATACTCGACGGAGTCGCGCACAATCGGCAGGAACGGCGAGTCGACCGTATCGAACCTCATCACACGGTCCTGATTCTTGACGTCACTCGTGTAGATGTAACGAAAGCGCGGCTCGATGACGTGCTTGAACCTTGAAAAGCCGCCGAGGCTACGGTTGAAGATGCGCGATACCGACGGGCCGACGAGCTCCACCTGCCCCTGCGCGTAGTGGCGATTGACCGATTCGTCGAGCGGGTTCAGCGGAGCGGCGGGATTGTCGCCGGGCTGCACACTCGCTGAGTAGTAGGTGTCGCGCAAGGAGATCTGCGGCCGGAGCGAAAACCACGCTGGCGTCCGGAGCTGTAGTGAGAGCGTCGGGAAGAGATCGGCGCGGAAGTAGTTCGTCGAGGACGTCCGCTTCAGAGAGCCGTCGAGCTGACGATCGGACGCATTCATCAGCAGATGCGACGCCGACGACTCGAGCGAAAAATACAGCGGAGTTCCGAGCACGCGCTGCGGAAACATCCGGAGCTGCAGCGACGGCAACTGTTCGAAGCGCTGCTCGCGACTGGACAGAAGGATTTCGCGGCGATCGGACAGGATATTGAGCGAGTACCGAGCGAGGTTCTTCGTCAGATACGCCGAGGAGTAGACGTTGGACAGCGTGTGCAGGCGAGGATCGCGTTCGTAGCTGCGGAAGAAATCGAGATTGGAGAAGTCCTCGATATCGACGACTCCGCGGAAGCCGCCGGGCAGATTATCCTGCGCGTGCCGATAGCGATAGCGCCAGTGATACGTCGGCCCGATCGCGTTCGGCGTGCTGAGGATGCGCTCGGGATGCGGATCGCGGATCACATACGCGGCAAAATCGCCGATCTTCACGTTCTCTGACGGCACGTATCGGATTTGTACGCCGCCGCCGAAATAGCCGGTCGTGGCGAGGTCCGCGCTGACCGTAGCGTCCACCGAGTCGCCGAACGGGATGAAGTATGCGGTCTCCAGACGGGGGAACTCGCCCGATAGAACGGCGCGCGGGATCAGGAAGCCCTGACTGCGATCGCTTTTCGTCGGCCAGATCAGGCGAGGCGTCCAGAAGATCGGCGCCAGGCGCGTGTGGAACGACACATCCCGCATGTGCGCATAGTCATCGACGGTCACGCGCGCGCGGCGAACGTGAATCGACCAGGCCGGGCGATCGAGCTCGCACGACGTGAAGACGCCGTGCGTCATCACATACGTGTCTTCATCGACCTTCTCGATCTGATCGCCCGAGAAATACATGGCCGGTTCCATCGAGCCGGTGGCTTTGAAGAATGTGCCGGTCTTCGAATCAAGGTTGTAGATGGCGCGATTGGCGGTGACCCGCGTCGGCCCCTGATCGATGATGACGTTCCCTTCGGCGTCGACGTCCTTCGTCTTGTAGTTGTAGGTGACCTTGTCCGCGCGAAGCTTGATGTCCTGATACTCGATGTGCACGTCGCCTTGCAGGATCGAGTACTCCTCTTTCTCCGCTTCGACGACGTTGTTCGTTCCGCCGACCGTGATCCTCACATTGCCGCCGCCCGGCTTGGGGCCGGGAGCGATCTTGAAGCGCGTGCTCGGTTTCTGGGCGACGAGTGGAAGGGCGAGGAGAAGGGGAATCAACGCGCAGAGCAGGCGCGATGGCGAGCGTGTCACTGCGCGAGATTGTATCCGAGGCCGACGACAACGAATGGGCGCTTCGCGCGTCGAATCCGTAACGTAAGGGTGGATGTCATGACGTTCCGGACGCGCTGTTTCGCCCTCCTGCTTGCGCTGCTTGTTGCCGCTCCAACATTTCGGCCGCGCGTCAGGACGATCGACTTTCCGGCGGCGCCGCACGATTGGCCGCAGTTCAACTTCGATCAGCAACACAGCGGCTCGAATAGCGAAGAAGAGGGCATCTCGTCCGACAACGTTGCCAAATTGAAGCTTCTCTTTCAGGCGAAACTGCCCGCTGTGAGCGATGGCCCCGCCGTTTACTGGGCCACAGACAGCAGCACACGCCGCCAGAAGCACATGCTCTTTTTCACGACGACAAATGGCGCGCTGATCGCGATGTCCGCGGATGGTCGGGTGCTCTGGCAAACGAAGCCGCCGGCCGGTCCACGCTGGACCACGAGCTCGCCGGCGCTCGATCCGTCGCGCAACTACGTCTACTCCTATGCGCTCGACGGCCGCGTGCACAAGTACAAGATCTTCACCGGCCAAGAAGTGAGTGGAGACGGATGGCCGGTGGTCATTACTCGCAAACCTGACGTCGAAAAGGGTTCATCCGCGTTGAGCATCGCGACGACCGCGAGCGGCATTTCCTATCTCTACGCTGCAGTCGCGGGTTATCCCGATCCTGGCGACGAAGGCGATTACCAGGGTCATGTTGTCGCGATTCGTCTCGACAACGCCACGTCGACGACTTTCAACGTTCTCTGCTCGACTCGCAACTGGGTTCTCGGTTACGGCGATTGCGCCTCGCGCCAGGCCGGCGTGTGGGGACGGCCGGGCGTGATCTACAACCCGACCGACAACAGCGTGTACATCGTCACGAGCAACGGCCCATACGATTCCGGTCGAGATTGGGGCGATTCGATTCTGAAGCTTCCGCCCGATCTCCGCGTGCGCCGTGGCCGGCCGCTCGATAGCTACACGCCCGAAGAATTCGACATCCTCGACAAGCACGACCTCGACCTCGGATCGAGCGGTCTCGCTCTTCTTCGGCGGCCAGGCGAGGCGGAACCGACCCTCGGCGTACACGCCGGCAAAGATGGTGTGATCCGCCTCGTGAATCTGGCCGATCTCTCCGGACATGGCGCGCCGGGTTGGGTGGGTGGGGAGCTGCAGCGCATTCGATTGCCGCAGGGTGGTGGGAACTTCTCGGCGCCGTCAGTGTGGACCGATGACGAGAGTCACACATGGGTGTACTTCGCGAACGGTCACGGCATCGGTGCGCTGCAGCTCGTCGATGTCGATGGAGCTCCGCAGCTCGTTCCGCAGTGGACCAGTACCAGTGCGAGCAACTCGTCACCCGTGGTTGCGAACGGCGTCTTGTTCTGTGCGAAGAATGGCCGCATCTGCGCTCTCGATGCGCGTACCGGAGACGAGTTGTGGGCCGACACGCGGATCGGCGATATCCACTGGCAGAGTCCGATCGTCGTGAACGGCGCGGTGTACATGAGCGATCTCTCGGGAACCGTCACGGCGTGGGCGCTGCCGAAGGAGATCGTGTTTCCGCGGTAGCGTGATCGATGCGGGCCATCTCCTGAAGCTGCATGCGGAGCTTGATGATCTCGAGCTGATAGAGGCGCGCCATCTCGTCGGATCGATTGCGCTGCTGCCGTTTGCGCAGCGCGATGCGATTGGCGAGGCGCACGAATTCGCGATGTGCGCTCGAATCGTTCCATCCGCCGCGTCCGAGGCGCAGGAAAGGGTGGGCGGTGGGTCGGACATCGGCGTCGTCGATGAAGCCGAGCGACGCTTCATGCCGTAGCTCGGCGCGGATATCGGGCCACTGCTTGAACACCGTGACCACGCCGAGCAGTGGCACGAGCGCCGCGACTGCGATGGCAGTTCGGCGTTCATCGATGCCCGCGCGCGACAGTGCCAGCGGAATGTGCGCGGCGCCGGCCGCGATCGCCGCTGTGACGATGTCGAGAAACAATTGGCGCAGTTTATCGGCGACATGAAACGCCGCGAACACGATTCCGTAGCCGGCTACAGCGCCGGCGATGACGCACGTCGCGAACGCCTGCAGCTCCCAATCGGTGTTGATGACGAGCGGGAGCGAAGCGGCCGCGCCGCTGGCGGCGCCGAGGAGCATGCCGTCGGCGGGCTCGCTCTCTTCGCCGGTCAGTCGGGAGTACAGCGCGGCGATCGTCACGACGATGCCGATGACGACCGGCCGCAGCGAAGCACCGAGATCGAGCAGGCGAATCAGCACGCCCGCGGCGATCCCGGCGAATATCGGCGTCGCCGCGGCGTGCCAGAAATCGCCGTCGAGAGTCTTGAAGAACCGGACGACTGCGATCGCGATGAAGAGCGAGATGACCAGCAGCAGTGCGAGTACGGGATCAGACATGGCGAAGGGGATGCCTGAGGAAATAGCCGCGTGAGCGTTCGATATCCATGCGGATCTGATTGGTCAGCTCGAGTGCCGAGCGGAACTGCTTTTCGCGCCGCAGCAGGCGGTGGAAGTAGACGCGAACTGTATCGCCGTATACGTTGGAATCGAAATCGAGGATGTGACTCTCGATGGTCGTCGCGTAATTCTCGTACAGCGTCGGCCGAACGCCGATGTTGGTCACACTTTCGAAGCAGCGATTGAAACTCTCGAAACGCGACGTCGTGACGTACACGCCGGATCCGGGAAAGAGCTCGTTCGCCGGATCGACGTTCACGGTGGGAAAACCGATCTTGCGTCCGAGCCGGCGCCCCGTGGCGACACGACCGTCGATGAAGTAGGTGCGGCCGAGCGCGAGCGCCACGACCTGCATCGCCCCTTTGAGGATGGCATCGCGCACGAGCGAGCTCGACACGCGGATGCCGCGGATGCGGACTTCGCTCACGCCCTCGACGGCGAAGCCGTATCGCTCACCGGCAGCCTGCAGCATCGTCAGATTCCCCTCCCGTCCCGCCCCGAAGCAGAAATCGCGGCCGATCCGCACCTCGGTGACCTGCAATGTACGGACGAGGAACTCGGAGATGAAGCGATCGGCGGTCCATCGCGAGAACTCGTGCGTAAATGGAACGATCAGCAGCGCCTCGACGCCGAAGTCGCGGAGCAGCTCTTCTTTCTGGGAGAGTGTCAGAATCTGCTTCGGCACGCGGTCGGGCGCGATGATCGAGAGAGGATGGGGATGAAAGGTGATGACGGTGGAGGGGCGCTTCAGTTCGCGCGCGCGCTCGACGATGCCGCGGATGATCATCTGGTGACCGATGTGCATTCCGTCGAAGTTGCCGATGGTGGCGACGCAGCCGCGCGGCAGATCGGTTTGCTTCAGCGGGTCATGCAGAACGAGCATGGGAGCGTGATGATACGAATCATTGTCGTTTCCGCGATACTCCTGCCGCTTTCGGCGGCGGCCCAACCCGCTCGCGCGCGCGCCCGCGACCTCGGCGTCATCGTCGGGATCCTTCCAACCGGGCCGCTGAACGCGATCACCGATGTTGCCGGCGTGAAGGTCGGACACACGACGATCGTTCGCGGCGAAAACGTGCGCACCGGCGTGACGGCTATCCTTCCTCACGGTGGGAATCTCTTTCGCGAGAAGGTTCCGGCAGCGGTGTTCATCGGAAATGCGTTCGGGAAGTTGATGGGATCGACGCAGGTGGAGGAGCTCGGCGAAATCGAGACGCCGATCTTGTTGACGAACACGCTCGCGGTGCCGCGCGTCGCCGACGCGCTCATCGACTACATGCTCGCGCTGCCCGGCAATGAAGATGTGCGATCGATCAATCCGATCGTCGGCGAGACGAACGACGGACGCTTGAATGACATCCGCGCGCGAGCGATCACGCGCGACGATGTGCTCGCCGCAATTCGCAATGCGCGCGACGGCGCGGTGGAGGAGGGGAGCGTCGGTGCCGGCACCGGTACGATCGCCTTCGATTTTAAAGGCGGAATCGGTACATCCTCGCGCAAGCTTCCTCCGAAGCTCGGCGGATACACCGTCGGCGTTCTCGTGCAGACGAACTTCGGCGGGATCCTGACCATCGCCGGCGCTCCTGTGGGCAAAGAGCTCGGGAAGTACTACCTCAAGCAGGATCTCGGCTCGATCATGATCATCGTGGCGACGGATGCGCCGGTCGACGCGCGCAATCTGAAGCGGATGGGAGCGCGAGCGATCATGGGCCTCGCGCGAACCGGTGCCGCCGGAACCAACGGCAGCGGCGACTACGCGATCGCGTTCAGCACCGCACGTGAGCGCACGACGCTCGTTCCGAACGACTCGATGTCGCCGCTCTTTCTGGCGACGATCGAAGCGACCGAGGAGGCGATCTACAACTCGCTTTTCATGGCCACGAAAGTGAAGGACGTCGAGCCGCTGCCGTTGGATCGCACGATGGAGATCCTGAAGAAATATGGGGTCATTCGTCCTTAGTGCCCTCTCCCTCCGGGAGAGGGTGGCGCGCAGCGCCGGGTGAGGGGCGCCCCTCATCCGCCCTTCGGGCACCTTCTCCCGCCGGGAGAAGGCGTTGATGATCGGGATACTCCACGCGATCACCGCGAATGACAGCAATCCCGCTCAACTCGTGCATCTTTCGCGAATGCGGCCCGAGGATGTGAACGACTTCGAGGCCGCGCCGGACGAGCTCGTCGGAGAGCAGATTGCGATGACAGCGCCACGGCACGGCTTCAGCGCACATGTACGCTGTCGTCCGATCGGAGTCGAGGAGACGATCAACGGCGGCGCGAAACTCCTCGGTCGCCATGTAGTCGGCGTAACCGCGGAACTGACCGTTCCGCAACGCCGTATTGCGCGACTCGGGCAGGGGATTGCGGCGGCCGCCGAGGTCTTCGAAGCGCTCGTAGGCGATCCCATTCTCCGGCAGCGAGTTCGCCAGCGACTCGCGCGAGAAGTGGGGATACCGCCGAGAACCGGGAAAGCGGCGGATGTCGGCCAGCCGCGTCACACCGTTCTCTTTGAGCAGAGCGATCAGCTCGTGAAGCTCGCGGGTGGAATGCCCGATCGTGTAGATTCGCTTAGACATAGTCGGTGAACTACTACGCAGAACACGCGCAGCAGCTCAAACGGGACCTCGCCCAGGAGATTCCAGCGGATGAGCTGCGCCATCTGCATCAGAAGAGGCCGCTGCTGCACGCGGCCATTGCCGCCGCGAATTTCGCCGCTCTGATCGCGAGCGGCACCGCGGTCGTGGTTCTCGATCGCTGGTATTTCTGGTTGCCGTTCGCCGTCGTCGCCGGCTTCGCGATTTTCAATTGCACGGTCTTGCTGCATGAAGTTGTGCACCGCGCCGTCGTGCGTGAGTCCGGAGATCGTCTCTACCGAATCCTCGGACTGGCTTACGCGATTCCGAGCGGCATCTCCGCCTCGCAGTTCACGCGCTGGCATCTCGATCATCACGCCAGTCTCGGATCGGATGAGGAAGATCCGAAGCGACACTACCTCTCGCCGAAACGCAACGCGCGGTGGCTGAAGGCGCTCTATTTCACGCCGGCGCTTTTCCCGATCTACTTCCGCGCCGCGGCGAAAGAAAACGCGTCATACGAGCCCGAACTGCAGAAGCGCATCGCCCGCGAGCGTTGGGCCACGATCGCATTTCAGCTCGGCGTGCTTGCGCTGATCGCAGTGATCGGCGGCTGGTTCATCGCATTCAAGCTCTACATCGTGCCGGTCTTCTTCGTCTTCCCGATCGCGTTCGCGCTCAATCGCCTCGGCCAGCATTACGACATCGATCCCGCCGATCCGGCAAAGTGGTCGACACTGATGAAGGGCTCGTGGTTCTGGGACTTCGCGTACCTCTACTCGAACTATCACCTCGAGCATCATTACTTCCCGAGCGTTCCGTTCTACAACCTGCCACGCCTGCAGAAATTGTTGATGCCGTTTTACGAGAGGCGCCGCATCGCCGCGCACTCGTACGGTGAGCTCGTGTGGCAGTGGCTGGTGCTGAACAAAAAGCCCCACGCGAACTGGGAAGAAGCGTCCGGTGTAGCGGCGCGCTTCAGCGCGCCGACGGCGGGCTGAAGCCCGCCGCTACACCAGCTCTTTCAGCCCCCGCTCCATCCGCTTGATCCCCTCGGCCGCTTCGTCCATCGACAGGTTCAGCGCCGGACGGAACCGCGCCGAACGATGGCCCGATGCGAGCACCATGACATCGTTGGCCATGAATGCCTTCAGCGCCCTATCGCGAAGCTCGGTGCTCGGCAGATCGAACGCGGCCATCAATCCGCGGCCACGGACGTTGGACACGAGCTTCGGGAACTCGTCCTGGAATCGCTCGAGCTCACCGACGAAGTACGCGCCGACTTTCGCCGCGTTCTCCACGAGCTTCTCCTCCTCGATCACTTCGAAATAGCGCTGCGATCGCACCATGTCAGTGAGATTGCCGCCCCACGTGGAGTTGATGCGAGACCCGACCGTGAAGACGTTATCAGGGATGTCGAAGATCCGATCGTTCGACACGAAGCCGCACACCTGCGTCTTCTTGCCGAAGCAGAACATGTCGGGCTCGATCCCGAAGTGCTGCCACGACCACATCTTTCCGGTGATGCCGACGCCTGACTGCACTTCGTCGAAGATCAGCAGCATCTCGTTCTCGTCGCAGAGTTGACGAATCGCGCGGAAGAATTCGGGACGGAAGTGATTGTCGCCCCCTTCTCCCTGGATCGGTTCCATGATGAACGCGGCGATGTCGTCCCTCCGCTCGACGAGGAACCTCTTCGCCTGCTCGAGCGCCGTGGCCTCGCGCCGCGCCGCATCGGCCAGTGATTCTTTCGTCGCCGGGAAATCGATCTTCGGATTGTCGATGCGCGGCCAGTCGAACTTAGGGAAGTACTGCGTCTTCCGCGGATCGGCCGTATTCGTCAGCGACAGCGTGTAGCCCGTGCGCCCGTGGAAGCATTCGCGCAGATGCATGATCTGCGTCCCTTTTTCTTCT
The DNA here is from genome assembly GCA_036001325.1 of Thermoanaerobaculia bacterium. Taxonomy (GTDB): domain Bacteria; phylum Acidobacteriota; class Thermoanaerobaculia; order Gp7-AA8; family Gp7-AA8; genus DASVHS01. The sequence continues at coordinate 10,453 of DASYUK010000138.1, forward strand.
TTGTAGCCTTTGCGGAAGTTCTTGCGGACTTTCCAATCGAACGCCGACTTGAGCGCGTTCTCGATGCCGAGGGAACCGCCTTCGACGAAGAACATGTGCTTGCTGTGCGTCGGCGGAATGGCGAGGCGCGAGAACGTCTCGACGAATTCGGCGAAGTAAGTCGTGTAAATATCGGAGTTGGCCGGCTTGTTCAGCGCAACGGTGGCCAGTTTCTCGCGGAACTCCGGATGATCGAGACGAGGGTGGTTATACCCGATCGGAATCGAGGCAAAGTTCGTAAAGAAATCGAGGACGTTGCGGCCGCGCCGGGCGTCGAACACCCATGAACCGCGCGACTTCTGCAGGTCCATGACGATCTCGTACCCGTCGGCGAGCATGTGCCGCGCGAGTACGGCGTGGACCTCCGCCGGCTGCACGTGGATCCGGCGATCGGTGATGCTGGAGATGGACATTCGGCGGTGCTCCTGTGGCGGTTGACATCCATATTGCAGGGATGTCTCATTCGCAGGCTTGGGATCTTAACAGCGGAGACTCATTTCCATGAAAGACATCGTCATCCTCGGTGGTGCGCGCACCCCGATCGGTTCATTCCTCGGAACACTCTCTTCACTTTCCGCGCCCAGGCTCGGCTCGATCGCCATCAAATGCGCGCTGGAGAACTCACGCTTGCAACCGGAGCACATCCAGCAGGTCATCATGGGGAACGTGCTGCAGGCGGCCATCGGTCAGGCACCGGCGCGGCAGGCAGGTATCGGAGCGGGCATTCCGGCGGGCGCCGGCGCGATCACGGTGAACAAAGTTTGCGGGTCGGGGATGCGGGCCGTGATGTACGCGGCGAACGACATCCGATGCGGTGATTACGAGATCGCCGTCGCCGGCGGCATGGAGTCGATGTCGAACGCGCCGTATGCGCTCACACAGGCGCGCGCCGGCTATCGCATGGGCAACGGCGAGATGATCGACGTCATGATCCGCGATGGACTATGGGATCCGTACAACGACAAGCACATGGGCAATTGCGCGGAGATGTGCGCATCGAAATACACGTTCTCGCGCGAAGAGCAGGACGAGTATGCGAAGGAGTCGTATCGCCGCGCGCAGGATGCGATCAAAGCGGGAAAGTTCAAGAAGGAGATCGCCGTCGTTGAAGTGCAGGGGAAGAAAGGAACCTCCGCGATCATCGACGATGAAGAGCCATTCGCCGCGCCGCTGGAGAAGATAGGGGCGCTCAAGCCCGCGTTTCAGAGGGACGGCGGAACGGTGACGGCAGCCAACTCATCGAAGATCAACGACGGCGCCGCGGCGCTTGTCATCTCTTCTGATGATTACGCAGCGAAAAACAAGCTCACTCCGATCGCGCGCATCGTCGCGCACTCGTCTCACGCGCAGGAGCCGGAGTGGTTCACGACCGCGCCTGGTAAAGCGATCGAGCTCGTGCTCAGGCGCGCAAAGATGAAGATCGATGACATCGATCTGTTTGAAGTCAACGAAGCGTTCGCCGTCGTGGCCCTGGCGGCGATGAAGGACACCGGCATCCCGCATGAGAAGTTGAACGTGCACGGCGGCGCAGTCGCTCTCGGTCATCCGATTGGTGCCAGCGGTGCGCGACTCGTGGTCACGCTCATCCACGCGTTGGAGGATCGCGGTCTCAAGCGCGGACTCGCCGCGATCTGCATCGGCGGCGGCGAAGCGACGGCGATGATCGTGGAGCGGGTGTAGTGTGGCGCCGGCAATCCTGCCGGCGCTTCGCCGCCGAGATCGGCGGCGCCACACTGAGTTACGTCAACGCGTTCGCCAATCCCGTCAAATCCGCGAACTCGACGGTCGGATCGCCTCCCGCGAGCGGGCGTCCCGACTTGCGGTTGATCCACGCGTTCGGGATGCCGAGCGCGTTTGCCGGCACGATGTCGTGAAAGTTGCTTTGCGCGGCGTGCAACCAGTGCGCGCCGCCAATGCGCTCGCGCGCGGTCAGGAAATGCATCGGCGCCGGTTTGTAGGAACCGACCTGCTCGGCAGTGATGATGAGATCGAAATCGACGGTGAAGTGCCGTCGCGTCATGGCCAGCAGATCGTCATCGACATTCGAGAGAATGCCAAGGCGGATTCCCGCGCCGCGCAGTCGCTCCAGCGCCGGATTCGTATCCGCGAATGGTCGCCACAACGGAAGCGACTCCGCCAGAAAGCCGGCATACGGCACGCGCCAGCCGAGGGCGTGCGCCACGCGGAGGGCGGTCTCGGCGAGGACATCGCGATAGCGGCGATAGCGCTCGCGCTCGACAACGCGCTCGACGTCCGAATAAGCGGGAGTGATCAATGCTGGATCGAGGCGCACTCCGTCGTCTGCCGCCGCCCGCACGAACGCCTCCCGGATGCCTGTCTCCCAGTCGATCAGCGTCCCGTAGCAGTCAAAAGTGACGTAATCGAACTCTTTCGTCACGTTTTTGATTATCCCCCGTGAGGCGCATCACATCCGAGCGCTCTGAGGGGAACCTAGATTACAGGCCGTCCAGTCAGTTAAGCTGAGTCATACCGCGTCATCACGCAATGCAGGCCGCAGCTCGGAATTTGCGCACGGTGGAGCGCTTTCTGCTCGCACCTCCTCTAACGGCGAACTTCTCGTCGGCGCCGGTGGCCGTCTGTGACATCTCCGCGCGCGGCGCCCGCTTCAAGCACGAGAAGCCGCTGGAGACCGGGAAGAAAGGCGTGCTGAAGCTCCCGATGGAGGGACGGCAGACGCCGCTCGCACTCGAAGCGGTCGTGGTTTGGTCGCAAGCGGACAGCGGCGCGCCGGGCACGTTTGTCTCCGGCGTGCGCACTTACGGGTCGCCGGAAGTGATCAGCTCACTCATTCTGCAACTGCAGACGTCGAAGCGTTCGAATCGCATCGAGGAGCTCCGCTCCGCCGACCGCTTCTTCGTCATGCCTTCGCTGGAGGCGACGTTCGGCGGTGTGAAAGCACAGATCGAGAACATCTCCGCACGCGGTGCACGCATCGAGATGCTCGAGCAGCCGCAGCTCGGAGCGTCGAAGCCGCTCGCGTTCAAGGTGCCTGAATCGGACCTCGCGGTCATCGTGACGGGACAGGTCAGTTGGTCGATTCTGAAATCGATCAGCGGAGGCGACGTGAAATCGTATCGCGTAGGACTCCACGTCACCGACAAGCCTGAGCTGATGCGCCTGGCGATCGGTCTGCTGGCGGAGTCGGGCGGGGCCACGCTCGACACGCAATCGCTCGTGCTCAAGCTGAAGATCATCCGTGCGCGCGCGCGGCAGTTCGCGCCGTCGTACAAGTCGATCGAAGCGTCGGGCGTTCCGGCCGAGCAATACCTGCTCATCCAGGGAGTTCGCGAAGAGCTGCGCCTCAATCCGGAAGAGGCGATGCATTGGTATCGCCGCGCGCGGCTCATCATCAGCGATCCGAAGACGCGCGACGCCGCTCCGCAGATCGCCGATCATCCCGACGCGCTCGCGGTCTGGGAGTATCTCGATCGCTCCGTCGATCCATCGATGATCGGTCGTGCGTTCAATCTCATCAGGTCGTAGCTGGTCGTAGGTCGTAGGTCATAGGTACCGGGGGCCTTTGCGCGCTGAGGCCCCCGACACCTACGACCTACGACCGACGACCT
>DASYUK010000139.1:0-10407 GCA_036001325.1 Thermoanaerobaculia bacterium
GCAGATGGAGGAGAACGGGATCAAGGAGACGGACGTCGTCTGGACCGACTCGGGGATCATGAAGGTGATCACCGGCTACACGAAGGAAGCGGGCCTGAGGAACATGGAGCGAGAGATCGGAACGATCTGTCGCAAGATCGCCGTCAGGGTGGCCGAGGGAAAAGACGAGAAGAGCTATCGCATCACCGACGCGAACGTCGAGAAATACCTCGGGCCGATGAAGCACTTCGCCGAGGAGTTGCTGGAACGCGATCAGGTCGGAGTGGCGACGGGATTGGCGTGGACGGCGGTTGGCGGCGACATCCTCTTCATCGAAGCGACCGCAGTGCGCGGCAAAGGAAAACTATCACTCACCGGCCAGCTCGGCGATGTCATGAAGGAGTCGGCGCAGGCCGCGCTGACCTACGCGCGCGCACACGCCGATGAGCAGGGCATCCCGGCTGATTACTTCGAGACGCACGACATCCACATTCACGTTCCGGCGGGCGCGATCCCGAAGGACGGACCGTCGGCAGGCATCACGATCACGTGCGCGATCATCTCCGTTCTCACCGGACGGCCCGTTCGTCGCAACGTGGCGATGACCGGCGAGGTGACGCTGCGCGGCGAAGTGCTGCCGATCGGCGGCGTGAAGGAGAAGGTGCTGGCCGCGCGCGCGGCCAAGATCAACACGGTGATCCTGCCGAAGCTGAACGAGCGCGATCTCGTCGACGTGCCCGAGCCGATCAAGCGGGACATGACGTTCTACTTCGTCGAGCACATCGAGGATGTGCTGAAGATCGCGCTGCTCGACTCGAGCGCCGCGGAACAGAAGACGACCGAGCGCGCTGGACGAGAGTCGAAGCCGCTGCCGGCTCCGGAGCCGGTGACCGAGCATCCGGTGCCGGTGGCGCAGACGGGGTAGGTGTAGCGGCGGGCTTCAGCCCGCCGGCGCGCTGAAGCGCGCCGCTACACTTCAGGTATGACATATAATCATACCCGCTATGGCCCGCGCGAAGATCGCCATCACGCTCGATAAGGATGCACTAGCTGAAATCGACCGACTGGTGAAGGAAGGTGTTTATCCGAACCGCAGCCAGGCAATTGAGGCTGCGGTCGAAGAAAGGCTCGCCCGACTCCAGCGTTCCCGTTTGGCCGCGGAGTGCGCGAAGCTCGATAAGTCGGAGGAACAGGCGCTCGCAGAGGAAGGGTACTCTGGAGAAAACGAGTGGCCCGAATACTGAGAGGCGACATCTATTGGGCGGAATTGAATCCGACAGTCGGAAGTGAGCAAGCCGGATTGCGTCCCGTCGTTATTCTCAGTCGCGACGTATTCAACGAACGCTCCGGCACCGTGATCGCGGTGGCGGTCACGAGTCAACAACCTAGAGCCGGCTATCCGCTGTCGCTCGAGATTATGAGTACCAGACTTCCGAAGCGGTCATGGGTAAAGATCAGTCAGATCCGCACACTGTCGGTCGAACGTTTAGGAAAAAAACTCGGGCGCATCTCGGCGGAAGAGCTTACCAGTGTCGTGGAAGGGCTGAATGAAATCGTCAGCTAATGCGCTACGAGACGTTGCGCGGACGGCAGCAGCGCCGCCGCAATCGCGATTTTGACAACGTCTGCAATCACGAACGGCGCAACGCCGGCGACGAACGCGTTGCGCGCATTCGTGAGCAGAGCCAGCCACGCCCACCCGCCCGCGTAGATCACGGCCAGCGCGATGAGCATGCCGGCCACGGCACGCACGATCGTGCTGCCCCAGTTGCGCTCCGAGAACCAGCCGGCGACGAACGCGGCGAACGGATACGACCAGAGATAGCCCGCGGTGAAGCCGGTCAGCCAGATCGCGCCGCCGTGCATCTGCGCGAACACAGGCGCGCCGCTCGCGCCTTCGAGCAGGTAGAGCATCGCCGCCGCGGCGCCACGCTTCGATCCGAGGACGACGCCGACGAGGAGGACCGCGACCGGTTGCATCGTCAGCGGCACCGGCGAGAACGGCACGTTGATGGCGAGCTGCGCGGCGATGGCGATGATCGCGCTCGCCGCGATCACCAGCATCACATTCGTCACCGCGCTGCCGCGGATGACGCGCTCATTGAGCACTTGCGGAATTGTGTTCATCGTTCGTCTTCCCCAGAACCAGAATCGCCGGAAGCAGTGTGATCGCGGCGAGTCCACTCAACCCGATCCCGAAGGTCGAAGCATAGCCGATCGATCGAAGGCCCGGATAGTGAGAGATGGCGAACGATCCGTAGCCGACGATCGCAGTCAGCGCCGCCATGATGATCGCTTTTCCGGTCTCGTGGGCCGTATCCGCGAACTTCGGCGGATCTTCCCGATAGCGCTGCAGCATGTAGATCGCGTAATCGGTGGCGACGCCGATGATCATCAGACCGACGAAGATGTTCATGAAGTTGAACTCGAGATTGAAGAGAGCCATCAGTCCGAGCATTCCCGCTCCGCCGGCGATGAAGGGCACGAAGCTCAGCACGGTCATCTTCACCGTGCGGAAGCTGACGTACATCAGGACGAGAACGGCGACGAAGCCGATGATGGTCGCGCGGGTCGCATCCGCTTTCACGATGTGTCGCAGCGTTCCACTGACCAGATTGACGCCCGTCAACACATCGCCCGGATGACGCTCCGGCACAGCGAGCAGCGCGGGCGATACTTCGCGCGGCCATTTACCGCCGACCGGGTAAACGTAGATCACGGACATCCAATCGCCATTGATCTCCTTCACGAAACGCGTCGTCAGCTTGAGGATGTCTTCGTTGCCGATGTTGCTGACCGTGATCGGCTGCTGCGGCGACAAGGTCTGCCTGAACATCTCCATGTAGCTGTCGTAGGCGGTCGGCCGGAACCCGTTCGCGGCCATCGCTTCGCGAAACGTTTTGTTGATCCGATCGAAATTAAAGAGATCGGCGCGGTGCCGGTTCAACTCCTGAATCATCACGAGCTGCTGATCGTGCGGCGGGACGAATGTGGAGATCGACTGATATGACGCGATCGTCTTGCTCGCGATGAGAGAGTCGAGATCTTTCGATGCCGCGCGTGTACGCTCCAGGACATCTTCGAGCGATCGACTCTGCACCACGTACATCATGAACTCGAACGACTGACCGAACTTCGAAGTCACCTTCTCCTGATTGATGACGCCGATGTTCCCCTTGGCACGCAGGTCCTGGATGTTGTCGCTGAATCGGAGCCGAAGCGCCAGAACGCTGCAGGCGACGACGAAGATCGCCCAGATCGCGATCGTGGCCATCGGTTTCGCGATCGAGATGTCGATCAGCTTTCCCGCGCCGAACGAATGCAGATAGAGCTTCGGCGCTCGCTTGCGTTCTTTGCGCTCCGACTGAACGATGAGTGCCGGCAGAAGGAAGGCGACGCAGATCAGAAAAAGAATGATGCCGGTTCCGGTGAGAAATCCGAGCTGCGTCATCCCCCGAAAGTCGGTTGCGAGAAATGCGTAGAACGTTGCCGCGGTCGTGATGGCGGCGACGAAAATCCCCGGCAACGTGTGCCGGATCGTGACGACCATCGCGTGCGGCATCGTCGCCCCGCGATTACGCTCGTCGACATAGCGTCCGTAGAAGACGGTGATGAAATCGATTCCCAGTCCGGCCAGCAGCGCGGCAAACCCGGCGCTGGCGGAAGAGAGTTGGCCGTAAACGACTCCGGCCAGGCCGAACGTCAGCGCTAGGCCGAGGAAGAGCGGTGTTCCGGCGTAGAAGATTGCGGCGGGACGTCGAAACGCGTAGAGAAACAGCGCCAGCACCCCGACGACCGTTCCGAGGACGTTGGCGATGATGTCCTGTCGAATGAGATCGGCGTCGCCGATGGCGATCGTGTAGCCGCCGGTATGCTCGATGACCGGCAGCGGCGTGCCGGGTTGCGCGTTCTTCTGAAAATCTTTCAGCGCGCGCGCCTCGATGATCTCCGACTCGGCCAACAGCTCCTTTCCAAACGGCACATCCTGCGCCGGCCGTTTCGGCTTCGTCAGGATGAGCAGTATCTCGTGATCCGCCGAAAGGTAATAGCCGCTGGACGCGTCGATGTTGAACCCGCCGCTCGCAGCCTCAAACTTTTTCAGAAAGATCGGCACGAGATTGAACGGGTCGTACTGAATCAGTTGCTTCAGGGCGAACGACTGCGGCGTCTGCAAGAGCGTGCGGTTGCGCTCGACCGACTCACGGATGCCGGCGTCCGAGAGTTTCTGCGCCACATCGTCGAGCTGATCGGGCGAGAGAAAGAGAAAGGCGCGCGGCAGGATGATCTCGACGAAGTCGAGCGGATTCGGAAGCCGGTAATTGACATCCTCGATGAGCCGGCTCTTTTTGTATCCCTCGGCGATCGCCTCGACGAGCGAGTCGTATTCGTGGACATCGCGACCGCGCGGCATGTTCATGACGACGATGTGGTTGTCGATCGTGCCCATGTCGCGCAGGACGCGTTTGAAGTCGTTCACCTGCTTGTTGTTCTGCGGAATCAGATTCAGCAGATCGGGATCGAACGTGAGACGCGATGCCGCGGCGATGGCTCCCACTCCCAGGATGGCCGCGATGATGGCGATCTGTTTGCTGTGCCGAAGGCAAAGCTTGGCGAGAGCGTCGAGACTTCGTTCGAGCAAGGCGCGTGCGGGATAACATGCGAATGATGGCGAGTCAAGGATTGATCGTGGCGCTGATCGCGTTGTTCGCGCTCCCCTCATGCGCGCGCAAGGAGCCGCTTACGCAAAAGAAGGCCGAAGAGATCATCAGGTCGTATCAGTTCACGCGCGAGCCTGTGTACGCCGATGTGCCGCAGCGCGTGTGGTGGAGTCCGACGTCGCCCAAGGACGATTACGACGAGAAGGCGCTGCGCACGCTCGAGAATCTGCGGCGCGCCGGACTGGTCACACTGACCGACCGGCAGGATGGCGTGATCAGCTCCCGCATCGCCAAAGTCACTGAGAAAGGATTTCACATCCTGGGCACGGCGCCGAGTTTTCGCGGCGCGGTTTACCGCGCTCAGATCTGCGACAAGGTCTACGACGGACTGCGCAACTTCGAGCGACATCCGACGGAGCCGACGACCGGTCACGCGGAGCTCGTTTGGCACTACACGAATCCGACATGGCTGTACGCGCTGTTCGAGACGAAAATGAACAAGCCGCTGAACAAGAAGTTCGCATCTCACGTCTCGTTTTACTGGAAGGACTATCAGTGGAAGTTCGATGTGACGGTGAGGAAGGCGGAGCTGGAGTGACATTGATTGTCCTTCTCCCCGCGGGAGAAGGTGGCCGAAGGCCGGATGAGGGGCTGCCCCTCACCCGGCGCTGCGCGCCACTCTCTCCCGGAGGGAGAGGGCTTACCGTTTCATCCGCGTCACGCCATTCGCCGTGGCGATCATCGCTTCGGTCGCCTCATCCGGAAAGAATCCTGTCTCGACGACTCCGGCATGCGCGCGGATGCGGGCCACGACGTCGGCGATGTCCTGGTCGCGCGGCACCGTGATGTCGAGGATGAGATGGTGTTCGTCAGTGATGCGCGGCTTTCCGTCGCGCAGACGCAGGACCGGTGCGAGTCCCAGCTCGCTGAATCGCCGCTCGAGCACCTCACGCGCGAACGGAGTCACCTCGACCGGCAGCGGACCGACGCCGAGTTTCTCGACGATCTTCGTCTCATCCGCGATCACGATGAAGCGGCGAGCCTGCTGCTCGACGATCTTTTCGCGCAGGAGCGCCCCGCCGCGACCCTTGATGAGGCGCAGTCGCGCATCGATCTCGTCGGCGCCATCGATGGCGAGATCGAGGGGCGCGACTTCGGCGAGCGGCAGGATCTCGATAGCGACGGATCGCGCCAATTCCGCTGTCTGCTCCGAGGTGGACGTGCAGCGGATGTCGCGCAGAGTGCCGTCGCGCAACGCATCGCCTAACAATCTGACGAGCTCGGAGGCGGTGCTGCCGGTGCCGAGTCCGAGCTTCATGCCGCTGCGGATCTCGCGCAGCGCCTCGCGCGCGGCGGCGATTTTCATCTCTCGCGCGTCCATCAGTAGCCGCCGGCCGCTCCTCCACCGCGCGGATCGGCAACCGCGACGATGCGCCCGCTCTGAAACTGAATCGCATGCACATCGCCGATCGGCTCACGGCCTCGGATGCCATGACCGAGTTTTCCGAGAGCATCGAGCATCTGCTGCGGCGCGCGTTCGGTCTCGTAGAAGATGTCTTCGGGCAAACCCTGCTGGTGATAACGCGGTGCGGCGATCGCGTCGCCCAACGATTTCTTGAAGACGATCACGTTGATCAGAACCTGCAGGATCGTGGTCGGGATCGCCGGACCGCCGCGTGTGCCGATGATCATGAACGGTTGATCTCGCCGGAAGACAATCGTCGGTGTCATCGACGAGACCATTCGTTTGCCCGGCTCGATCGCGTTGGCGCCGCTCTGAATCATCCCGTAGCGGTTCGGCTTTCCCGCACCCGCCGAGAAGTCATCCATCGAGTTGTTGAGAAAGAAACCGCAACCGCCGACGACGAAGCCCGATCCAAAATTCTCGTTGAGAGTGGTCGTGAGCGAGACGATGTTCCCCTCCGCGTCGACGATCGAGAAATGTGTCGTATGCGTTCCCTCGGCCACGGTCAGTCCCGGTTCCGTCAAGAGTGCCGTCGGTGTCGCGTGATTCGGATCGATCGATGCGCGCCACAACGCCGCGCGCTGGGGCGAAAGAAGATTGCGATATGGGATGCGCGCCATCGCCGGATCGCCGAGATATCGATTGCGATCGATGGCGGCGCGCCGTTCTGCCTCCGCTTCCAGATGAATCAGACGGGCGCTCTGAAATCCCGCGGCGGCGAGGTCGAAGCCGGAGAGGATGTTCAGCGCTTCGGCGAGCACGATTCCGCCGGCCGATGGCGGCGCGACTGTGTAGAGCGCGTAGTCGCCGAACGCGATCTTGAGCGGCGCGCGCCAAAGAGGTTTGTATTCGCGGAGGTCGGTGTAGGAGATGATGCCGCCGTTGGCTCTAGTGGATTCGATGAGGCGCGTGGCGGTCTCGCCTTCGTAAAAGCCGGCCGCCCCTGACGTCGCGATGCGCTCGAGCGTCGCGTCGAGATCGGCCTGGACGAGCTTGTCGCTCGCGCCGAGCGGCTTGCCGTCCGGATAAAAGATCGCCTGCGTGGTCGGAAACTGGTCGATCTTGCGCTGGCTTTTCGCTTCACTGAGGTCGGCGGCCAGATCGCTACCGACGCGTGCACCGTCGCGCGCGAGTGAGATTGCCGGCGTGAGCAGCTCTTTCCATGGTCGTGAACCGAATCGCTCATGCGCGGCCGCAAGACCGGCGACCGTGCCGGGAACTGCCGACGCGCGCGGGCCGTTTCGAATGTCGGGACTCACTTTGCCGTCCGGCATCAGGAACATGTCGCGTTGGGCGGCGGCGGGGGCGGTCTCCCGAAAATCGAGCGTCCAGACAGCCTTCGTCTTCGCGTCGTAGTAGACGAGAAATCCGCCGCCGCCGATGTTGCCCGCCTGCGGGTGAACGACCGCGAGCGCAAACGCGACAGCGACCGCCGCGTCGATGGCGTTGCCTCCGCCCTTGAGCACTGAGAGTCCAACAGTGGTCGCATACGGCGACGCCGTCGATAGCGCTGCGCTCGAAGCGGTGATGTTCGAACCGGCATGAAGCGTGGCGGATGAAAGCAACAGCAGCGCTGCCGCGCCGCGCCACTTCATCGTCGTCCCTTGCGCGTGCCGCGATTACGGTCGTAAATGATCTTCAATCCCTTCAGCGTGAGCTCGGGATCGATCTCGTCGATGTGCTCGCTGTCGTTTTCAAAGAGACTGGCCAGACCGCCCGTGGCGACCACTCGCTTCAGTCCGTGCACCTCCTGCTTCATGCGCGCGAGCAATCCGTCGACGAGGCTGAGATAACCAAAATAGATCCCCGACTGCATGTTCACGACGGTGTTGCTGCCGATGACCGATTCCGGACGGCGGATATCGACCCGCGTCAAGCGTGCGGCGCGCGCGAAGAGAGCTTCTGCGGAGATCGTGAGGCCGGGGGCGATTGCGCCGCCGACGTATTCGGCGTTCGCAGTGACGACGTCGAACGTCGTCGCGGTGCCGAAGTCGACGATGATCGTCGGTCCGCCGAAGCGCTCGAATGCGGCCACGCAGTTGACGATGCGATCGGCACCGACCTCCTGTGGATTGTCGACATGAATGGCGATGCCGGTCTTCACTCCCGGCTCGACGAACAGCGGATCGACGCCGAAGTATTGATGGATCATCGTGGCGATCGCACCGTTGACAGGCGGAACCACCGACGCCACGATCGCTCCTTCGAGATCGTCGTTGAATCCTTCGATGAGTTGCCTGGCGAGGATGCCGTATTCGTCGGCCGTGCGATCGCGCGCTGTCGCCAGCCGCCACGATCCGAGCAAAGCCTCACCGCGGTAGATGCCGAGAACGATGTTGGTGTTGCCGACGTCGACGACGAGGAGGCTGGGCACGGGGATAGGTTACTGCACGATCACCTCGCCGGCCGAGATGGCGACGGTTTCGGCGCCGGTGCGGATCAGCGCCCGACCATGATCATCGATCCCATCCCACGTGCCGACGATGGAGCGCGCCCCGACGATCGACGAGATCCGGTCGCCGATCTTGTGGATCGTGAGGCTTCTCCACTCGTCGAGAACGGAGTGTCGTTCGAGCCGTTGGGCGAGGCGAGCATCGAGATGTTCGATGAAGGCGACCGTGGCGCTCTCGATGCCGCTGTAGTCGCGGCGGGCGGCCTCGCGAATCGAGATCGCGTTGGGGCGCTCATCGCGCTCGATCGGCTCGACGTTGATTCCCGTTCCGATGATCATCTGTGCGCGCTCTTCCTGCACACGCGCTTCGATCAGGATCCCGGCGATCTTCCGCCCTTCCACGAGAACATCGTTCGGCCATTTGATTCCAGCGGCGATGTCGAAACGCTCGCGCAGGAAAGTGGTCATGATGTTCGCCATCGCCAGCGGAAAGAGCGACAGCTCGTCGGCTGGCCGCGTCACGAGTGTCGTCGCATAGATTCCTTTGCCCGCCGGTGAGACCCAAGTGCGTTCGTTTCGGCCGCGGCCGGCAAACTGTTCGCCGGCGACGATGATCGCTTGCGGGAGTGAGAGCTCGTTGTCGAGACACTCGTCGAGCACGCGCCGCGCGATCAGGTTCGTGGAGGCGACCCGCGGGATGATCGCGAGCGACTCGAGTGTGTGAAGGCGGCCGACCACTGCGCGAGTGTCGATCACTGATTTTGCTGTAGCTTCTCCAACCTCTGTCTCAACTCACTCTGTCGCGCCTGCGCCTGCTCCACGACCGCGGCCGGCGCGTTGCGCACGAACTGTTCATTGGCCAGCCTCGCCTCGAGCGACGCCAGCTCCTTCTGACTCTTGTCGATCTCGCGCTGCGTGCGCTCGAGCTGCTCCTTCGTCACGACGCGCTCCGGGAACTCCACGGCGATCGAGAAGCCCTCGATGACATCCTGATGAGTTCCGGGCGGCGGCTCACCATCGACGACCACTTCTGTGAGACGCGCCAGTTCGATGAGCAGATATGCAGACGCGCGAAAGAAATTCGACTCGCGCGAATCGTTGGCGCGAATGTAAAGCTTGAAGCGATCTTTCGGTGTGAAGCCGCGCTCTGCGCGCACGTTGCGCACCGCCGTGATCATCGACTTGATCGCCGAGATCATCCGCTCCGCCTCTGAATCCTCGAGCACGTCCTCGCCGATCGGATACGGTGCCACCATGATCGACGGCTCGACACCGCCGAGCTTCTGCCAGATCTCTTCGGTGACGAACGGCATGAACGGGTGGAGGAGACGCAGCGAGCGATCGAGTACCTCCAGGAGCACGCGCTTCGCTTTGCGCTGCTCGGCGGCGTCGCCGTGCTTGCCGAGGAGCATGGGCTTCACCATCTCGATGTACCAGTCACAGAACTCGTGCCAGAAGAATTGATAGAGCGCGTTCGACGCTTCGTCGAAGCGATAAGCGGAGAGCGATTTGTTCACGCTCTTCGTTGTCTCGTTGAGCCGCGAGAGAATCCATCGCTCGATACTCCGCAGGTTGTCGCGATCGATCGGACCGGCACCCTTCAGTTCGACGTCGAGATGCATCATCGAAAATCGCGCCGCGTTCCAGATTTTGTTCACGAACGTCGAGTAACTGTGGATGCGTGTCTTGCCGAGAGGGATATCGCGCCCCGACGCGGAGATGGCGATCGTGAAGCGCAGAGCATCGGCGCCGACTTCGTCGATGACGTCGAGCGGATCGATCACGTTCCCTTTCGTTTTCGACATCTTCTCGCCGTGCTCGTCGCGCACCAATCCGTTCAGGAAGACCTGGCTGAACGGCGCCTTCCCGGTGAAGCGCAGCCCCATCATGATCATCCGCGCGACCCAGAAGAA
>DASYUK010000140.1:0-23390 GCA_036001325.1 Thermoanaerobaculia bacterium
TACAACGCGACCGACCTCGACGCCTTCCAGGCGCTCGGCTTCGCCGTGCGAGACCGGCTGATGGAGAGATGGTTCACGACGCAGGATCACTACTACAAAGCCGACGTCAAGCGCGTCTACTACCTCTCTCTCGAGTTCCTCCTCGGACGTTTGCTGATGAGCAACATCATCAACCTCGGCGCCAAGCATGAGCACATCACAGCGATGCGCCGTCTCGGATTCTCGCTCGACGATCTCACCGAGCGCGAAGCGGATGCCGGATTAGGTAACGGCGGCCTCGGACGCCTCGCGGCATGCTTCCTCGATGCGGCCTCGACGCTCGCCCTCCCGTTTTACGGCTACGGCATCCGTTACGAGTACGGCATCTTCCGGCAACGCATCATCGACGGACAGCAGATCGAATTTCCCGACAACTGGCTGCGCTACGGCAATCCGTGGGAGGTCCCGCGACCCGACGTGCTCTTCCCGGTGAAGTTCTTCGGCCGCGTCGAGGTCTACAAGGACGATCGAGGGGGCGAGCGCTATCGATGGGCGGACGCTGAAGAGGTGTACGCGATGGCGTATGACTTCGCCGTTCCGGGATATCGGAACGATACGGTGAACTCGCTGCGACTGTGGGCGGCGAAATCGAGCCGCGAATTCGATCTCGCGCAGTTCAACGCCGGCGCGTACGTCGCCGCGGTCGAGAACAAGGATCGCACCGAGACGATCTCGAAAGTCTTGTATCCGCCCGACGATCAGTACGCGGGTCGCGAGCTGCGACTCAAGCAGCAGTACTTCTTCACCTCAGCGACGATCCAGGACGTCATCCGCCGTTTCAAGAAATATCCGGGACGCCGGTGGGAAGAGCTGCCCGACAAAGTGGCCATCCAACTCAATGACACGCATCCGTCGATCGCCATCCCGGAGATGATGCGCGTGCTCGTCGATCAGGAGATGGTCGAGTGGGACCGCGCCTGGTGGATCTGCGAGCGCGTCTTCGCTTACACGAATCACACCGTCCTGCCCGAAGCGCTCGAGATGTGGCCGAAGGATCTGATCGCGCGGCTTCTGCCGAGGCATGTGCAGATCATCGAGGAGATCGATCGCCGGCTGCGGTCGGATGTCGGCCCGGAGCGCGCGGAGCGGATGGCCATCATCAGCGGCGGCAACGTGCGCATGGCGCATCTCGCGATCGTCGGCAGCCATTCGGTCAATGGCGTCGCGAAACTGCACACCGACATCCTGCGCAATCGTATCTTCCGCGACTTCGACGAGTTCTATCCGAAGAAGTTCAACAACAAGACCAACGGCATCACGCCGCGACGGTGGTTGCTGCAATGCAATCCGGAGCTGTCGGATCTCATCACCGAAGTGATCGGCGCGGGGTGGGCGAGCGATCTGAAGCAGCTCCGCGGTTTGGAGACGATGATCGACGACAAGATGTTCCGCATCCGCTGGTCGGCCGCCCGGCGACAGCGGAAAGAGATCCTGACGCGATGGCTGCGCCGCCGGCACGCACAGGACGTCGAGGTCGACTCGCTGTTCGACGTGCAGATCAAGCGCATCCACGAGTACAAGCGGCAGCTCCTCAATGTGATGCACGCTGTCGCGCTGTATCACCGTTTGATGGACGGCGTCGACACGGTTCCGCGCACGATCATCTTCGCCGGCAAAGCGGCGCCGAGCTACGTGACGGCCAAGCTGATCATCCGCCTCATTCACGATGTCGCGGCGATGATCAAGCGTGCGCCGCGCGCCGCCCATCGAATCAACGTCGTCTTCGTTCCGAACTACGAAGTCTCGTGCGCCGAGCTGCTCTTTCCGGCGACGGAGCTTTCGGAGCAGATCTCGACGGCGGGGACAGAGGCGTCGGGAACGGGATGCATGAAGGCGGTCGTGAACGGCGGCATCATCATCGGCACGCTCGATGGCGCGAACATCGAGATCCGCGACGAAGTCGGCGCGGAGAACATGTTCGTCTTCGGCAAGACGGCGGAGGAGATCGTGGCGATGCGCGGCAGCTACAACCCGCGGACGTTCATCGATGCGAATCCAGAACTGAAGCGCGTCATCGAAACAATCGCGAAGCTGAGCGGCGACGTCTATCGACCGATCGCCGACGCCCTCATCGGAGCCGATCGCTACTTCCTCTGCGCCGACTTCGCGCCCTACGTCGAAACACAGGAGCGCGCCGCGGCGATGTGGAAGGCACGCGACGACTGGGCGCGCATGTCCATCCTGAACGCCGCGCGCAGCGGCTTCTTCTCCGCCGACCGCACCGTGCTCGAATATGCGCGCGATATCTGGCACGTGGATCCCGTGGCGGTGGAGTTGGAAGAAGAGTAGTCAGGTCGTGGGTCGTGGGTCGTGGGTACCGGGGGCATTTCGGCCTAAAGGCCCACGGCACCCACGACCTAAGACCTACCACCGGTTTCGCGCGAGCGCGAAACCGTGTCCAACTGACCATGAACGCGAATATCGACCCCCGATGGTGGCAGATCGCGTCGCTCGCCGGGCTGCTGACGTACGGCATCGTCATCCTCCGGTTTGATGTGACGCCGTGGCGCGTCGCGGCGATCGCCGGCGCTGCGCTGGCCACGCAGTGGATCTGCTCGCGCGCGGCGCGCATCGCCTTCGAGTGGAAGAGCGCGATGATCTCCGCTCTCTCGCTATCGCTGCTGATGCGGAGCAACGCGCTGCTCCCGATCCTCATCGCCGCGCTCGTCGCGGTCTCCAGCAAGTTTCTGATCCTCTGGAACGGCAAGCACGTCTTCAATCCGACGAACTTCGCCATCGTCTTCATGATGCTGGCGAGCGATCGCGTGTGGATCTCGCCGGGCCAGTGGGGCTCGGCGGCGTTCTTCGGCTTCCTCATCGCCTGCGCCGGAGGGTTCGTCGTATTCCGGAGCATGCGCAGCGACGTCACGCTCGCGTTTCTCTTCTTCTGGTCGGCGATTCTCTTCGCGCGCGCGATTCACCTCGGCGATCCGCTGACGATTCCACTGCACCGGCTGGAGAATGGAGCTTTGCTGATCTTCTCGTTCTTCATGATTTCTGATCCGAAGACCACGCCAAATTCTCGCTTCGGAAGAATCCTCTTCGCCGCGATGGTCGCAGGCGGCGCCTGGTACGTCCAGTTCCGTCTGTTTCACACGAACGCGTTTCTCTGGTCGCTCGCCGTCTGCTCGTTGTTCGTCCCGCTCATCGATGCCATTTCAAAAGCTCGCCGATTCGAATGGAACCAGAAGGAGGTCCTCGTCATGCAACGCATCGCAGCAGCGCTCTTCGTTCTCTTCATCACGCCAAACGTCTTCGGATTTTGCGGCTTCTACGTCGCGAAAGGAGACGCCAAGCTCTTCAACAAAGCGTCGCAGGTCGTGCTGGTGCGCGACGACGACCGCACCGTCATGACGATGGCGAATGACTTCAAAGGCGATCCGCGCGAGTTCGCCGTCGTTGTCCCCGTCCCCACTGTGCTGGAGAAGGGGCAGATCCGCGTCGCCGACAAGGCGGTGATCGATCATCTCGATGCGTACTCCGCGCCCCGGCTCGTCGAATACTTCGATCCCGATCCCTGCATGGTGTACGACATGCAGCAGCGCAAATCGGTTGCGGCCGAGTCGATCACGGTGGCGGGCAGAGTGGGGCGTGACCGAACGCTCGGCGTCACGATCGAAGCGAGATACACGGTCGGCGAATACGACATCCTGATCCTGTCTGCGAAAGAGAGCGCCGGTCTCGAAACGTGGCTGACGGAGAACGGCTATCGATTGCCCGCAGGCGCTCGCGAAGTTCTCGGCTCCTACATCCGCCAGAACCTGAAGTTCTTCGTCGCGAAGGTGAACCTGCGCGAACAGGTGAGGATGGGCTTCAACTACCTGCGTCCGATCCAGATCGCGTATGAGTCACCCAAGTTCATGCTCCCGATCCGCCTCGGAACGGTGAACGCCGCCGGTCCGCAGGAGTTGTTCGTCTATGCGCTCACGCGCAAGGGCCGCGTCGAGACGACGAACTACCGCACGGTGCGGCTGCCGTCGGACATGGAGATCCCGATCTACGTTCGCTCGAACTTCTCGAGCTTCTACAAGGCGATGTTCTCCGAACAGATCCGGCGCGAAGAGATGTCGGTCGTGTTCCTCGAGTACGCGTGGGACATGAACTGGTGCGACCCGTGCGCGGCCGAACCGTTATCACGCGAAGAGCTGCGCAAGGCCGGTGTCTTCTGGCTGAAGCAGGAGAACGCCGGCGGTCCGCTCGACGTCTTCATCACGCGGCTGCATGTCCGCTACGATCGCGAGCACTTCCCTGATGATCTCGTATTTCAGGAGACGGGCGACCGCCAGAACTTCCAGGCGCGCTACGTCCTCCGTCACGTCTTCACGGGAAAGATCGCATGCGGCGCGACCGAGTACGAGCAGTCGGTGCAGAAACGGCAGGAGCAGGAGGCGGTGAACCTCGCCCAACTGACCGGTTGGAACGTCGACGAGATCCGCAAGAAGATGAACATCCAGAGCGTACGCTTGAAGAAATGGTGGGAGTGGTAGGGCGCTTTGCGCCGTCGCCAACAGGACCCCTTCACCTCGGCAGCCTCGTCGCCGCGGTCGGCTCGTGGTTGTTCGCGCGGGCGGCGGGTGGGCGGTGGGTGGTGCGGATGGAGGATCTCGATCGGCCGCGCGTGATCGAAGGGGCGGATCAAGAGATCCTCGACGCGCTGCGGCATTACGGACTGACATGGGACGGCGAAGTCGTATATCAGTCGCAGCGCATCGATGCGTACGAGGCTGCGTTGCGAACGCTGCGAGACAACGGCCTGGTCTTCGAATGCGTCTGCTCGCGCGGCGAGCTGTTGCGCGCAGCGTCGGCACCCGCGGCGAGCGATCCGGCAGAGCGTATCTACCCGGGAACTTGTCGGAACGGTCTGCCACCGGGTCGCATCGCGCGCTCGATCCGCTTTCGAACAACTGGCGTGATTGCGTTCGACGATCTCGTCTTCGGCCACATCGAAGAGAATCTCGCCGAGACGACCGGCGACTTCGTCGTCAAGCGCGCCGATGGTGTCTTCGCCTATCAACTCGCAGTCGTCGTCGATGACGAAGCGCAAGGCGTGACGCAAGTCGTGCGCGGGAGCGATCTGCTGGCGTCGACGGCGAGGCAGATCGCGCTCCAACGTGCGCTGGGATATCGAACGCCCGAGTACGCACACTTGCCGCTCGTGGTCGACAAGAGCGGCGCAAAGATCGGCAAGCGCGATGGGGCATTGCCATCGCACTCATCGAATGACCTGCAGCTCGCTCTGCGCGTCCTCGGCATCGAGGTCGCGCAGCGACCGCCGGAGCAGATGCTGCGTGACGCTCTCGATCGGTTCAGCGCGACGAAGATCCCGCGGACGTCGTGGACGCGGGCATAGTCCCCCAGACATTGCAGCGCTTGTCGTCACCGCGAACCATCGGGTCTGCGGTCTTGCATCCGAACGCGGCCGCGAACTCCGGCATATTCGAGAGCGGTCCGTTGACGCGGAAACGCGCCAGCGGATGCGGATCGGTCGTGATCTGCAGGCGCTCCGCTTCCTTCCTCATGTTCTCCGCCCACACCTGCGCCCATCCGAGGAAGAAGCGCTGTTCGGGAGTGAAGCCGTCGACGATCTTGCGCGGCTTTCCCTCCTGCGACTTCTGATACGCGGCGTACGCGATCTGAAGACCGCCGAGATCAGCGATGCTCTCGCCGAGGACGAGATCGCCGGTCATGTGCTCGCCGCCGATCTCATAGCTGCTGAATTGTTCGGAGACGCACTTCGCACGCTCGAGGAAGCGTTGCTTGTCTTCAGCCGTCCACCAGTCGGTGAGATTGCCGCGCAGATCGAACTGCCGCCCCTGATCGTCGAACCCATGGATGATCTCGTGCCCGATGACGGCACCCATCCCACCATAGTTGTAGGCCTCGTCGGCATTCGGATCGTAGAACGGCGGCTGCAGGATGCCGGCCGGAAACACGATCTCGTTCATCGGCGGGTTGTTGTATGCGTTCACCGTGGGCGGCGTCATCAGCCACTCGGTGCGATCGACCGGCTTATCGATCTTGTTCGTGTCGCGGTGAAATTCGAAATGGTTCGCGACGAGCGCATTTGTGACATACGGCTGCTTCGAGATCGCAGCGGCGGTGTAGTCGCGCCACTTTTCCGGATAGCCGATCTTCAAGCCGAACGCGTCGAGCTTCGCGAGCGCCTGCTGTCGTGTCGCGGGACTCATCCACGCGAGCGTCGTGATGTCCTCGCGGAGCGCGCGCGTGATGTTGTGCACCATGTCGAGCGCTCGCGCCTTCGCCGATTCGGGGAAGTAGCGTTGCGTCCACAGCCGGCCGAGTGCTTCGCCGAGCGCCGCGTCAGTCGCGGCGGTGCAGCGTTTCCAACGCGGCAGCATCTCCTTCGTTCCCTCGAGGTAGCGACGATAGAAGTCGAAGTCGGCTTCTTCGAACTCTTTCGGCAGCTTCGACGCCTGGTAGTTGATGAGGTTCCATCGCAGATAGCTCTTCCAGGTATCGATCGGAGTCGTGTTGATCCGGCGTTCGAGCTCGCGGACGAATTCCGGCTGACCGATCACGAGGCTCTGTATCGCCGGCACGCCGACGGCGGCAAAATACTCCGGCCATGAGAACGACGGCGCGAGCGCGTGTAGCTCCGTCGTCGTCATCTTGTTGTATGTAGCCACGGGATCGCGGAGCTGCACGTTCGTCATCGACGCCTGCGCGAGCCTGGTCTCGAAATCCATGATGTTGCGCGCCTGACTCTGCGCGTCGTTCTGGTCGGCGCCGAGGAGCTGGAGCATGCGGGCGATGTGCAGGACGTAGCGAACGCGGATCTCGATCGATTTCGGATCATCCTTCGTGTAGTAGTCGCGATCGGGGAGTCCCAGTCCCGCCTGCGAGATCGACGCGACGACCTGCTCGGTGTTTTTGAAATCCTGTGTCGACTGAAAGGCGAAGACCACCGGGATGCGGAACGAGTGGAGGCGCGCCAGGATCTGCGGCAGGTCGGTCGTGGAGCGCACCGCATTGATGCGAACGAGATCGTCGCGAATGGGATCGACTCCCGCGCGCGCGATCGCCTTCTCGTCCATGCAGCTCGCGTAGTAGTCGCCGACCTTCTGCTGATCGGATCCCATCGGCGCGTGCGCGTTCGCCGCTTCCTCCAGGATCGCGCGCATCTTCTGCTGATTGTTGATGTCGACGATGGAGAAGTTGCCCCAGCGTGAGTAGGCCGCCGGGATCGGATGCGTCTTCAGCCAACCGCCATTGGCGAACTGATAGAAATCGGTGCAGGCGTTCGCGGTGCGATCGAGATTCCCGGTGTCGAATCCGGTCGGCGACGCGACGGTCGGCGTAGAGGCCGGAACGGTCTGCGGCTGTGGCTGCGCGGCGCATCCGGCGAGCATCACGGCGATGAGGATGAAGAGAAAACGGCGCATGAGGCCTCCTGAGAGCCGGTATCGTATCGTGGAGGAAACTGATGGGGTCAGGTCTTCAATTTTCAGTTTTTTCCTACCAGTCTTGGAAAAATCCAAATGTCGTAGAAAAAAACTGAAAATTGAAGACCTGACCCCTTACGAACGATGAAAAACGAGATCGATTCTAAGGCGGCGCTGGAGCAATGGCTGGCGTCGCCTTCGCGGTCGAACGATGTCGTCTTCCAGGGTCTCGATCTCACGCCGTACGAGCCGCAGTTTCTGGCGCTCGATCTGCGCGGCTGCGCATTCATCGGCTGCAGAACCACTGAAAAACTCGCCGCGCACATCTCGAAATTCAAATGCATCAGCATTCCGCCGCTTCCGGGAAAGCCCTTCGATGCGTTTCGCACGACGCTCTACACGCCTGACGAACTGCTCGCCGGCTTCGATCCTGCTCATCCGGAGAGTTACGCGAAGACGCCCGACGCCGTGATCTACGCGCACTACAAGAATTCGGACCCTGGCGATCTCGAGAACGTGCTGGCGCGGCGCATTCACGATTTCTCGATCGCCGACGCGCTCGAGGACAACATCGGCGACTGGACGGGGAAGGGCGTGGTGGGCGTGATGGGTGGTCACACCGTGCCGCGCGGCGCGCCGGCGTACGTCGCCGCGGCGCGACTCGCGCGCACGCTCGCGCGCGAAGGTTTCCTGATCGTGACGGGCGGGGGGCCGGGGGTCATGGAGGCGGCGAACCTCGGCGTCTATGTCGCGGCGCATCCTGACGACGCGCTCGACGATGCGATTCGCGAGCTTTCCACCGCGGCGGTGTTCGATCATCCGCAATACCTCGTCGCGTCGTATCGCGTCAGAGCGTTGCTGCCATCGCCGGCGTCATCGCACATCGATCGCAGCGTCGGCGTTCCGACGTGGTTCTATGGGCACGAGCAACCGAACGTCTTCGCGACCTATCTGGCGAAGTATTTCGAGAACAGCGTTCGCGAAGAGGGTTTGCTGGCCATCGCCTCGCGCGGCGTGATTTTCGCTGAAGGAAGCGCGGGCACGCTGCAGGAAATTTTTCAGAACCTCTGTCAGAACTACTACCAGCTCTATCGGAAAGGGCGTTCGCCGATGATCCTATTCGGATCCGAGTACTGGAATCCGCCGGGTGATGGAACCACGGGCCGCAGCAAGAAGGTGTACCCGCTGCTCATGAAGATCGCGGCCGAGGAAGGCTTCGCGGACCTTATTCAGGTCACGGACTCGATTGACGAGATTGCAGACATCGTTCGGGCTCAGAAATTGCCCTAAGCAGAAATCGAGTGTTCGAGAGAACGGCCAAAGCAGAAGGTCCGGCGATCGTGTTCGCGCGCAATTTCTTCAAGAATCCGCGCATGCTGGGATCGGTCATTCCGAGCTCGCGGTTTCTGGTCGAACAGTTGCTGCGCGACATCCGCTGGAGCGAGGCGCGGGTCATCGTCGAATACGGACCAGGCGTCGGAACGATCAGCGCCGAGGTGCTGAGGCGTATGCACAGCGACGCGACGCTGCTCTTGTTCGAAATCAACGATGAATTCGTGGACGTTTTGACGCGCCGTTTCGACGATCCGCGCCTGCGCGTGGTGCACCGCTCCGCCGCCGACGTCGTCGATGTCCTTCGCGAGATGGGCCTCGGCCCGGCCGATTGCGTCATCGCCGGAATCCCCTTCAGCATCATGAGCGAAGAGGAGCGTTTGGCTGTGTTGCGAAGGACTTACGAGGCGCTGCGGCCGGGCGGATCGCTGCTCGTTTACCAGTTCTCGACGCGGGTCCGCAGCGATCTGGAAGCGATCTTCGGACGCGTACACCAGCTCTTCGAATTGCGCAACATACTTCCGGCACGTGTGTTCCACTGCGTCAAATGACGATTTCAGTGTTTGACGGATCGCAGTAAACAGCGCAGAATCCGCGAAAATCTCGAAAGAGGAATGAAGAATGGCTGCTTCTAAAAAAGGTACCGGATCCAAAGGCGGCGGGAAAGGCCTGGCCGCTGAGGTGACCCCCAGCGCTGATCTCGCCCCGATCGTCGGCAGCAAGCCGATCCCGCGCAGCGAGGTGACGAAGAAAGTCTGGGATTACATCAAGCAGCACGGGCTGCAGGACCAGCAGAACAAACGGATGATCAACGCCGACGACAATCTGAAGAAGATTTTCGGCGGCAAGAAGCAGGTCTCGATGTTCGAGATGACTGCGCTGGTCAACAAACACCTCAAAGCGTAGTTTCGTGTGGCGCCGGCGATCGGCCGGCGCGCTTCTGCCTGAACGATGCGGCGGCCGCATAGGCTGCCGCTTTCATTTCGTCAGCGCCTTTTCCACCGCCGCGATCGTCGGCTCGATCTCGATCGATCGTCCCGCCGGCGCGCGCATGATCGCCTCCGCATCCTTAAGAAGATGACCGGTCAAGACGCAGACGACGCGTTCGTTCTCGCGCATGACGCCAGATGTGCGAAGTTTCCGCACGCCCGCCAGCGTCGCCGCTGATGCCGGCTCGCAGCCGATGCCCATGCCGTCGATGGCGCGCTTCGCGGCCATGATCTCGTCGTCAGTCACTTCTTCGACGACTCCGTTCGTATAGCGGATTGCGGCGACGGCTCGCTCGTGACTCACCGGATCGCCGATGCGGATGGCGCTGGCGATCGTCTCCGCATTGACGCGATGCCGTGATCCAAAAGATTCGCGGAAGCTCCGATAGAAGGGATTTGCGCGGTGGGCCTGAATCGACGCGAGGCGCGGCACGCGCGAGATCCACCCAGCCTCGCGCGCCTCGCGCAAGGCTTTGCCGAATGCGCTCGTGTTGCCGAGATTTCCCGCGGGCACCACGATCCAGTCGGGCGCGTTCCACTCGAGATCCTGCAGCAATTCCCAGATGATCGTCTTCTGCCCCTCGATGCGAAATGGGTTGATGGAGTTGACGAGATAGATGCCGAGGCGCGTCGAGGCGTCGAGGACGAGCTGCATCGCCGCGTCGAAGTCGCCGCGGATCTGCAGACACGTGGCGCCGTAGGCGAGGGTCTGCGCGAGTTTTCCTCCCGCGACTTTTCCGGAAGGGACGAAGACGACGGCGCGCAACCCCGCCTGCGCGGCGTATGCGGCGAGCGACGCGCTCGTGTTGCCGGTCGATGCGCACGCCACTGCACTCGCGCCGACGCGCACCGCCTGGGTGATGGCCACGGTCATGCCGCGGTCCTTGAACGAGCCGGTCGGATTCTCGCCTTCGTGCTTGAAGAGAAGTCCGTCGCGTTCGTACAGCCGCGTCGCTCCCTCCGGATGCGTGACGATCTGCTCCTCCGGAACGGAGAGCACTCCTTCGCGAAAGCGCCATACGCCACTCGTATCGATGGTGTGATGACTCGATCGGCGGCGATCAAACGTCGCGACGTCGCGCGGCAGTTCGTCGCGTTCGACTGCGAGCAGCCCGCCGCATTCGCACGTGTATCGGATCTCGTCGATGTCGAAGCGACGGTCGCACGCGATGCAGACGAGCCACTCGCTCATTTCTGGTAGTGTTTTCATGCGATGGCGCTCTTCGTCATGATCTTGTCACGGCTCGTGCCGATCATGATGCTGCTGTCGCTGACGCTGGTCGGAAGTCGCTACATCTACGACCTCGTCCTGCCGCGCCGGCCACGGCTCGCGCCGTGGGCATTCGCCGCCGTGAGTCTGATCGGTCTCATCGCCACTGCGCCGTACGTGTGGCGCGCCGCACTGGTCGTCGGCGGCCACTGGGCGGTCGAACGGAGTCGTTTTCAGCTCGCCGACATTCTGCTCGCCGACTACGACGCGTGGGGCGGTCGGACCACCGATACCGTCGGCCGGGAGTGGGCGTATGCACGCATGAACCTCGGCCATTGGAAAGACGCGGAAGAAGCGTTGTTGAAGGTGCCGCGACCGTCGGCGCAGTCGACTCTGCTCATCGGCCTCTGTCGGTACTATCTGAACGATCCCGCGGCGGAAGCCACGCTCCTCCGCATTCCCGATGTGCTTCAGGTCGAGATTCAGATCCGAGACTACCTGCTGGCCCGGATCGCGCAGAAGCGCGGAGACATCACACGGGCCTACAACCTCTATTGGCGAGCGGCATCGATTCAGCCTCACTTCCTGCCCGCCGTGTATCATGGCGCAAGACTGACCATGCTCGCCGGAGATGCCGACGCGGCGCTGCGAATCGTCAACGCATACGCCCGGCAGTTCCCCGGCGCCGGAACGAATCCCGATGTGTTGACCTTGCGGTCGTACATCTCCTCCGGACGCGTTCCGCCGGACAAGGAATACGAGATTGTGGCGTTTTAGGGTCCGTGCGGAAGATGTGCTTTCCGTCATCTCAGTATTCGGTCTCGTCACCTACGCCGGATTTCGCGCGCTCGGACGCATCGATCTGAGCGAGGAGAACTACTGGGACTTCTCGTTGATCGTTTTTCCGGCGGCGCTGCTCATCTTTCTTGCCGCGCTGCACTATGCGTTCGCTCCGCGGGGTGAGAGCAGCATCCGCAGCGTTTGGGTGGAGACCGGGACGGTCATCCGCGACTGGCTGCCATTCCTCATTTTCCTGCTGACGTACGAGAGCTTTCGCGTGCGGACGTGGGGCGCCATCTCCCCGGTCGACGCCGATCCGTTTCTGCTCAAAATCGACCGGTGGCTCTTTGGCGAGACGCCGGCGGTCGTGCTCGATCCGTATGCTCGCGCATGGATCACGCAGCCGCTGACGATCGCGTACTTTCTGCACCTCGTGTTGCCGCCGGTTCTGGCGATGTTGTGGTATCGCCGCGACCTGCTGATCTTTCGTCAATTCCTGCTGACGATTCTTGTGGCCGGGATGATCGGGTCGATCGGTTACATCGCGGTTCCCGCGGTCGGGCCGGGGGTGGCGTTCCCGAATCTCTTTCACCACAAGCTGAGCGGCGAGATTTACGGCAGCGTCACGGAGTTCCTCGACAGCGCGCGGGCGATGCGCGATGCGTTTCCCAGTCTTCACATCGGCCTCTCGACGATCGTTTTGTACTACGCGTGGCTGCGCGATCGCGTGACCTTCGCATGGATGCTTCCGCTGATCGTCGGCAACTGGATCTCGACGATCTATCTTCGTTACCACTACATGATCGATGTGATCGCCGGCTTCGTGATCGCATACATCGGCATCGTTGTGGCGCGGTGGGCACTGCGGGCAGAGACCGCAATCAACGAATGGCGTGCGCTCCGCGCCGCGCAATGACGCCGGCGTGAACGTCGCACTCGACATCGCGCATCGCCGAGCGCATTGCCTCCGCGACGCGCGCATCGTTGTCCGTCGTGATGGCGAAGATCGTCGGCCCTGATCCACTGATCGAGCAGCCGAGCGCGCCGGCGTCGAGCGCGGCGCGCTTGACTTCGCGAAAATTCGGGATGAGATCGGCGCGGATCGGCTCGGCGTAGCGGTCGTCGAGCGCGCGGCGAAGAAGCTTCGCATCCGCGCTCGCGAATGCGTAAGCGAGCGCGGTCGTGCTGGCCATCTGCCGCGTCCACGATGATCGATCCCACTGCTGCGGCAGGATCTCTCTCGCTTTCTTCGTCTCGATGCGCACGCGCGGTGTCAGGAGCACGACACGCCACTGCGGCGGCGCCGGGATCGAGATCGCATCGATCGGATCGGTCGACAGCACGATCGTGAGGCCGCCGAGAGTTGATGCGGCGATGTTGTCGAGATGACGGCCGGCGACGATCGATTCCGCTTCGAGCGCGGCGCGCATGATATCGCGCGAGTCGGCCGAGGCGCCGGCCGCGAGGGCGGCACCGAGCGCGCCGCCGACCGCGCTTGCCGCACTCCCACCCATCCCGCCCGCCACCGCCAGACCTTTCTCGATCGAGACGATCGGCTGCTTGCGAATGCCGGCATTGCGCAGCCAGGCTGTCGCGGCGATCGCGGCGACGTTTTGCTGCGCGTCGCGCGGCACGAGCTCGGCGTCGCGACCCGTGACTTTGTCCACGCGCGCGTCACCTTCTGTGAGCGAAACAGTGACTTTGTCGCCGACGCCGTCGACCGCGAGTCCGAGGACATCGAAGCCAGGGCCGACGTTGCCGATGGAAGCGGGAGCGAAAACGGTCGTCATCGCTTGCGGCGCCGTTTTTCGTGAATCGTGATCGCCACGATGTCGTTGAGCACCCCAGCCGCCGTCACCTCCGCCCCCGCCCCCGGCCCGGTGACGACGAGCGGATTCGTCTTGTAGCGCTTCGAGTAGATGACGATCTGGTTGTCGGTGCCGCGCAATCCACCCATCGGCGAGCTCTGATCGACCGCTTCGATGCCGACGCGAATCGTCTTTCCGATTTTTGCGACGTACCGCAGCACTTTCTTCTCCGCTCGAGCGCGCTCGACGCGGCGGCGGAAGTCATCATCGAGTTTGCGCAGATTGTCGACGAAGGCGGCCGGATCGTCGCTGTCGACGTCGCGATCGAAGAGCGGCTCGAGCTTGATGTCGGAGAGCTCCAGCGATCGGCCGAGCGTGCGCGCGAGGATCAGCGCCTTGCGGGCGACGTCGGTGCCGGAGAGATCGTCGCGCGGATCGGGCTCGGTGTATCCGAGCTTCCACGCCTGACGAACGGCATCCGAAAACTTCACGCCATCTTCGAGCGCGGTCATGATGTAGCCGAGTGTTCCGGAGAAGCAGCCGAGGATCGTGTCGACGCGATCGCCCGACTCCTGAAGCTTCGCCAGTGTGTCGAGGACCGGCAGTCCCGCGCCGGCTGTCGCTTCGTAGCGCAACGACAAACCTCGGTCACGCGCTGTCTGCATCAGGCGATCGAATTCGATCTGCGCGACAGCGAGCGGCTTTTTGTTCGCCAGCACGATGTGGAAGCCCTGCTCGAGCGCTTCCTGAATCAGCGGCGCGGTCTCTTCCGAGGTGAGATCGACAAGGATCGGCCGATGCGATGGCAGCAGCCATAGCTCTTCGCGCATCATCGACTGCAGTTGCGTCAGGGTCAGCGGCGATCGCCCATCAAAGAGGCGCTCGCCCGACGCTTTGCGCTCGGCAAGATCGTCGAGCGCTGCGGGAGCGAAGCCCTTCTCATCGATCTTGATGCCGGAGCGATCGGCGACGGCGATCACTCTGATGTCCACGCCGAAATCCGCGCGGAGATGTTTCTCCTGCGCGACGAGCTGGCGGGCGAGGGCGCGACCGATCTGGCCGAAGCCGAGAAATGTCACCTTCGATTCGCGGCCGGAGGTGTCGGCGAGCGGGCGGATCTTGTCGAGCTGATACTCCGCGTGCAGCGCCAGCAATGCCTTGGTCACATCCTTTTCGGCGATGGTCGCGGTGATGTTCAACTCGGACGAGCCTTGCGCGATCGCGTGCACGTTCACGTGTTCGGACGAGAGTGCGGAGAATGTGCGCGCGGC
Source organism: Thermoanaerobaculia bacterium (assembly GCA_036001325.1). Lineage (GTDB taxonomy): Bacteria > Acidobacteriota > Thermoanaerobaculia > Gp7-AA8 > Gp7-AA8 > DASVHS01. The sequence goes on from DASYUK010000140.1 coordinate 14,833, forward strand.
GATGCCGGGCCGACCGCGCATGCCGAGACCGACCACGGCGACCAGAGCGACCCCTTTTTCGGCGCGCACGCGATCGATGAACTTCATCTTCCGTTCGAGCGCGAATGCTTCCTCGAGCGCGGCGACGGCGTGATCGGCTTCGCTTTGCGGCACGACGAAGCAGATCGACGCTTCGCTCGACGCCTGGCTGATCATCGAGACCGAATGTCCTGCTTGCGCGAGCGCCGCGAACGTGCGCGCCGCAACGCCGGGAACGCCGATCATGCCGTTGCCTTCGATGGAGATGAGTGCCTGGCCATGCACTGCAGTCAGCGCTTTGACCGGATACTCGCCCGGCTGCGCATCGGCGGAGATCCGCGTGCCGCGATGCTGTTCGCGAAAGGTGTTGCGGACGAACAGCGGGATGCGGCGATCGGCGAGCGGAATCATCGTGCGCGGATGCAGAACCTTCGCGCCATAGAACGCGAGCTCCGCCGCTTCGCGATAATGCAGCTCCGGCAGAACGCGCGCGGATGGCACGCTGCGCGGATCGGCGGTCATGAGACCGTCGACCTCTTTCCAGAGTGTGACCGAGCTTGCGCCGAGGCTGCGCGCGAGGATTGCGGCCGAAAAATCGGAGCCGCCGCGGCCGAGCGTGACCACTTCGCCGTCCGGTCCGCTGCCGAGGTAACCGGGGACGACGACGGCGCCGCGGTCGAGGAGAGGGAGGATGTGCTTCTTCGCCGCGCGTTCGCAGCGCGAGAAGTTCGGCCACAGTGTGCCGGCGCGGCGCTCGGCGATGATGACGTCGGTCGCATCGACGTAGACGGCGTCATCGAGGCATCTCTCGAAAATCCGCGCCAGGAGACGTTCGCCGCGCGAGACCATCGCGTCGAGCGCACGCGGAGTGAGCTCTCGCAGAACCGCGACGCTCTCGGCGATCGAGATCATCTCCGCGGTGGCATCATCGACGAGCGCGAAAAGCTCGTCCGCGGTGCGGCGATCGGAGATGAGCTCTTCGATCAGACGCGCGTGACGCTCTTCGAAATCGGCGGCGGCCTGCCGGCAACTTTCACGCTTCCCCTCGAGCGCTGCGCGCGCGCAACCGTGCAGCAGGTCGGTAATGCCGGTCATCGCCGAGACCACGACCACGAGTGGAGACTTTGCACGCCGCCGCACATGCGACACCGCCGTGCGGATGGCATCGGCACTGCCGACGGCTGCACCGCCGAATTTATAGATCTCGAGCTGCGACACGATCAGGCCTTGACGCCTTTATACAGGTAGGCGATGCCGAGCGTCAGCGGCTTCCATTCGACCGACAGCATCGGCGCGCTCTCGTGCATGAGGCGCGCGAACTCCTCGCCGCATGGGAATAGGCTTGCGGACTGCTCGAGATATTCGTAAGCCTTTTTCCGTCCGGTGACCGCGCCGCCGACGTTCGGAAGAATCCGCCGGCGGTAAAAATCATAGAACGCCCCGAACGCGCGGTTCTGCGGCTGGCCGAACTCGAGGATGATCACGCGCCCGCCACTCTTGACGACGCGGGTGAGCTCGCCGATGCCGCGCTGTGGATCGTGAACGTTGCGGATGCCGAACGCGATCGAGCTGATGTCGAACGACGCATCGCTATACGGAAGCGCCGTGACATCGGCCACTTCGAATGCGATGTCACTGCGCTTTCGCCGCGCGATCTCGAGCATCTCCGGCACGAAGTCCGTCCCGACCACCCGCCCGCTGCCGACGGCATTCTTGAATGCGATGGCCAGATCGCCGGTTCCCGTCGCGCAATCGAGCACTGACTCGCCCACCGCCGCCCCCGACCACCGCACCGCCTCCCGGCGCCAGCGATGATGCACTCCGCCGGAGAGGATCGTGTTCGCACGATCGTAGCGCGTCGCGATCGACGCGAACATCGAGCGAATTTTTGCGGCATCGGGCCCTGTGTACGCCACAGCGGCGCGATCTTACGCATAAAATCGCGCCGTGCCGCAGGACTTCGCGTTCATCCAAACCGCTCCGGGCCACGTGTTCGTCGGATGGGGACCGTTTGAGCAGCTCCCGTTCCGCCGCCCCGGACGACCGGCGTTCTTCATCACCGATTTCTTTCTCGATGAGGCGCGCCCCTGGCGCCATCCCGACACGTGGGAAGAGATCTCGATCGAGGAGCTCGCGTCCCGCTTCGATGGTGATGTCGCACCGGAAATCGCATGGGACGACATCGACCCAACCGTCTTCACCCGCCTTTTCGAATCTGCACAGCGCGGCATCGCGTCGGGAGACTTTCAGAAGATCGTCCCGGTCGTCTTCGAGACCGGCTCCTTCGCCGGCGATCTCTGGCCGCAGGCGATCTCCCGTCTGGCGTTTTTGCCGCGCGGCTTATACGCATACGGATGTTCGATCGACGGCCGATCGGTCGCTGGAGCGGCCCCCGAGGTGCTCTTTCAGACGCACGGTCACGGGTACACGACGATGGCGCTCGCCGGCACGCGCCCGATCGCCCGCGCCGCGGAATTGCTGGGCGACACCAAGGAGCTGCGCGAGCACCGCTTCGTCGTCGAAGACATCGCCCGCCGCCTCGCGCCTTTCGGCAACGTCGAGATCGGCGCCCTCGGCATTCTGCAATTGCCCCGCATCGCGCATCTCATCACGCCGATCTTTTTCATCGAGAGCGGCAACGAGCGGATGTCCTTCGCCGAAATGGTTCGCCGCCTGCATCCCACCGCCGCCCTCGGCATGTGGCCGCGCAACGAAGCGGGCGAGCGTTGGCTTCGCGAAGCCGATCGCGACGTGCGGCGCGGCGCGTTCGGCGCACCGTTCGGTCTCGAGCGAGTGGAGGACAGGCGCCCCCGCCTGTCGACAGGCGAGGCGCCTGTCGTCCACTACGCGCTCGCGCTGGTCGGGATCCGCAGCATCGAATGGAGCGGCCAAAGCGCCCGTATCGGCTCAGGCGCGGGAGTGATCGCCGAGAGTCGTCTCGAGCTCGAGTTCGAAGAGCTGCGGCAGAAGCGCGAACAGGTCAAGGCACTCTTCGGCGTCGGCGCCGCAATCGAAGCGTGGACATGACCAACATCGAGCGCGCGCGGCGACTCATCGAGAGCGTTCGTGATCTCGGCACTTCGGATTTCTGCGCGTGCGCGGGATCTCGCAACAGCCCGCTGCTGGCGGTGCTGGGGGACGCGCAAGTCTTCTCGTTTGTCGATGAGCGCTCCGCGGCGTTCTTTGCGTTGGGGCGCACGAAACTTCATGGCAGGCCCGCCGCGGTCGTGACGACGTCCGGCACCGCAGTCGCGGAGCTCATGCCCGCCGTTGTGGAGGCGTACTACTCCGCGTCGCCGCTCATCCTGATCACCGCCGATCGGCCGGCGCGTTTTCGCGGAAGTGGTGCGCCGCAGGCGATCGAGCAGAAAGGGATCTTCGGGCTCTATGCGGCGCTTTCGCTCGATCGCTGGCCGCGCAACACGCCGCTGCACCTCAACATCGAATTCGACGAGCCGCTCATCGATGAGTGACCGGCCGCTCGTTCTCATCGGCGGCCTCGTGCCCGGCGATCGCGATCGCGTGCGCGCGTTCGCCCTTCGACTGAATGCGCCCGTTTACGCGGAGCCGTTGTCGGGATTGCGCGAGGACGCGACGCTCGCACCCCTGCTCCTGCGCAATGAGCGGATCCTCGCTCGCGCCGGCTTCACGCGCGTCGTGCGCGTCGGTCATGTGCCGACGGTCCGCTTCTGGCGCGACCTCGATGAGAAGCTGCGCGATCTCCCCGTCGTCAGCTACAGCCGACTTCCGTTTCCAGGATTGTCTCGCGGCGACGTGCACTCGCTCGACGATCTGCCGAACGCGAAACCGCTCGATCGTGACGAGAGTCTCTTCAGGCGCGATCGCGAATGCGCCGAGCGCCTCGAACACATTCTCGACGTCGAGCCGGAGTCGGAGCTGGCCTTGTTGCGGGAGCTGTCGCGCGAGTTTCTCGCGGGCACGCGCGTGTACCTCGGCAACAGTCTTCCGGTGCGCGAGTGGGATCTCGTCGCGACGCGCGAAGATCGCGGCTACGTCCTCGAGGCCAACCGCGGCGCGAATGGCATCGACGGTCAACTGTCGACATTTTTCGGCTGGTGTTCTCCCACGGCGCTGAATGTCGCGATCATCGGCGACCTCACCACTCTTTATGATCTCAACGCGCCGTGGATCGTGCCGCAGCTCGATCCGGCGATCGACTTTCAGATCTACGTCATCAACAACGGCGGCGGCCGGATTTTCTCGCGTGTTCCGTCGCTGCGCACTCTCTCCGACGACATTCGCGAACGATTGATCGAGAACAGCCACAATCTGTCGTTCGAGCATTGGGCGGCGATCTGGAAGCTGCCCTACAACAATCGAGACTCCGGTCGCGCGGTCATCGAGATCGTTCCCGACGCCGACGCCAGCCGGCGCGTCTGGCAGCGCTTCGATGAGATGTGGGCATGATCGTCGCGCTGCACGGCTTTCTCGGCCGGCCGGCGGACTGGGATTTCCTGCGTGACGCGGGATTCGATGTCGACGCGCGCGAGCTCGATGACATCCCTCGCTCTGGTGACACGATTCTCGGCTACTCGATGGGTGGTCGACTTGCGCTGCATGCATTATTCGATGGTGCGACCTACAAGCGCGCCGTGATCATCTCGTCAGGCCTGGGAATCGAAGGCGAGCGGGAGCGGGCGGCTCGTCGCGAAGAGGATGAGAAATGGGCGCGGCGATTCGAATCGGAGGATTGGGAAACGGTGATGCGCGACTGGAACGCGCAGCCGCTGTTCGGCGGTCACGTTCGCGTCCGCCGCGAGCGCGACTACGATCGCCGCGGTGTCTTGAAAGCTCTGCGCGACTATTCGCCGGCTACGCTGCCTCCGCTCGCGCCGCGTTTGCACGAGATCGAGATTCCGGTCCTCTGGATCGCCGGCGAGCGCGATGCGAAGTATGTCGCCGAAGCAGAGCGCGCGGTCTCGCTGCTGCCGAACGGCGAGCTTTGGATTTGCCCAGGCGCGGCGCATCGCGTCCCGTGGGAGCAGCCGGACGCGTTGATCGCCCGCCTGCGGCTTTTCGTGTAGCGGCGCGCTTCAGCGCGCCGGGCGGACGGCGTGCTGAAGCACGCCGCTACACGTTATAGTCTCGCGGCCATGGCTGAGCGCTGGACCACAATCAAGAAGTTCGAAGACATCAAGTACGAGCGCACCCCTGACGGCATCGCCAGGATCACGATCAACCGGCCGAAGCTTCGCAACGCATTTCGACCTCTGACCGTCAGCGAGTTGAAGGAAGCCTTTGATCTCGCCCGCGATGACGGTGAGATCGGCGTCGTCATCCTCACCGGCCAGGGAACGGAAGCGTTCTGCTCCGGTGGTGATCAACGCGTGCGCGGCAAAGCCGGGTACGTCGATGCGAAAGGGATTCCGCGCCTCAACATCCTCGATGTGCAGAAGCAGATCCGCAGTCTCCCCAAGCCGGTTGTGGCGATGGTCGCCGGATATGCGATCGGCGGCGGCCACGTTCTCCACGTCGTCTGCGATCTGACGATCGCCGCCGACAATGCGCGCTTCGGACAGACCGGTCCGAAAGTCGGCTCGTTCGATGGCGGACTCGGATCGGCATATCTCGCGCGCATCGTCGGGCAGAAGAAGGCACGCGAGATCTGGTTCCTCTGCCGGCAGTATGACGCGAAAGAAGCGCTGGAGATGGGACTCGTCAACACCGTCGTGCCGCTCGCGCAGCTCGAAAAAGAGACGCTGAAGTGGTGCCGGGAGATGCTGCAGCTCTCGCCGATGGCACTCCGCTGTGTGAAGGCTGCGCTCAACGCCGATTGCGATGGTCAGATCGGTCTGCTCGATTTCGCCGGCAACGCGACCCTTCTCTACTACCTCTCCGAAGAAGCGCAGGAGGGGCGCAACGCGTACGTCGAGAAGCGCAAACCCGACTTCAAAAAGTTTCCGCGCTTTCCGTGAACATAAAGGCCTGGCTGCTCGCCGCGCGGCCGAAGACATTGTCCGCATCGATCGCCCCCGTGCTCGTCGGCACCGGTCTCGCGTTTCAAGTCAAGCATCGGGTGCCGTGGATCTACGCCGTATTCGCGCTGTTCAGCGCGCTGTTCATTCAGATCGCGACCAATCTCATCAACGACGCTCTCGATTTCAGGAAGGGGACAGACACTTCCACTCGCCTCGGTCCTGTGCGTGTGACTCAAGCTGGCCTGCTCAGCGCCGAGACGGTGATGCGCGGCGCATACGTCTGCCTCGTCGTCGCCGCGCTGCTCGGCATTCCGCTGATCCTGCGCGGTGCGTGGCCGATCTTTGTCATCGGGGTTGCCTCGATGATCGCTGCCTATGCCTACACCGGCGGTCCCTACCCGCTCGCATATCACGGCCTCGGCGAAGTCTTCGTAATGATCTTCTTCGGGATCGTCGCTGTCGGCGGGACGTATTACGTTCTGACGCTTCAGTACGCGATCGAGGCGTTCCTCTGCGGCGTGGCCATCGGATCGCTTGCAGTCGTCATCCTGGCCATCAACAATCTGCGCGACATCGAAGGCGACCGCGCCAGCAACAAGAAGACGATCGCCGTGCGGCTCGGCGAGCGCGGCGCGCGAGCCGAGATCGTCGCGTTCATCGTCCTCGCCTTTGTGGCGATTGCATTCGTTGCCCCGTTGACGCTTCTCGCAATGCCGCTCGCGATCGTGCTGATCGTCCGCGTGTATCGCAGCAGCGGCCGTGAGCTCAATCGATGTCTGGCGATGGCCGGCGCTCTGGAGATGGCTTTCGCCCTGCTGTTTCTCGTCATATGTTTGTTCACCGGTACGCGCTGACGCCGAAGCGTCCGCTGAGTGGCATTGCCAGGCCGGGTCCGCGACTCGGCGCGCTGCTTCGCGTCGGCGAAGGCTTCGCCGACGTGCATCCGTGGCCTGAGCTCGGCGATGCGCCGCTCGATGAGCAACTCGCGCGACTGGCGCGCGGCGACACGACGGCGATCACCGAGCGCGCCCTCGAGCACGCTCGCATCGACGGCGCTGCGCGCCTGCGCGGCCAGTCGCTCTTCGACGGCCTACGGATTCCCGCGAGCCACTGGCCTGGTAACAATCCACCGCCCGGCTTCGACACGGCGAAGATCAAAGGCGCACACGACCTTCCGGATCAGGTTCGTCTGCGCATCGATTTCAATGGGTCGCTGCAACCGGACGAGTTCGAACGCATCGCGGCCACACTTCCGCGCGAGCACATCGATTTTGTCGAAGATCCGTGTCCTTACGATGCAGAGACGTGGAAACGACTGCACCGGCGAACCGGCTTGCGGCTCGCACTCGATCGCGGAGTGGCGAGCGACGGCGTCGATGTGCTGGTCGTGAAACCGGCGGTGCAATCGATGCCGGACACGCCGCTCGAAATCGTCGTCACGTCATCTATGGATCACGCACTTGGCCAGATGACCGCCGCATGGACCGCTGGGGCGAACGCTCAACGCATGAGCCGGCGCTGCGGCCTCTTCACACATGTTCTGTTCGAGAGCGATCCTTTCTTTGAGCGCATCCGCGCCGATGGCGCGTATCTTCTTCCGCCGGAGGGGACCGGCTTCGGGTTCGATGATCTGCTGGAGAGTCTCCCGTGGAAGAAGCTCGCGTAATCGATTTTTTTTCTGACGAGACCCATCTGCTCCTCAATCCGCGGCTGCCTGCGGATCATCATCGCGCTCTCGAGCGACTTGCGGGTGAGGCGCCGTCGCTTCGAGCGCACGTCTGGATGGCCACATCAGGAACGACCGGCGCACTCCGTCTGGTCGCTCTCTCGAAGAAAGCGATCCTCTCGTCGGCCGAAGCGGTGAATCGCCATCTCGACGCGACCGCGCGCGATGTCTGGCTCTGTGTCCTTCCGACCTTTCACGTCGGCGGGCTCGGCATCTACGCGCGCACCGCGCTGACCGGATCGCGTGTGGTCGCATCGGCGTGGGATGCGCGACAATTCATCCGAACGATCTCCGCGGAAAACGTGACGCTGGCGTCTGTGGTCCCGGCTCAGGTTCGCGACCTTGTCGCGCTCGGCGAGCATGCGCCGTCGTCGATGCGCGCGATCGTCGTCGGCGGCGGAGTGCTTTCGCTCGACACCTATGCGGCTGCGCACGCCCTAAGGTGGCCGGTTCTTCCGAGTTACGGGATGACCGAAGTGTGCTCTCAGATCGCGACGGCGAAGGGCGACTCGCCCGAGCTGAAGATCCTCTCGCATGTGGAAGTTCGCGTCGACGACGGCGAAAGGCTCGCCTTCCGTGGTCCGTCGCTCTTGACCGGTTACGCGTTTTACGATGATGACGATCGCGTGGTGTTCGCTGATCCGAAGATCGAAGGGTGGTTCGTTTCCGACGATACGGGAGCGGTCGACGGCGACACGCTGCGCGTTTTCGGTCGCATCGGCGAATTCGTGAAGATCGGCGGCGAGTCGGTCGATCTCGCCAGGCTCGATGCCATCCTCGATACTCTGCGCCGCGACGTCGACGCCGCGATCATCGCCGTCGATGATGATCGACTGGGAAGCGTCATTCACCTGGTCACGACATCCGTGGAGAGC
>DASYUK010000141.1:0-4240 GCA_036001325.1 Thermoanaerobaculia bacterium
ATACGATCACAGTGGATCCGTCCGCTATCGGTCCGTTCACCGGAACCATTACCTTCACGACCAACGATCCGACGAAGCCTACGATCCAGGTTTGCTTCTCCGGAACCGGTCTATAACGCTATTAATGCATTGATGAGGCCTCCAGAACCGCCCCGAAAGGGGCGGTTCTCATCTCAGGCGGTTGCACAGCCCTACGATTCACGCAAGAATTCGCTCACAACCATGGCTCAGGCGGCAACGAACCCGAAAATCGAAGAACTTCGGTTCCGGATCAAATCGGACCCGAAGAGCCGCCTTTTCTATCCGCTGGCCGAGGAGTTGCGGAAGATCAATCAGTTCGAGGAAGCGGAGCAGGTTTTGCGCGGCGGTCTCGCGAATCATCCCAGCTACTTGTCAGCGTGGGTGAGCCTCGGTCGCGTCCTTCGCGACCAAAAAAAGGATAGCGACGCAGCGGAGGCGCTCAACAAAGCGCTGCTGCTGGATCCCGGCAACGTCGTCGCCGCGCGTCTGCTTGCCGACGCCTATCTGAACCTCGGCGAAAAAGTCGAGGCGATCAAGAAGTACAAACTCGTTCTGGCACTGCTGCCGGGCGATGAAGAGCTCGAAGGAACGATCGCCCGGCTCGATTCGGAGATCAATGCGCCGGCGATCATTCCGGAGCCTGTGAGTGGAGGACAGGCGCCCTCGCCTGTCCCGGAGGAGGCTGCACCGATCCCGACAGGCGAGGCGCCTGTCGCTCCACCATTCGAGCCGCCGCAATTCCCCGAGCCTGTCGATGAACGCGTTTTCGATGAGACAGCGTCGAGCATCCTGAAGAAGCAGCGCTTCGAGCTCGAGACGGGCGATGCCGAGCCGATGCGCGCCGCGCACGCGGAGAGCCCGTTCGAGGAGCCGGCCGCCGCGGAGGGATACAGCAGCGATGCGTTCGCGGTCGAGCAACCGAGCGGGATGCATCTGAGCAGCGCACCGTTGACGGCGGAGATGCCATCGCCGGTTCCGCCTCCTGAAGCTGCCGACGAAGCGGATGTCTTCGAGCCGGCCGGCGGCGCGATCGCCCCTGGGATCATGACCGAGGGATACGCGGTGACTTCATCGATGCCGCCGCTCGACGAAGCCGATTTTGCGCGCACGATCCGCACGGCCGATCTCTACGCCGCGGAAGGATCGATCGCCGAAGCGCGAGACATCTATGAGGACCTGCTCACGCGCGATCCGAACAACGCTTCGATCCGCGCAAAACTCGACGCGCTCAGTGGAGCGCCGGCGCCCCCGCCGGCTGCTGCCGCCGAAGGTGGCGGCGCTCCACCTCAACGCAATCCCAAAGTGAAAAAACTCGAAAGCTGGCTCGCCAAGATGAAGCGAGGCGAGGTGGGGCGTGTTTAGGGATGTGCTGGCCGGAATCAAAAGACGCGTTGCCGGAGCGCTTGCGGTCAGCCTGATCGGACTCGATGGCATCGCCGTCGAGACGATCAGCGACGGCGGCGTGCCGCTCGATGTCCTCTCCGCGGAGTTCGGCGGTTTCATCCGCTCCATTCGCTTATCGAATACGGAACTGAACACCGGAGAAGTGGAGCAGTTCTCCCTGGCGACGGAGAAATTCATCACCTTTCTCTCCGCCGTGACGCCCGAGTACTTCATCCTTCTCGTCATGAAACCCGACGGCAATTACGGGCGCGCGCGATTCGAGCTGGCGAAAGCGAAACTCGCGCTGCGCGACGAGCTCGTATGAATTTCAAGGAAATCCTGGAGCTGATCGACAAAGTCGCCGATCGCGGTATCGCCGTCGTGGAGGTGGAGCGCGCCGGCACGAAAGTGCGCATCGAGGGGAAGAACTCTCAGCCGCAGGTCATCCATTCGATCGTCAGTGACGCGACAAGAAGCGACGCCAAGGCGTTGCCGACCATCCCGTTGCTCGCCGGTCAGGCTCCTGCACCGGCAGCGGCGGAGGAATCTGAAGCAGGGCTGCACATCATCACTTCACCGATCGTTGGGACGTTCTACCGCGCGCCGAATCCGGAGAGCGAAGCGTTCGTGAACGTCGGCGATCGCGTCTCGAAAGGCAAAGTGCTCTGCATCATCGAGGCGATGAAGCTGATGAACGAGATCGAATCCGACGCCGACGGCGTCATCGAGAGGATCTATCCGCAGAACGGACAGCCCATCGAGTACGGCGAGAAGCTGTTCGCGGTCAAAGTCTGAGCCCTCCTCATGATCTCCAAGGTACTCATCGCCAATCGCGGCGAGATCGCCCTTCGCGTCATTCTGGCGTGCAAGGAGTTGGGCTTGAAAACCGTGGCGGTGCACTCCGAAGCCGATCGCGATTCACTGCACGTCCGTTACGCCGACGACGACGTCTGCATCGGTCCGGCGCTTTCGAGGCAGAGCTACCTGAACATCTCCAGCATCATCGCCGCGGCGGAGATCACCGGCGCGGATGCCATTCATCCCGGCTACGGATTTCTCTCTGAGAACGCGGCATTCGCCGAGATCGTCAACGAATGTCAGCTCGTGTTCATCGGGCCGACGCCGGAAGCGATTCGCCTCATGGGCGACAAAGCGAAAGCGCGCGAGACGGCGAAGAACGCCGGCGTCCCGATCATCCCCGGCAGCGATGGACCGGTGAGAACGGCCGATGAGGCGCGCGACGTGGCGCGATCGATCGGCTATCCGGTGATTCTCAAGGCGGCGGCGGGAGGCGGCGGCCGAGGAATGCGCATCTGCAGTAACGACGACGATCTGGAGAATGCGTACGAGACGGCGCGAAGCGAAGCGGAGCGTGCATTCGGCGCCGGCGACGTCTATCTCGAAAAGTATCTCGAGCATCCGCGCCATATCGAGATCCAGGTCTTCGGCGACACTCGCGGCCGCATCGTCTCCCTCGGCGAGCGCGAATGCTCGATCCAGAGAAGGCATCAGAAACTGATCGAGGAGTCGCCGTCGCCGGCCATCGATGAACCGATGCGAAAACGGATGGGAGAGGCGGCCATCAAACTCTGTCAGTCCGTCGGCTATGTGAACGCCGGAACGATCGAGTTCCTCTTTCAGGACGGCGAGTTCTATTTCATGGAGATGAACACGCGCATTCAGGTCGAGCATCCGGTGACCGAAGAAGTCACCGGCTTCGATATGGTGAAGGAACAGATTCGGGTGGCGGACGGAGAGCCGCTGTCGCTGCCCAACGGCGACTTTCACCTGCGCGGTCACGCCATGGAGTTCCGCATCAATGCCGAGGATCCGGTGACGTTCGCGCCGAACCCGGGGAAAATTCGCGAGTTCCATCCACCCGGAGGACCGGGCGTGCGCGTCGACACCGCGGCGTATCGCGACTATGTCATTCCTCCTCACTACGACTCTTTGATCGCCAAGCTCATCATCCGCAGCAACTCTCGACTGGAGACGATCGCGCGCGCGAAACGTGCATTGGAGCAGTTCGTCATCGAGGGCGTGAAGACGTCGATCCCGCTGCACCGCGCGATCCTCAACGACGAGCGGTTCGTGCGCGGCGATATCTCCACTCGATTCATGGAGTCGTTCGAGCGATAACCATGAAGGTCTACGTCATCGGGTTCATGGCCGCGGGTAAGACGACGATCGGCCGTGAGCTCGCTGCGCGCATCGGCGCGCCCTTCTTCGATCTGGACGATCTCATCGAAGCGGCGGAGAAGATGACGGTCAAAGAGATCTTCGACGCCCACGGCGAGGCGTACTTTCGCAAACGGGAACGCGACATCCTGCGCTCGACGAAACATCTCGACCGCGCCGTCATCGCGACGGGCGGCGGCACCTTCACCTTCGACGAGAACATTCAATTCATCCAGTCGGAAGGGCTGTCGGTCCATCTCTCCGCACCGTACTCGCTGCTGCGCGCGCGCGTCGGCGAAAAGGCGGCGGAGCGTCCTCTGTTCCGCGATGATGTGACCGCGCACGAGCTCTACGCGAATCGACTCCGCTATTACAAATTGGCGGATGTGACGCTGGAGATCCGCGAAGACGAGACACCGGCAGAGATCGTCGAGCGCCTTCTTCTGGAGTTGCCGAAGAGCTTTCTCGAGGCGGCGAAAACCTCGACGTGGAGACGAACGTGAGAGCGCTCGTCGTCAGCGATCTCCATTCGAACGCCGAAGCGCTGCGCGCGGTGATGAGTCGCGTGCGCCGCAAGAAATTCGACCAGACCATTTGTCTCGGCGACTTCGTCGGCTACGGCGCGCAGCCCAATCAGGTCCTCGACACGATGCGAACG
>DASYUK010000142.1:0-3054 GCA_036001325.1 Thermoanaerobaculia bacterium
TGAGCGATGGAGACGGAAGCGAGGAACGCAAGAGTGATCGCCAATCGTTTCGTCATGGTGGCGAAGGATATCGAAACGGCGATGAGAGTTGCGCTAGGGTTGGGCCCTTGCGGGCTCGGGTGGGAGGCGGAATGTCACGCCCTCCGAGATCAGGGACTCGACGGGCGTTCCATCGCGGGTCGTCGCCGGTCGAAACTTCCACTGCTTCACGGCATCGCTTGCCGCTTGCGGGAGTCCCCAGGGAAGCTCCTGAAGAATGACGATGTCCCGCACATCACCCGTCTTGTCGATGCGAATATCGAGAAGCACGTAACCTTCTACGCGATTTTTCCGGGCAGCTTCGGTGTAAACCGGCTCGACGTACTTGACGATTTGTGGTGGGTTCACAGCATCTTCAGCGCGCACAGCGCCGGGCACGCGCAGGCGGGCGCGATGCGGAACGTTGTTCCAGAACGTGCGCAGCATGTCGGTGATCATTCCATCCTGTTCGACCGTCAGATGGGCGTTGACGTTGCCATCCATCGCTTGCACATGAACGATGTAATGAATACCGCTGCTTTCGCTCGTTACCTCCGCGGCTCCCTTAACCTTCGCGGTGAGCCGCGGCTGTGCCACGACGGCGCCGGTAGCTAGATCGATGATGCGTACGTCGTACTGTACTTCCTCCTGCCCCAGCGGGCGGACATCGATCACCATCTCATGATGACGAGAGCGCATCGATACCGAGTAGCGATCATCGCTTTGTGCGTACAGCGCCGCGCACCAGGCCGCGACACTTACCGTCAGAATGAGTCGTCGAATCATTCCCGTATTCTCGCAGAGAACTGCGGATCGTCGGCGTATCTCTCCGCCCATTCGTTGACGTGGTAGCGCTCGCGCGCCGCTTCGAAGGACAGGTTCGTATCGATCAGCCCGATTCGATACGCCAGCCGGTCGGAATAGCCCGGCAGCAGGATCGCCAGACTGAACGGCACGCGCCCGGGAACGATCGTGTTCACATGGCACACGATGTTCGTGGTGCAGGTGCTCGTCAGCGTGTTGTAGAACTCCGGCTGGTCGCGTAACTGGTTCGCACGCGTGAGCATCTCGATGAACATGCGCCGCATCCGCTCGGGGGTCGTGCGAATCGGATAGAGGTAGACCTGATCGTGACGATAGTTCGTGCGCAGTTTGATCAGATCGCGCTCATCGCCGACGACATACATCAGCTCGTACTCGCGCAGTAATCCGCGCAGCGGCGAGTACGTCTCGCCCTGCTCTTTGCGGATCTCGACGGACATGGCGAGAAAGTCACGACCTCCAAACCCGAAACTCACGAACGTATGCGCCACACCCTTCGACGTGCCGAACGGTTCGACGACAAACCAGACGGAGTCGAGCTGCCGCAGATCGAACGTCTTGTCGTAGTACGAGCATGTGAAGTCGCTTGCCGATCGATATGTGCACAAGCGGATGTTGTGCACGTCGACGAGCGGGGCGTGAAACTCCGCGTACGCGAGGACGCGCTGATCCGCGGACCAGTTTCGACGATTGGAGGGCCGGCGGACGAAATGCAGGATGACGAAGACGGCGGCAATGCCGATGACGGCGACAATCCAGCCGAGACGCACGCGCCGGACCACGCGCTACTGCCTGACCACCGGCTCTTGCAACTTGAAATTCACAGTCAGATTGAAGATCACAGGAACCGGGGCGCCGTTTCGGGTCGCTGGCTGAAACTCCCACTGTTCGGGTTGGCGTCCTGTGGAATCAAGGCTGTCAGCTCTCGGCTGTCGGCTGCCGGGGAGCGCCCGAGAGCCGACAGCCGACAGCCGACAGCCGACGTCTCCCTTAGAGGTTTTCGTCAAACCACGTCACTAGTCGCCGCGCCAGATCGCGCTTGTGTTCGGGCTTGTTGATCCGATGTCCTTCATTCGGATAAACGACGAGCTTCGTCTTCACGCCGAGGGTTCGAAGGGCGTGCCAGAACTCGAAGGACTGCGGCGAGGGCACCTCGCCATCGCGATCGCCGACCAGCACCAACGTGGGCGTCTTCGCGTTGCGAATGAATTCGATCGGCGAGCTGCGCCGATAAATATACGGGTCGTCGTACACTGACGCGCCGAAGAACGGGATCATCCATTGATCGATCGAGTTCTGTCCGTAGTAGCTCTGCCAGTTGGCGACGCCGGCGCCCGCCACCGCCGCGCGGAATCGCTGCGTCTGCGTGACCGCCCACATCGTCATGTAGCCGCCGTAGCTCCACCCCCAGATGCCGACGCGATCCTTGTCGATCGGCGCGCCGGCCACCGCGGCATCGACGCCGCGTACGATGTCGCGCAGATCGCCGTAGCCGAAGTCCTTCACGTTCGCCTGCGTGAATGACTCGCCCTGTCCGTAACTGCCACGCGGATTCGGCAGCAGCACGGCGTAACCGCTGGCGACGAGAGCGGCGGTGTTGAGCGACGGCCATTGCGACACCGCCGCGCTCGAGGGACCACCGTGAACCTGAACAATCATCGGGTGTGGCGCCGCCGATCCCGGCGGCGGATAGAGCAGCCATCCCTGCACGCGGAACCCGTCGCTGCTCCAGTTCAGATTCTGCGAGCGACCCCAGAGCGGCTGCACGTTGTCGTTCGCGTGCGTGACCTGCTGCCACGATCCGATCGAGCCCATTGCCACTTCAGGAGCTTTCTGAAATGACTCGCGGATGACGGCGGTCGTCACACCGTCGCGCGCAACCGACGCGCCGATGAGCGAGCCGTTGGAGACCTTCCCCTCTCCACTCCAGATCTGCTTCAGATCGGCGGCTGTCGTCACCGTCGCGAAACCCGATAGCCCGTTGATGTTTTCCCCGAACAGGATCGTATTCGGCGATGTCCACTGCAGCGATGTCGCACTCGCATTCATGCGCGGTGTAAGGTTTCTCGCGTCACCACCTTCTGCAGGAACGATGTAGATGTCGCCACCCGTCGATCCCTGATCGCTCATCAGCCCTTCGATGAACGCGATCGTCTTGCCGTCCGGCGACCAGCGCGGATTCGCGATCTGCAGCGCCGGTTTGTAGATCGATCG
>DASYUK010000143.1:0-3841 GCA_036001325.1 Thermoanaerobaculia bacterium
TCTCGTGCCGGCTTATCTGGTGAGTCGCGCATTCGTCGAACTGATGTCCGAACGCGGTGAGCCGATCGGCGCGCGCCGCTGGCTCGTCTATCCGCCGATCGTGGCGCTGTTGTGCGTGGCCGTCCTGCTGTTCGTGATCGGACCGGTCGCCCCGATCGTCGCGTGGGGAATCGGTGAAGGCGGCTTCCATCGTCTCCTGCCGGCGATGGAGCGCATTCGAGTGGAGGCCGCCCTCACGATCGCGAGCTTCGGCGCATGGTGGCTCGTCGCTTCACTGATGGCGGCGATATTCTTTCGGCCGATTCGATTTGCGCTCGCGCCGCTGCTCGATCATATGCGGCGGCAATATCTATGGTTCGTCGCTTTTGCGGGGGTCGTCGCACTGATTTTTGGAGCGTTGTTGCTCTACGGCTGAGTTTCTCCGAGGACGCTGTTCTATCGCCAACTCTGGATACGTACCCCCTGAAAGCTTTTGAAATCGGCGTCGTTGAGTGTCACGAGGATCAACTCGTTGACCCGGGCGATCGCCGCGATCTGACCGTCGGCGAACGGCGGGGTATCTCCTCGGCTCTCGAGGCGCGCCCGCTCATGGGCGTGCCATTCTGCAGCGGCGCGATCGTAATCGAGGATCGGCATCGTCGTCAGAACAACGTCCGTCAGATAGCGCTCGATGGCAGCGCGACGGCGGGAGGGCGGAAGTCGTTGCACTCCGAAGCGGAGCTCGTGCCATACGACAGACGAGATTGCGATTTCGTCCTCGTGCTTGCGTAGCTTTTCCAGAACGCCGTGCCGCGGCTTCGGCCGAAGTGGTTCTGAGACGATGTTCGTGTCGAGAAGGTACTTCAGGTTCACAGACGCGTGGCGCGACCGGGAGCGTCGTCCCGTGTTTCCGCGAATACTTCGTCAGGATCGATGTTCAACTCGGCCAGCTCGATCTCGCGATTGAAGTCAGCCCAAGCCTCCGAGAACCGCCGCGATCGTGCGACCAGACGCTCGTACTGTTTTCGTCCAATCAAGACGGCCACACTCTGACCCCGTCGAGTCAATGCGACGGCTTTTCCAGATTCTGCCTCCCGCACGAGTCTGGGAAGTCTCATCCGCGCTTCGGAGATCGAGTGGTGCTTACTCATCGCGTCGTCTCATGTACATATCGATGTACATCATACCACGGACTGAGGGACAAAATCCAAAATCCAAAATGGGGCAGCTATTTCTTCCGGCCGCGCTTTGCGATCGGCATCGTCTCCGGCGGAGGGGCCACTGTCGGTGCGAAGAACGATCTCCCTCTCACGTTCTCGTCGATCGTCATTCCCCACTGCAGTGCCGGGAACGCGCGCTGCTCGCAGTCGAGACGCTCGCAGAGGCGGCATGTCGTTCCGATCGGCACGGCGGCGTCGAGATTCTGGAGGTCGTAGCCGTCCGCGTAGACGAGCTTCTTCGCGTCGCGGACCGAGCAGCCGATGCCGACCGCCATGAGCGTGTCGCCCGATCGAAAGCCGCTGCTCTTGCGGATCGTACGCGCGACACAGAAGTACGTTGTGCCGTCCGGCATTTGTGAAAGCTGCGTGCGGATTCGGCCGGGCGTGAGAAACGCGGCGTGGACATCCCACCGCGGGCATGACCCGCTGAAGCGCGCGAAGCGGATGCCGGTACCGCTGAATCGCTTCGAGATGTTGCCGGCGATATCGACGCGAACGAAGTGAAACGGGACACCCGTGGCCTCCGCTTTGCGCAGCGTCGTGAGGCGATGGCAGACCTGCTCCCAGCTCGCCGTGAAGTGATGCTGCAGCAGCTCGACGTCGTACCGCATCTCCTCGGCGCAATGGAGAAACTCGTCGTAGGGCATCAGCAGCGCCGCGCCGAAATAGTTCGCCAGCGTGACGCGGCAAAGCCGCACCGATTCCGGCGTCGTGAGATTCTTCTGCGATCGAAGAAGGATGCTGCTGATCTCCTCCTGCGCGTCGGCGGCGCCGATCTGATGGGCGAGCTGGAAGTTCCGGCTCCACGGCGGGAGCACCTCGGACACCGACAGGACGTGGCGCTCAGGATCGAAGCGGCGGATCACGCCGGCATCGCGGTTGACCGGCATCAGCACGACATCGATGCCGTGCTTCTCGCGCAGGTAAGACGTCAGCGCGCGATACATGTCCGAGCGATCAAGGTGGGCCGAGGCGGCCACGCGCGCGGCGGCGGCCTCGAGCTCGGGGAAGTAATTCAGGTTCTCCTGAATCACGTCGTTCACTTCTTCGGACGGAAGATGCGCGGGGTCGAGGCCGAGGAAGTCGCGGCCGTCGTAGAGCTTGGCGGCGAGGGCGCGGGTGGAATCGACCGAAGAGCGATAAGCCTGATAGAGCCCGATGACAGCGCGTGCGGCGGACGCGTTATCGGCGATCTCGCGGACGTCATTCGTCGTCAGCGGATGCTCCTCGAATAATGCGTCGCCGAAGACCTCCTGCAGATCGGCGGCGAGGCGCGTTTGCCCATCCTCCGCGAATGCGCTCAAGTCGACCTTGAACACCTGCGCGACTTTCACGAGCAGATGCGCCGGCAGAGGCCGTTGGTTGTGCTCGATGAGGTTGAGGTAGCTCGGGGAGATCTCGAGCTGCGAGGCGAGCTGGATCTGACTGAGCCCCTCGCGGCGACGGAGCCCGCGAACCTTATTGCCGAGCCTGAGATTCGCCATGGGCGATACGTAGTTTACAACCATTTACACCTTTACATACCTACTTTTACTCACGCCTACAACCTAACATCTTGTTGAGCCTAAGTTTATTGACTTTGGCAGAATCCGTGCTCATCTTTACAGCAGAGCCATCATGAAAATCGTCCGCGACTTCAGCAGCAAACGTTGGGAAGGCATCCGCCGCGACTACACGCCGCAGGACGTCGAGCGTCTGCGCGGCACGATCGAGATCAAGTACACGCTCGCCGAGATGGGGGCGGAGCGCCTGTGGCACCTCCTGCAAAGCGAGCCGTACGTCGCCGCCCTCGGCGCGCTGACCGGCAATCAGGCCATGCAGCAGGTCCGCGCCGGATTGCAGGCGATTTATCTCAGTGGATGGCAGGTCGCCGCCGATGCGAATCTGGCCGGCCAGATGTATCCCGATCAGAGCCTCTATCCATCGAACTCTGTTCCGCAGGTCGTCAAGCGGATCAATCAGGCGCTGCAGCGCGCCGATCAGATCGATCACTGCGAAGGGCGCAACGACACGTACTGGTTCGCGCCGATCCTCGCGGACGCCGAAGCCGGCTTCGGCGGAAGTCTCAACGCGTTCGAGTTGATGAAGCTGATGATCGAGGCGGGCGCCGCAGGCGTCCACTTCGAGGATCAGCTTGCATCCGAAAAGAAATGCGGCCACCTCGGCGGCAAGGTGCTGGTGCCGACGAGCGCGTTCATTCGCACACTGACCGCGGCGCGTCTGGCCGCCGACGTCATGGGCGTGGCGACGATTCTCGTCGCGCGCACCGACGCCTGCAGCGCGAATCTGATTACGAGCGACGTCGATGAACGCGATCACGAGTTCCTCACCGGCGATCGGACGGCTGAAGGCTACTACCGCATCAACAACGGCCTGGAGATGTCGATCGCGCGGGCGATCTCCTATGCGCCGTACGCCGATCTATTGTGGTGCGAGACGTCGACCCCCGACATCGGCGAAGCCCGCCGCTTCGCCGAGGGCGTGCACGAGAAGTTCCCCGGCAAGATGATGGCGTACAACTGCTCGCCGTCGTTCAACTGGGCGAAGAAGCTCGACGCGCAGCAGATCGCCACGTTCCAGCGCGAGCTGGCAGCGATGGGCTACAAGTTCCAGTTCGTCACGCTGGCTGGTTTCCACGCGCT
>DASYUK010000144.1:0-1883 GCA_036001325.1 Thermoanaerobaculia bacterium
CGTTCGCCGATCAACGGCGTCGTCGAAGCCAAACGCACCAACGTCGGTCAGCGCCTCGGCGACAACACTGTCGCGATGATCGTGGCGCAAACCTCTCCGCTCAAACTTCGCTTCCGCGTTCCGGAGCGCTACCTCGCGAACGTCCACAAGGGTCTGCCGGTGAAAGCGACCGTCGACCCCTATCCTGGACAGGTGTTCGCGGGGCGTGTGACGGTCATCGGCGGCGTGATCGATCCATCGACGCGCTCGCTGCTCATCGAGACAGAGTTCGCCAATCGCGATGGGAAGTTGCGGCCGGGGATGTTCGCGCGCGTGGAGTTGGAGCCGGCGAGCTAAGGAACAGTCATGCATAAACTCGCAGAGCTTTGCGTCAAACGCCCCGTCTTCGCGACGGTGCTCATTCTCTCCCTCGTCGTCATCGGCTGGTTCGCGTACCAGCAGCTCGGCGTCGATCGTTTTCCGAAGGTCGACTTTCCGACCATCGTCATTACCACCCGCCTCGTCGGCGCCGCGCCGGAAGAGATCGAGACCGACATCACCGACAAGATCGAGCAGGCCGTCAACACGATCAGCGGCATCGATCAGCTCCAATCGATCTCGTCGGAAGGCGTCTCGCAGGTGACCGTGCAGTTCCTTCTGGAGAAGGATGGCGACGTCGCCGCGCAGGAAGTCCGCGACAAGGTCAACACGATCCTCGGCGATCTGCCGAAGGATGCCGATCCGCCGATCATTCAGAAGTTCGATCCCGATTCGATCCCGGTTCTGTCGATCGCGTTGTCGGGACCGGCGCCGATCCGCGACATCACCGAATTCGCCGATAAGAAACTGCGCCGGCGCCTCGAATCGATCAGCGGCGTCGGCCAGGTGCTGATCATCGGCGGCCGTCCGCGCCAGATCAACGTCGTGGTCGACACCGAGAAGCTGGCCGCGGTCGGACTCACCACCGCTCAGGTTAACGCGGCGCTGCAGTCGCAGAACGTACAGATCCCCGGCGGCAAGGTCGAGCAGGGACTGCGCGATCTCTCGCTGCGCACTTACGGTCGCGTGTCCACACCGCAGGAGTTCGCGAACATTCCGATCGCGGAGCACAACGGCTACGTGGTCAAGATCGGCGACGTCGCGCGCATCGACGACAGCGTGGCCGAGCCGGTCTCCGTCGCCTCGGTCGGCGGAAAGCCGGCGGTCGTGCTGGCGGTGCGCAAGCAGTCGGGCACGAACACGATCGAAGTCGTCAATCGATTGAAGGAGCGGCTCGGTGAGGTGCAGAGCGGTCTGCCGAAGGGCTGGACGATGCAGGTCGTCCGCGATCAGTCCGACTACATCCTCGCCGCCGTCAACGCCGTCAAAGAGCACCTCATCCTCGGATCGCTCTTCGCGTCGCTCATCGTGTGGTTCTTCCTCTCCTCGCCGAAGTTGAAAGCGGCGGCGTCGCTCGTTCTGGCGACGCTCGCGGTGTACTTCCTCCTGTTCGGATTCCACGATCTCGGGCGGATGGCGATCCCGCTTCGCGCGGCTGGAGTGCTCGTCGCGCTGGGGATGCTTCTCTACTTTTTCCGCCGATCGCGGCCGACAGTCATCTCCGCCGTCGCGATCCCCAGCTCGATCATCGCCACGTTCGCGGCGATGCGCTACGAGAACTTCACGCTCAACGTCATCACGCTTCTCGCGCTGACGCTGGCGGTCGGCATCGTCATCGACGACGCCGTCGTCGTGCTCGAGAACATCTTCCGCTACATGGAAGAGAAGAAGCGGACGCCGCGCGACGCGGCGGTCGAGGGCACGCGCGAAGTCGGTATGGCTGTTCTGGCGACGTCGCTCTCGCTCATCGCGGTGTTCCTGCCGGTGGCGTTCATGGGCGGCATCGTCGGACGATTCATGAACTC
>DASYUK010000145.1:0-2066 GCA_036001325.1 Thermoanaerobaculia bacterium
GCGAGCAGTGATGGAAAGGGGAAGGGAGCGACGTTCATCGCGCAGCTTCCGCTCGAGCAAGCTGCTAGCTAAGCTAGGAGCTGACCAGCGCGGCGCTCTGCAGTGCCTCGGCGAGCGTGGGATGGATGTAGATCGCGTCGCGGATGTTCGAGATCGGCGCGCCCGCCTTCATGAGATCGATGCACACGTGGACCAGCTCCGCCCCCTCGACTGACAGGATGGCCGCGCCGAGGAGCTGTTCGCTGCCGGCGTCGACGACCAACTTCACGAATCCTCGAGGTTCGCCGAGCTCGAGCGCCTTCGCGTTGTTCGCCATGTCGTAACGCAACACGCGAATGGTCCTGCCCGACTGGCGCGCTTCCGTCTCGGTCATCCCCACGCGACCGAGCTCCGGATCGGTGAATACCCCGTACGGAATGACGCGTCCGGAAGTCGTCTTGCGATCGGTTCCGACAATCTGTGATTCGATGATGCGGTAGTCGTCCCAGGCGGTGTGTGTGAACATCGGGCCGCCGCGGATATCGCCGGCAACCCAGATGCGATCGATATTCGTCGCGAGCCGCTCATCGGCTTTCACCACGCCGGTGTCGGACATCGTCACGCCGACGGTCTCGAGGCCGAGGTCGTCGGTGTTGGGTTTGCGGCCGATGGCGAGGAAGAGGTCGGTTGCGTCGATCGCTTGGCCGCCCTCGATCGTCAAACGAATGCCTCGCTCTGCGCGTGATACGCGCGTGACGCGAACTTTCGTATGAATCTCGATTCCTTCATCGGTGAGGATCTTCGCGATCGCAGACGACACCTCTTCATCCTCATGCGCGGCGATCTGCGCGGATCCCTCGAGGATCGTGACATCGCTGCCCATCCGTCGATAGAACTGGGCCATCTCGACGCCGATGTAGCCGCCGCCGAGAACGACCAGCCGCGGCGGCAGCTCGGTCTTCTCGAGCCAATTCCCGGCGTGAATGAACGGAAGATCGGAGAGACCATCGATTGGGGGGACCAAGGTTCGCGTGCCTGTGTCGAGCACGACGTGCTTCGCGGTGTATCGATCATCAGCGACGCGGATGCGAAACGATTCGCCTTCGCGACCGTCGAGCCGGGCGTGAGCTTCGATGAGCCGCGGATTGTCGAACGGCATGAAACTGTTGCGCATACCGTCACGGAAACTGATCGCGAGTTCGCGCGCGCGCTGAATCACGCGTGCAAAGTCGACTTCGACCGATGACACGTTGACGCCGTAATCGGATGCACGCCGGGCGAGGTACGCGACGCGTGCCGATGCGACCGCCGCCTTCGTCGGTGTGCACCCGAAGTTCAGGCATGACCCGCCCATGTGTTTGCGCTCGGCAATCGCGACGCTCATGCCGCGCTGCGCGAGCGCCCGGGCGAGCGAGGGGCCGGCCTGTCCGGCTCCGATGATGAAGACGTCAAACGACTGCACGCGCGTCAGGGTAGTACATCAGCGTTGGCGTAGATGCAGTCCTGCTGCTCGGCGTGCGGAGCTCAGCGCGCCCGAGCTCGGGTTCGCGCAGCCTTGCGCGCCGCGGCCCTGCGAACGCGCGGTCCTTTGGTCCGCGCGGCTTTGCGCGCGGCAGCGGAGCGTGATCGCGCGCCGCGCCGCGCCGCGGCGGAACGCGCCTGCCGGCCAAGCGCTTTCTTCGAAGCTGCCGAGCGACCTTCGCGACGCAGAGCCTTGCGGATCGCGCGCGAGCGGGTCGCCGACGGTCTCTTTCTGCTGCGTCCGCGCTTCAGCGCCCGCTTCGCGCTTTCGCGCGTTCTTGCCGATGCGGCCCCTTTCTTCGGCGCTTTCAGCTTCACGCCCGAACGGCGCGCCTTCGAAAGCCCGATCGCGATCGCCTGTTCCGGCGAGCGCGCGCCGTGCTTGCCTTCGCGGACGTGGTGCATCTCTTCACGCACGAACTCGCCCGCCTGAGTGGATGGCGCCTTCCCCTCCCGCTTGTCTTCCTGGGCCTTCTCCACTGTTTCCTTCTCCGGCATCATGACCTCCTTTTCTGCATTGGCGTGCATTTGTGCAAGCAACTGCGAAGCCACGATAGGATTGAGGA
>DASYUK010000146.1:0-3512 GCA_036001325.1 Thermoanaerobaculia bacterium
ATCGCGGATCACGCCTCGCCATCCTCGTCCATAGAACGCGGCACCGACGACGATCTTCTTCGGCGGAATCCCGGCGTTGAGATGTTGGCGGATGAATGACTCCGTCGACTCTGTCACCGCCGCGGCGGCAGCCGATCGGTACAGCGCTGTGTGATGGCCGGTCGTCGGTGTCCATGGCCCGGAGAAGTCATACGTCATCACGTTGATCCAATCGAGATAGTGGTGCAGCCGCTCCATCTCCGTATGTTCGAAATATGTTCCGCCCGCCGACGCGATCGTCAGCGTGTAACGATCGAAGCGCTTGCGACCGCGCGCGTCGCTGAGCATGTCGAGCTCCTCGCGCAATGTCTCGAGCATCAGCGTGAAGTTCTCTTTGTCTTCGGCGCGAAACTTCATGCCCGGACCCGGCTGGCCGGGATACTCCCAATCGAGATCGATCCCGTCGAGGGCAAAGCGCTTGATCAGGTCGATCGCGCTGTCGGCAAAACGGCAACGCGATGCATCATCGAGCGCGGCGTCGGAAAAGTAATTCGCCCCCCACCCGCCCACCGACACGATCACCTTCAGATCGCGGTTCCGAGCCTTCAACGCCTGGAGCTGCGCGATGTGCGCCGGCGCGTCCGCGTCCTCCAGTTCGATGATGCCGAGGGGATTCACCGTCGCAAAGGCGTAGTTGATGTGCGTGAGCTTCTTCGCACTGATGGCATTGATGTCGGCGCGCCCGCGAACGTAGCCGACGATTCTGAACTTCCTATGGGGCGCGACATCGGGCCCGAACGTCCGACAACCGGCGATCAGCAGGCAGGCGATGATGAGAGATCTTTTCAAGGACACGGATTATCGTAGATCGCGTGACCGACTTCAGCTCGCGCGTCTATCGGTTCATCTTCACCGCCGCGGCGGCATACAACATCGCCTTCGGCCTCTGGGCGGCGCTCTTCCCGCGCGCGTTTTTCAGGCTCTTTCATCTCGCGCCGCCGCGATATCCCGGCATCTGGGCATGTCTCGGCATGGTCGTCGGACTGTACGGCGCCGGCTACGCATATGCCGCATGGCGTCTCGATCGCGCGGTTCCGTTCATCGCCATCGGCCTGGCCGGAAAAGTTCTCGGGCCGATCGGATGGGTGTTATCGGTCGGTTCGGCCGAGTTGCCGGCACGCACGTTCCCGCTGATCGTCTTCGATGATTTGATCTGGTGGCTGCCCTTTTCGATGTTCCTGCTCGAAGGGACGGCGGTCACAGAGTTCCTGAAGCGCACCGCGCCATACTGTTGCGCCGCACTGCACGTCGTCGCAGCAGCGGGCACTCTCTTTCTACTGCGCGGCGGGAGCGAGGCGGTGGCGGACATTCATCAGCGCATCGGTTACCTGGGAGAACATCCGGACCGCTGGCGAGCGGGTTGGCTGCTGTGGATGATCGCGGCCTTGTCGCTCGCCGGCTTTTACGCTTGGTGGAGCTCACGCACCTCACGATCGGTCCTGCCGATCGTCGTCGCCTCCATCGGACTTTCGTGCGACTTCGCCGGCGAAGCGCTGTTGATCGGTTGGATTCCGCAGCCGGACACGACGCTTTATCGCGCGGCAACATTGCTGACAGGCGGCGCGGGAAATGGTTTTTACACGATCGCGGCGATTCTGCTCACGCTTGCTTCACCGCTTCCGGCGCTCTTGCGTGTGTGGGCATGGTTGACGTGGATGAGCGGGCTCGCGCTGACGATCTTCACTATCGGTAACATGTCCGCGGCCGTCGTGATCTCGAGCGCGGTGTTGATGATCCTGTTCATTCCGCTGGTCGTCGCGATCGCCATCAAACTGCGATGAAGCGCGTCGTGATCCTCGGAGCATCCGGTTTCTTCGGGCGACTGATCGCCGAGCGACTCCGCGCGGCGGGTATGCAGCCGGTGCTCGCGTCGCGGTCGCGATCGGAGGTGCGCATCGATGCGAACGACCGCGAGCAGATTCGAACGAACCTGAAAGCGCGCGATCTCGTCATCGACGCGGCCGGTCCGTTTCAGACGCGCACGACAGCGCTGATCGAAGCGGCCAGGACGATCGGTTTCGACATTATCGATCTCTCCGACAGCCCGGAGTACACGTCGAAGATCTACGAGCTCGAGGCGCCGATCCGCTCCGCGGGGATCCGCGTGCTCACAGCCTGCAGCGCGCTCTCCACGGTGAGTGCGGCGGTGCTGAAATCCATCGGTATGACCGAGCCGCGAAGAGTGAGCGCGTATCTCGTTCCGGCGAGCCGCTACACCGCCAATCCGGCGACGACGCAGTCGATGCTCACCTCGCTCATCGGCAAGGCGCGCACGATTCGCTTTCCTCGGCCCCTCGGCACACGCTCCGGCGTAACGGTGAAGAGTGTCGACGCGGTGACGCTGCCGCGCGTTTTTCGCTCGATTCGAACCACAGAGCTGATTGTCGATACGCACGTCCCCGGTGCCAACGCGCTGCTCAAGCTTTCCGCGCTCTGGCCGGGGCTGCGGCGGGTGGTCGAACAGAATCAGCCGACGGCGATCCAGATCGCTCGACGCATCGGACCGAAAGTCGGCGTTCTCGCCTACGAGATCAGCGCGCCACTGATGCAGAAGTATGTGATCTTCACCGGCGAGAAGAGTTACCTGCTTGCGGTGCTTCCGGCGGTTCAGGCGGCGATTGCCATCGCCAACGGGCGATTCGCGCCTCGCGGCCTTGTGCCGCCGACGGAGCACGTCGACTCGTCACAGCTTTTCGAGGCCGTGCGCGCCGAAGGAATCACCGCGATGGCGTAAGTGCTTGGTCCTTAGTCCTTAGTCCTTAGTCCTTGGTCCTTGGTCCTTAGTCCTTGGTCCTTGGTCGTTGCTTTCCAACGACTAAGGACCAACGACTAACGACTAATGCCGCACGGTTCTCCGTCGTGCGGACGGCGGGCGGATTGTCAATTCACTTCGCAGCAGCGGCAGAAACGAATACAACACGTAGCCGGGACATTCGGTGATCGTGCAGGTGGCGCCGGGTACGTTGCCATCGCGATGACCGAGGATCGTCGGCAGATCGAGACCGGACGATGGGTGGTGCACGATCGCCGTCGGATCGATCGAATTCTTCGCCGTGATCTCCGCGAGAAGCGTCTTCAGACTCGAGAGCGCCGCATCCGTCGGCCGCTCCGCGGTGAACGTTCCCAGTAGGCCAACGCCGACGGTGTTGCTGTTGCGGCACGAGAAGTGAGCGCCGATGGCACCCGCCCCTCCCGCCCGCCCTTCGTAAATCACGCCGTTGGGATCGATGAGGAAGTTGTAGCCGATGTCGCCCCACGCGTTGGTGAACGTGTGGTAGTACCAGATGTTGCGGACTTCATTCTCCCAATCGGGAAGCGCGTTCGAGCCCGCGGTGTGATGAACGACGGCGTGGGTGACTGTCGTGTACGCCGGCGTCCAGCGCGGCGATCCCTCGCCGTCGGGGCATTGCCACTCAACGCGAGTTCGAATCTTGAGTGTGGCGCCGGCGATCTCGCCGGCGATCGCCGCCGGG
>DASYUK010000147.1:0-5108 GCA_036001325.1 Thermoanaerobaculia bacterium
ACCGTCATGCCGATGCGCGGCCTCGGCACGCGCTACATCGATGCATACTTCGAAGCGCAGGGTTTGTGGCAGGCGAGCAAGTCCGACTTCGTTGCGATCACCATCGTGCCGAACAACCGCCGGCGTGCGGCCCGCCACTAAGTCACTGCGGTATGTATTGCGTGAACTGCTTTACGAACGATCCTGATGGACCATCGAACCACGCGCGGCCGACGATATTGACCGGCTCGGTCGAGCTCAGGAATCCACCGCGCGAATACGCCCACGCCGAAAGCGGGACGGTGACCGTTCCGTTCGGCGGAATCGTGTAATTCATCGGCGAGTCACCAGTGCGCAGCGAATACGCGCCTGGCGCGGTCGTCGAAAGATTGAGCCGGCGCAGATGCAACGTGTCGCTGGTCGGATTCGTAATCTGCAGGCCGAACTGCACTGCCACCGGTCCGCGGAAGTAGTACGTATCGGGCGAAATCGCATTCTGCGTAAGTTGAATCTGTACGCCGGGCGCGCTGGAGCTCGTCATCGACGACGATGACGCGCATCCCGCCAGGATGAGCAATGTGGCGACGACTGCGAATTGATACTTCATGACTGCATCTCCTTCATTCACCTGACGTGCAAGCAGCGAGCGCTGATGACGAGGAGGCAGTTACAAAGTCCGAACGTTCGATCACCGCGCAATCAGCTCGGCTTCTTCACCGACGCCGCGCACGACGTCATCGATCGAGTCGCCGCCGAGGAGGAGAGCGAAGGCTGAGCGCGAGATGCGCGCGAGCTCAGGCGTCGTCGTCCGAATCAGCGGCGTTCCGTGGCGCTCGATGAGAAAGATCGCCGGGGCCGTGCGTCCGATTCGCGTCGCGGTGATGCCGGAGCGCTGCGCGCGCGTCCGGATCTCGTCGCGGTGCTCGGGCGCGCAGGCGACGATCGCGCGCGCTTGTGATTCACTGAAGAGCAGCGCGATCGCATCGAGGTCATCGGCATGCGAGCCGAGCTCGACGCGACAGCCGATGCCGTTCATCGAGCATTCCGCAAGCGCCACAGCGAGCCCGCCATTCGACAAGTCGTGCGCGCTGCGGATCAGTTTGTTCTGATGCAGCGACAGCAGCAGCTCGACGAGCGCGCGTTCGGACTCGAGATCGACACGCGGCGGCGCGGCGAGCGCTTCGGGCATCGACAGTTGCTGCCACTCCGACCCTCCCAGCTCCTCGCGCGTTTCGCCGAGGAGGATAATGTCGAGGTTAGCGTCGGAGAAGGCGAGGTCGCAGCCGATGTGTTCGTCATCGAGAATGCCGACCATGCCGACAGTCGGCGTCGGAAAGATCGCGTTGCCTTCGGTCTCGTTGTAGAACGACACGTTGCCGGAGACGACCGGAGTCTGGAGGGCGCCGCATGCGTCGCTGATTCCGCGGATGCATTCGGCGAACTGCCACATGATCTCCGGCCGTTCCGGTGAACCGAAGTTGAGGCAGTCGGTGATCGCGAGCGGCCGCGCTGCACTTGTCGCGAGATTCCTTGCCGCTTCGGCCACGGCTTGTTTGCCGCCTTCGTACGGATCGAGATAGCAGTAGACGGGATTCACATCGGAGGTCATCGCGAGCGCACGGCCGGTTCCTTTGACACGGATGATCGCGGCGTCGCGCTGTTCCGGTTTCGCGATCGTGTTCGTGCGCACGGTCGTGTCGTACTGATCCCAGATCCAATGTTTCGAGCAGAGATTCGGCGACGCGATGAGACGCAACAATGTGTCCGTGAGATCGCCATCGTCGACGCGCGTGCGTTGAAGCAAAGGCGCGACGCGATCCAGATACGCCGCCCGCTGCATCGGCCGGTGATACACCGGCGCCTCGGTCGAGATCGGCTCGACGGGAATGGTCGCGACCTCCGCGCCGTCCCAGAAGACGCGCACGAATCCGTCGTCCGTGACTTCGCCGATCACCGCGGCGTTGAGATCCCACTTCTCGAATGTGCGGATGACATCGTTCTCGCGGCCGCGCCTGGCCACGATGAGCATGCGCTCCTGCGATTCGGAGAGCATGATCTCGTACGGCGTCATGCCGCTCTCGCGGACGGGCACGCGATCGAGATTCATGCGGATGCCGGTGCCGGCGCGTCCGGCCATCTCGAACGATGATGACGTCAGGCCCGCCGCCCCCATGTCCTGGATGCCGACGATCGCATCGCTCTCCATGATCTCGAGGCACGCTTCGAGTAACAGCTTCTCGGTGAACGGATCGCCGACCTGCACGGTCGGGCGCTTCTCTTCCGACGCTTCATCGAATTCCGTGGAGGCCATCGTCGCGCCGTGAATGCCGTCGCGACCGGTTTTCGACCCGACGTAGATCACCGGATTGCCCACGCCGCTCGCGGTCCCTTTGAAGATCTGATTGCGCTTCGCGATGCCGAGGGCGAAGACGTTGACGAGGATGTTGCCATTGAAGCTGCCGTGGAACGATGTCTCGCCGCCGACTGTCGGGATGCCGATGCAGTTGCCGTAGCCGGCGATGCCGCGGACGACGCCATCGACGAGATAGCGCATCTTCGGCGCATCGAGCTCGCCGAAGCGCAGCGAGTCGAGGCAGGCGATTGGCCGCGCGCCCATCGTAAAGATGTCGCGGAGAATCCCGCCCACTCCGGTCGCCGCCCCTTGATACGGCTCGATGAACGACGGATGGTTGTGCGACTCCATCTTGAAGGCCGCCACCCATCCGTCGCCGATGTCGATGACGCCGGCGTTTTCGCCCGGCCCCTGCACCACGCGCGGACCCGTCGTAGGAAATTTCTTCAGATGCACGCGGCTCGATTTGTACGAGCAGTGCTCCGACCACATTACCGAAAAGATGCCGAGCTCGGTGTAGTTCGGCGCGCGTCCGAGGATCTGTTCGATGAGCTTGTATTCCGATTCGTTGATGCCGTGGGAAGAGACGAGCTCGGGAGTGATCTGCGGATCGCTCATGTGTGTCCATTATCGAGCGACAGGTACAAGGGCCACAACGTATCAACAGACGTGTTCGTTCGACCGCCTGTCGTTTTCGTTCTCGCTGCGGTGGTATGGGGGTCTTCTCCCGAATCCTTCGGAGCGATCACGGCTCCGGCGAATGCGGTGTACGCCCCATGCCGCGGTACCTGCAACGATGACTCGTGCGATATCGCGGCGGGCGGAGCTCCTGCGGCGACGTTGTTTCTTCCGTACTTCGAGGTGGACATCGGACCGGATAGTGGACGAGGACGGACGACGCTTTTCAGCGTTACGAACGTCAACCCCTATCCACAGATCGCTCGCGTCACGCTGTGGACAGACTGGGGATTTCCGGTTTTCGTTTTCAATCTTTCGCTCACCGGGTATGACGTTCAGCCGATCAATCTCTATGACGTGATCGCGCGAGGGGTGATCGCGGGGACGTGTGATCGGGAACATCAACGGGAAATGATTCCCGAGCCGCTGGCGGCGGACATACGCGCGTTGCTCACGACCGGCCGTTCGACGGGCGCGAGTATCAGTTGTGCTGTGAAGGGGCAGGGGCAGGAGGCGCAGGTTGGCGGCAACCACGGCGGAAAGGTCGCGATCGGATACATCACGATCGATGTGGTCGCGCGCTGTTCGAACACGCTCCCGATCGATCCACACTATTTCACCGATGAGATCCTCTTTGACAACGTTCTTGTCGGCGACTACCAGGACATCAGCCAAAGCGCAACGGCGGGAAACTATGCCGGGGGGAATTCGATGGTGCATATCCGCGCGATCCCCGAAGGAGGCGCTGCCGGCGCCGCGTCTGTCCTGACGAACTTACCGTTCACCTTCTACGATCGTTACTCGCCGGCAAGCAGTCGCACGTTTGATCGGCGGCAGCCGCTGCCGTCCGCGTTTGCAGCCCGTTGGATCAGCGGTTCGGGAGCCGCGTTCGACACTCAATACAAGATCTGGCGTGAGGGTTTCGCGACCGGAACGAGCGGTCGGCTGGCGGCGTGCACCGACTATGTCGTGAATTCGGCGATCCCGTTGGTCGAGGTCATTCGCTTCGATGAACACGAGAACGCCGGTGTGGCCGGCAGCGGTTTCATCGGCTATCCCTCGATCTCGTCGCCCACGACGCCGGCATCATCGCGTATTCCGATTTCGTCTTCTGCGTTCCCAACCGTTGCCGGCAGCCGCGATGTCGGTGGGTGGACGTACTTCAACCTCAGCAACGGTGGCGATGTGGCGGCATTCAGCAATTTCGATGAGAGGCCGTACAAGTCAGCGCGTCCCGGTTTCGGTTGGGGGATAGGAACTCTCGAGGGATTTCCCCGCGACGTGAGTCAGAACTGGGTGATCGTCTCCATGTTCAGCGAAGGACGCTACGGCTCGGACAACGATGCGGCCTGGCTTGGCAATGGCTGCTCGCCCGCTTTGCTGCCAACATCAATGGGAGTTGTTGGAGATGCCCGAGGTCGTATCGGTCCCGCGGGTGGCGTTCTCGTCTGTCCCAAGATGGAGATGGGCAGCACTCAGTGCATGGGCATGAACACGACCCCCTAGTCTGATGGTTGTGCGACTCCATCTTGAAGGCTGCCACCCACCCGTCCCCGATGTCGATGACGCCGGCGTTTTCGCCCGGCCCCTGCACCACGCGCGGACCCGTCGTAGGAAATTTCTTCAGATGCACGCGGCTCGATTTGTACGAGCAGTGCTCCGACCACATCACCGAAAAGATGCCAAGCTCCGTGTAATTCGGCGCCCGTCCGAGGATCTGTTCGATGAGTTTGTATTCCGACTCGTTGATGCCGTGGGAGGAGACCACCCCGGGAGTGATCTGCGGATCGTTCGTGTACATCTATTATCCGCGAGTGGAGAGCCGCCGTCCCGGCCGCAGTCGCCGAGCGTCTCGCTCGGCGACAAATGAGTGATCGCGCGGGACGCGCGACCACTGCGGGCGAGACGCCCGGCTCTCCACTACTTCCGCTAGAATACCGGCGCTCAACTGACAGGAGGCTTCCATGCGCGCTCTCTTCGCGGCGGCTCTCGTTTTTCCGTTCGCTCTTCTCGCTCACGAACACGATCATGGTGCGCCCGATCTCGGCAACATCGGGAAGGCGCACCTGGCCACGTCGTGCAACGACGCGGCTCAGAA
>DASYUK010000148.1:0-4019 GCA_036001325.1 Thermoanaerobaculia bacterium
CCGGAGGAGACGAAGAACATTCTCGACAAGGGACACGAAGTCGGAAACGACCGCCTCTTCATCACCGAGCGCGGATCATCGTTTGGGTATCAGAATCTCGTGGTGGACATGCGCGCGTTTCCGATCATCCGCGGCTTCGGCGCGCCGGTCGTTTACGACATCACGCACTCGATGCAGAGGCCGGGCGGCGAAGGAAAGCAGACGGGCGGGACGCCACAATTCGCGCGTCCGCTCGCTCGCGCCGCCGCCGCCGCCGGCGCGGATGGTTTCTTCATGGAAGTGCACGACAATCCGCCGGCCGCGCTGTCGGATCGCACGACACAGATTCGCCCGGAAGTCGCGCGAGCGATTATCGAAGACGTACTGGCGATACGGCGCGCGTTGAAGCCGATTTAGTGTAGCGGCGCGCTTCAGCGCGCCGTCGGCGGGCTAAAGCCCGCCGCTACACAGTCACCGCTTCTGCGCCTACTGCCGAACGCAGCGCGTCCGCTTTATCCGTCGCTTCCCACGTGAACTCCGGTTCGGTGCGGCCGAAGTGGCCGTACGCGGCGGTCTTCTTGAAGATCGGGCGGCGCAGTTTGAGCGACTCGATGATGCCGCGCGGCGTCAATTGGAAGTGCTCGCGCACGAGCTGCACGAGCTTCGACTGATCGGTGCGCCCGGTGCCGAACGTGTCGACGTAAACCGACACCGGATCGGCGACGCCGATCGCATAAGCGAGCTGCACTTCGACTTCATCGGCGATTCCGGAGGCGACGATGTTCTTGGCGATATACCGCGCCATGTAACACGCGGAGCGGTCGACCTTCGTCGGGTCCTTCCCTGAGAAGCATCCGCCGCCGTGACGTCCGCGGCCGCCATAAGTGTCGACGATGATCTTGCGTCCGGTGAGGCCTGTGTCGCCCTGCGGCCCACCGATCACGAAACGCCCCGTCGGATTGATGTGGAAGACGGTGTCTTTGTCGAGGAGCTCGGCCGGCACGACCGGTTTGATGACCTTCTCGATCACCGCTTCGCGCAGGTCGCGATTGCTCACGTTGGGCGAATGTTGCGTCGAGATCACGATCGCACTCGCCCGAATCGGACGCTTCCCGTCGTATTCGATCGTCACCTGCGACTTTCCATCCGGACGGAGAAAGTCGAGCTCGTTCGCTTTGCGCACTTCCGTCAACCGGCGCACCAGCTTGTGCGCGAGCGTGATCGGCAGCGGCATCAGCTCCTTCGTCTCGCGGCACGCGAAGCCGAACATCAGCCCCTGATCGCCGGCACCGCCGGTGTCGACTCCCTGTGCGATATCGGGCGACTGCGGATCGATCGACGAGATCACCGCGCACGTCTCACTGTCGAAACCATACTTGGCGCGCGTGTAGCCGATCTCACGAATGGTGTTGCGCACGATCGATGGAAAATCGACGTACGTCTTGGTCGTGATCTCGCCGGAGATCATCGCCAGGCCCGTCGTCACCAGCGTCTCGCATGCGACGCGGCCCAGCGGATCCTCGGCCATCACCGCGTCGAGGATCGCGTCGGAAATCTGATCGGCAATCTTGTCGGGGTGACCCTCAGTGACAGATTCCGACGTAAAGAGATGTCTGTAATTCGGCATTTGAAGTGGGCTCCTAGACCGGTGAGGAAATCGACGAATCCTAGCAAGCGCCTCCGGACTGGTCAATGTTGCGCCAGACGACCTCGGCAGTCCTCTTGCAGCGATGACCGGCGATGCTCAAGACCAGTCACATCGGCGCGTATCGCGATCTGCTTGACGGTCACGCCGGATGAGCTACTTCTTCCGACGGACGGCGATGAAGCGGCGATGGAGCCCGACGTCCGCCAGCGCGCCGAAGCGTTCGCCGCGGCACTCAAGAAGATGGGGCCGACGTATGTGAAGTTCGGGCAGCTTCTCTCCACCCGGCCCGATATCGTTCCGCACGAATACATCGCCGCGCTGGAATCGCTGCAGGACAACGTCGAGCCATTCTCGTTCGCCGACATCGAGCGAACCGTCGAAGAAGAACTGGGCGCGAAGATCTCGAAGATCTTTTCGGATTTTGACGCGACGCCGATGGCCGCAGCGTCTCTCGGCCAGGCGCACCGCGCCTCGCTGCGCGATGGCCGCGATGTGGTCGTCAAGGTTCAACACCCGAACGTGCGCGAGCACGTGCGCAAGGACCTCGACGTGCTGACGGAAATCGCCCAGACGCTCGAAACACACACCGAGGTCGGACGCAAGATGAATCTCGTCGGTGCGATCGAGCAGGCCCGCATGGCCATGCTCAGCGAGCTGAATTACCTGCAGGAAGCCCAGAACACCGAAATCCTGCGCCGGAACCTCACGACGTTTCCGCAGATCTACGTTCCCACGGTCA
Source organism: Thermoanaerobaculia bacterium (assembly GCA_036001325.1). Taxonomy (GTDB): domain Bacteria; phylum Acidobacteriota; class Thermoanaerobaculia; order Gp7-AA8; family Gp7-AA8; genus DASVHS01. Next base: position 2,367 of record DASYUK010000148.1, read on the forward strand.
TCCACGATCTCAGCTCGTCGCGCGTCCTCACGACTGAGCTGGTGAAGGGTCGCAAGGTTTCGAAGCTGACGCCGCTCGCGCTGATCGAGGGCAATTACAAGGAGTTGGCGTCCATCATCACGCGCGCGTATCTCAAGCAGATCTGTGTCGACGGCTTCTGGCACAGCGATCCGCATCCCGGGAACATCTTCATCCGCGAGCTCGATGGAGCGCCGCAAGTGGTCCTGCTCGATTTCGGGATGACGAGCCGGATCAGTCGCGAATTTCAGGACGAGATCATCAAGCTGCTCATGGCCATCTCGTCGAATCGCGGCGCCGAGGTGGCCGATTCGTGCGTGCGGATGTCGCAGGCACAGGAGCGGTTCGACGCGGTCCGATTCGCGCACGAGATCTCGATGATCGTCGCCGCGGTTCATGACTCTGATCCGAGAGAGATCAACCTCGGCCAGCTCATCTTCAATGTCATCTCGATCGGCAACAAGAACGATCTGAAAGTGCCGCCCGAGCTGGCCATGCTGGCCAAGACGCTCCTCCACCTCGACGCCATCACCAAGAAGCTTGATCCCGACTACGACCCTCAACGGGTCACTCGCGATTACGCCGAGCAGCTCATGACGCAGAAGCTCGCGCAGAAGTTCAATCCGCGCAACTTCTACCCAGCTCTCCTCGATCTGAATCAGCTCGTGCTCGACCTCCCGCATCGCGCGCGCGAGATCATCGATCTCACGGCGGTCGGAAAACTCACGTTCGGATTGAAGCTCACGCAGGCGGAAGAATTTCTTGCCGGCATTCACAAGGTCGCGAATCGAATCACCGTCGGCGTGATCGTCGCGGCGATCGTCGTGGCGTCGGCGCTGATGATCCGCACTCAGCCGGCGCTCGCGATGATCGGTTACGTCACCGCGTCGCTGATCGGGCTGTATCTCGTGATCTCGACGCTCATCCAGGATCGCCGCGATCAGGAGCGGGCGAAGTTGAAGGGGAAGTAGTTAAAAATCCAGATCGCTGTGTCGTTCGCTCATCGCGGTCTGTGTGTATGCGCTCTCATAGATGTACACATCGGTGCCGATCTTCGTCGCCTTCCACACCGTCTCGAGCATGTCGTTCGGCAAACGGATGCAACCGTGCGACACGCGCCGACCGATCGAGTGCTTTTCGTCCGTCCCATGAATCAGGATGCCGCCGCCGAGGTCGAGCGCGTATTTGCCGAGGTGACCTTTGATTTCGCGCTTGGGCGAATCGGGCGGCGGAGTCGGCTTCCCCTCCTCGATATACGCCCAATCAGGTTTCTTCCAGACCGGATCCTTGATCTTGCGCAGAACTTTCATCTGGCCGCGCGGCGTATGAAACACCCAGATGCGACGTCCCTTTCTCAGTATTTTTTCGGAGCCGGTGGCGACAGAAGATTTGTCGATGAGTTGTCCCTCTTGAAATAGGTAGATTTTGTTCGTAGCAACGTCGATGGTGATCAGCGTGTCGGCTTGTGGTGCGTCCTGCGGAAGACCTTCAGCGCCACAATGACCGAATTGCCACCAGTGACACCGCCGCGAATCGTCATCTGCGAACGCCTGTTGTGATGCAATAAGACTGAGCAGGAGTAATAGCCGCGCCAGCTTCATTCGAAATAACTGATTGCGAAGGAAGGGCCAACTT
>DASYUK010000149.1:0-1784 GCA_036001325.1 Thermoanaerobaculia bacterium
GGGAATCCGCCGCCGATCTGCTCCTCGATCTCTCGCCTCGAAGCACCGGTGAGCGCGCGGTAGCGCAGGTCGAATCGAAAATGGCGATTCGCATTGCCGATGAAATCCAGGACAGTGAGGCAATGCTTGTCGCGCGCACGACGCAGGCCGCGACCGAGTTGCTGCAGAAAGATCAGGGCACTCTCGGTCGGGCGCAGAAACATCACCGTATCGACCTGCGGGACATCGACTCCTTCGTTGAAGATATCGACGGCGAATAAACAGTTGATTTCGCCGTCGCGCAGGCGCCGAAGTGCGCGATCCCGATCCTCGCTATCGGTCGTGCCGAGAACAGCTTCGGATGGTATACCGGCCGAGCGGAAACGTTGGGCCATGAATTCCGCATGATGCACGCCAACGCAGAAGCCGAGCGCACGCATCTGTCCGACGTCGCCGATCTTCTGTTGAAGTTGCGTCAGGATCTGAGTGACTCGCGCGTCGTTCCCGGTGTACACATTTTCCAGCGCGGTTTCGTCGTACCTCCCTCGCTTCCACGCGATCTGCGAAATGTCGACGTTGTCGTGGATCCCGAAATAATGAAACGGCGAGAGCAAGCCCCGATCGAGTGCGTCCCACAGCCGCAACTCGACCGCGATCCGACCGTCGAACCACTGCAGGATCGGTTCGCCGTCCGTGCGTTCAGGCGTGGCGGTGAGTCCGAGGAGTACCTTCGGCATCAGATGATCCAGCAGCTTCTGATAGGTGGGAGCCGCGGCATGATGAAACTCGTCAACGATTACCACGTCGAACGCATCACGCTTGACCGTTTCTAGATCCACCGCGCTCAACGACTGAATTGAGGCGAAGACATGCCGCCACTCATCCGGGCGATGCCCGTCGACATAGAGCTCGCCGAACGACCCATCGCGCATGACGGTTCGGAAAGTTCCAAGCGATTGCTGAAGAATCTCTTTACGATGTGCGACGAAGAGCAGCGACAGCGGTCTGGTTGTCGGAATCCATCGAAGCGGTTCATCGCGGTCGTTCAGCCGGCGATAGTCGAGTGCGGCGACGACGGTTTTCCCCGTGCCGGTCGCCGCGACGACGAGGTTACGCCAGCGGTCATGCCGGTATCGCTCTACGGTGAGCTGCTCGAGCATCTCTCGCTGGTGAGGCCATGGTTCGACCTCGATGCCGACAAAGCTGATGGTTGAATCTGCGACCGACGCGGCGGCAACAGCGCGATCGAATCGCTGTTCGTCGCGTCCGCGAACGTATGTTTCGAAATCTGCGTGAGCCCAATACGATTCAAACGTCGCCGCGAACTTCTCCACGATTGTCGGGGCGTCGACCTGCGACAGGCGGACGTTCCATTCGACTCCGTCGAGCATTGCTGATGTCGATAGATTCGATGACCCGATGAAAACTGTCGAGAAGCCTGATTCGCGGTGAAAGAGCCATGCCTTTGCATGAAGACGCGTCGTATCGGTGTGATACGAAACCTTCACTTCCGCGCGCATTTCGAGAAGATGTTCGATCGCTGGCCGTTCAGTCGAGCCGGTGTAAGTGGTGGTGATCACGCGAAGCCGACCACCTCGCTCCGTGAAAGCGCGAAGCCTCGGTGCGAGCAGGCGCAGGCCGCTCCATCGGATGAAGGAGATGATGAGATCGATCCGATCCGCCGATTCGATCTCTTTCTCCAGAACACTGCCGATGCGCGGCTCGTCACGCGCATTGACGAGAAGATCGCTCTGACTTAACGCGATCTCTGGTGCTTTGGGCCGGCGACTTTGCAGAGGATCAAA
>DASYUK010000150.1:0-5180 GCA_036001325.1 Thermoanaerobaculia bacterium
CCATAAAATAGGCGACGGCCATCTCGCCGGCGGCGATGAACGCTGCGATGCTCGTCAGCAGACCGACCAGAATCAGCGCTCCGGTCAACAGCTCGATGATTCCAGCGATGCCAGGGAGCGACGTAATCGCATAAGGCCCTCCGCTGCCCGGCGGCCATTGGAAGAGCTTTGCGCTCCCGTGGAGCATGAACATCGCACTGGCAAAGATCCGGAGCAGCGAGTACGTGTGGTCATTCAGAGGTTTGAGAATCGGTTTCACAGCAGCCTCCTTGGCATTCACCATGCGGGCCAACTCAACGCCGAGAAACCCGCGTACTATCATCGGCATCCAACGCACATGAAGAAGCTCGTGCGGAAGCACCCGCTGGCGATCCGCTGGTTTCACTGGATCAACTTCCCGCTGCTCGCGCTGATGGTCTGGAGCGGCTTGCTGATCTACTGGGCCACTCCGGTCTACCGCGTCGGCATCGGCTCGCACACGCTGATCAGGATGAATCTGTCGCAGCCGTCGTGGAAGACGCTGCACGTCAACAATCGTCTCGCCGAAGGGATGGCGCTCCATTTCTTCTTCATGTGGTTCTTTGCGATCAACGGCATCGCCTACGTCACGTACACGATCGCCTCCGGGCAATGGCGCGAGCTGGTTCCGAACAGACATTCATTCAAAGAAGCGTGGTATGTCTTCCTGCACGATCTGCATCTCCGTAAGGAAGCTCCTCCGCCGCGAAAATTCAACGGCGCGCAGCAGATCGCTTACACCCTCATCATTCTTGCAGGGCTCGGATCGCTGCTCACCGGTCTGGCGATCTACAAGCCGGTGCAGTTCTCATGGCTCGTATCGCTGTTCGGCGGATACCAGATGGCGAGGTTTTTTCACTTCTGGCTCACGGTCGGCTACGTCGTCTTCTTTCTGATCCATGTCGCGCAGGTCATCAAGACCGGCTGGAATAACTTCCGGGCGATGATCATCGGCTATGAAGTTCGTGCGGAAGGCGGAGAGCGCGCATGAGCGACGAACCTGTTGTTCCTGAGCAGCCTCCGATCGAGATCGAAGTCGCGATCGATCCCGCAGCGGAAGCAGAAAAGCAGCGCCTGATCGAAGAGGCGAACGATGCCGAAGTGGAGCGGACGGTCAGGCGCATGTCGCGCCGCGGATTTCTCACCGCCGCCGTCGCTGCGGGTGCCGGATACGGAGCTTGGAAATGGCTGCGCACGCGCGACCAGCTCGGTTACCTGCAATGGCCGCTGCGGCGTGTCCTCGAGTTGAATGAATCGTTGGCTGAGGCGTACTTCCGGACGGCGAGACTGAGCCCGACGTTTCCGCCGTCACGCATCAATCGTCCGGCGCGCCTCAATGGTGCGCTCGGTCTCGATCCACGATTCGATCCATCGACGTGGCTGCTGCGAATCGAAGGCACACCTGAACCGGTCACACTGACGCTCGACGACATCAAAGCGCTGCCGCGGCGAGAGCAGATCACCGAGCTTCGCTGCATCGAAGGTTGGTCGATCATCGTGAAGTGGACGGGAACGCGTTTCGCCGATCTGATGGCGAAGTTCCCGCCCACCGAGCGCGTGAAGTATGTGGCGATGGAGACGCCCGATCGCGGCTACTACGTCGGACTGGACATGCAGAGCGCGATGCATCCGCAGACGCTGCTCGCCTACGCGCTGAATGACGAGCCGCTGTCGATGGCGCACGGCGCGCCGCTGCGATTAGCGATCCCGGTGAAGTATGGGATCAAGAACATCAAGCGCATCGGCTTGATCCGCTACACGAACGTGCGGCCGATCGATTTCTGGGCCGAGCAGGGCTACGACTGGTACGCGGGTCACTAGGATGGGGTCAGGTCTTTAGTTTTCACTTTTTTTCTACGAGCTGGAGGAAAAAGTGAAAACTAAAGACCTGACCCCATTCCGGATCGGATGACGCACTACGTCGCGCTCGGCGATAGCATCTCCATCGACGACTACCCGCAGCGCGAAACCGGTCGCGCCGGCCTCGGCGCCGCGTCGTTGTTCTATCGCAACGACGATGAGCTCTGGCCGGAGTTCGCCGGCCGTGATCTAGCGACGCTTCGCCCCGGCACGACATTCGTGAATCTCACCGCTGACGGCGCAACAACCGATGACGTCCTTCGCGTTCAACTCCCATCTCTCAGCGAAAGAGACATCGTCACCGTGACCGCGGGTGGTAACGACATTCTCCTCGGGCTCATCGAAGGCCTGATTGAACGCGTCGAGCGCATCGTGCAGCGGCTCGAATCGAGCCTGGTGTTCCTCGGCACCGTCTACGATCCCTCCGACGGAACGAACACGCTCTACGGTGAACGTCTCGATCGCGAAGCGAAGTGGCTCGCGCAATTCAATGACGCCATCCGCAACATCGCGGCATCGCGAAAACACGTCCGGCTCATCGACATCCATCGACACTTTCTCGGGCATGGGATCAGTGTTCCGCAGCGCCAGCGCTGGTATTGGGACGAGCTCATCTTCGAACCGAATGCACGGGGCGCATCGGAAGTGCGCCGCCTGTGGTTAGATGCGCTCCCATGAAAACTCGCACACTCGGCAAAGTCCTCGAAGTCTCCGCGATCGGACTCGGCTGCATGGGCATGTCGGAGTTTTACGGCCCGCATGATGACGAGCAGTCGATCGCCACGATCCACCGCGCGCTCGATCTCGGTGTGAATTTTCTCGATACGGCCGACATGTACGGTCCGTTCACAAACGAGATGCTCGTCGGCCGCGCGACTCGGGGCCGGCGCTCCCAGGTCGTGCTCGCGACGAAATTCGGCAATGAGCGGAATCCCGATGGAAGCTGGCGCGGCATCAACGGCCGTCCGGAGTATGTCCGCTCGGCATGCGACGCCTCGCTCAAACGTCTCGGCGTCGACTTCATCGATCTGTATTACCAGCATCGTGTCGACACGACGGTGGCAATCGAAGAGACGATCGGCGCGATGTCCGAGCTCGTCAGCGCGGGCAAAGTGCGATTTCTCGGAATGTCCGAGGCGGCGCCGGCGACGATCCGCCGCGCCCATCGCGTTCATCCGATCACGGCGCTCCAGACCGAGTACTCATTGTGGAGTCGCGATCCGGAGGATGAAATCCTTCCGACGGTGCGCGAGCTGGGCATCGGGTTCGTCGCCTACAGTCCGATCGGCCGAGGATTTCTGTCGGGCCGCTTCAAGACGATCGACGATTTGGATCCGGATGATTTCCGCCGCAAGTCACCGCGCTTTCAGGGCGAGAACTTCGCGAAGAATCTCGATCTCGTGAAGCACATCGAGCGGATCGCGAAAGTCAAGCAGGTCACGCCGGCGCAGCTCGCGATCGCGTGGCTGCTCGCGCGCGGAGAGGACATCGTGCCGATCCCCGGCAGCAAATCGATCGCGCACCTCGAGGAGAACATCGGCGCCGTGAACATCGAGCTCACGCGCGACGACCTCGCGCGCATCGACGAGATCACGCCGAAAGGCGCCGCCGCCGGCGACCGTTATACGAACATGGCGACGGTAAACCGTTAACGCGTGCCGGCACGTCGCTGCCGGCCCGGGATCTGCGTGCGCATCTCGCGGCGCTCGGCTTTCCGCGCCGGGATCAACGCACCGCGCCCGATCAGGTCGACCAGATCGGAGCGCGTGATGATTCCGACGAGCTTCTTGTTCTCGGTCACTGGCAGGCAACCGATCGTGTTGCCGCGCATCTTGTTCGCCGCTTCGCGCACGGTGGCGTCGGCGTCGATCGTGACGACATCCTCGGTCATAACGTCGGACACGTGCGTGCGGTCGGGATTCTCCTCAGCGGCACGGTGAATGTCGTGATGCGAGACGAGACCGATGACTTTCGAGCCGTTGGCCACGACGAGATGGTGGATCCGATTCGCGCGGAAACGATTGACGACCGCGACGACGCTCTCGGATGGCGCAACGGTGTACACCTTCTTCTTCATGATTTCGCGAACACGCATATCGATATCTTAAGTCCGTTCTTCTCCTCCTTTGTAAGAGAATGCGCGTCGCATACCAATGCTTCACCCCAGCGTGCGCGCTGCTCTCGACGCGGCTTCGATTCAATGCGAGGTTGTTCCCTGCGAGCCTGAATGGGCCGATACGGTTGAGTTCTGTGCGAACTACGGAATCCCGCCGGAAGAGGCGTGCAATACGATCGTGATCGCGCTGAAGACGACGCCGAGGAGGTATGTGGCGTGCCTGGTTCGGTCGGACACGAAGCTCGACGTGAACCATCGCGTGGCGGCGGAAGTGGCGTTCAAGCGACTCTCGTTCGCGTCGCCGGAGGAGGCCGCGCAGATCTCAGGGCAGGCGATGGGTGGAGTGACGATCGTCGGGTTACCCGCTGACATTCCGATCCTCATCGACAAACGCGTGATGGAGCGGCCATCGGTGATCATCGGTGGCGGAAACCGCACCAGCAAGGCGCGACTCGATCCGCGTGAGCTCACGAAACTGCCTGGTGCGCGAGTCGTCGAGATCGCTGTTCCGCGGTGAGTTACGAGCCGCCGTTGTTGCGTTTCCTGATGAGCTCTTCGACTTCGCCGGAGATGCGAGACACGAGCGATTCCAATGCCGCGATCGCCTCGGTCAGACGGCGCCAGACGTCATGGTGTGCGGGCTCAAGCGGCACCGGGCGATGATCTAGAGAATGCTTGTAGAAACACGCTCCGCAATGCGGTACGTCGCCGCTAAGCACGGTGGCCGGCTGCCCACACTCAGCGCAGTTCACGTCGTATCTATGTTTACGCTCGTAACAGGCAATGGTTTGCAAAGCGATGTGAACTTTTGAGCTAACCCGCGTGACAATGTGGCGATGCGGCTCGCCCTCGTAACAATTCTCTTCACCGGTTGCGCATCGTCCGGCCTCGTGTCTCAGACGATCGAAGGCGGGCCCGGTCAGGCCATCAGCGTCGACATCGCCGCTGTCGACAACGCGCTGACGATCGAAGATCGCGACCATTCGCGCCAGTACACGGTTCAGGTCGAGGTGAGCAACATCAGCGACGTGCCGCTCACCGTCAGCCAGATCACGATCCGCACCGCCGGAAGCGGCGCGTTTCAGGTTTTGCCGACCGTGCAGAGGTTCAACGAGATGATCGATCCGGGGAAGGACCATCTCTTCGACGTGGTCGTTCGCGGCCGTTTCGCGCGCGCGTTCCAGCC
>DASYUK010000151.1:0-9350 GCA_036001325.1 Thermoanaerobaculia bacterium
CGGAGAGTGAGAAGACGCCATTCGCGATGATGAGCGCGACGATGAGGATGATTTCGAGAGCGATTTCGTTCACGACCGCCGAAATATATTCCGATCGCGGAACGATGCCACGGACGCCGCGCAGTGGTCCTCATTCAGCCGCGAATGCGAGGATGATGTCACCCGCGATGAAGCCAGACTATATTCCGGCGCTCGGCCGTGACTTCTGGACGCCTGCGTACGACCTGGCGATCCGGCTGACTCTGCCGGAGCGGCGATTCAAACGGCGGCTGCTGGACGCCGCGTCGATCACGAAGGGAATGGTCGTCGTCGATGTCGGATGCGGCACCGGCACTCTTCTGCTGATGGGTAAGTCGCAGCATTCCGCGGCTCGCTTCGTCGGCCTCGATCCCGACCCGCTCATCATGAGGAGAGCGCAGCGCAAACTGATTCGCGCTCAGGCGGACGCGCAACTCGTGCTCGCCAACGCGGTCCTGCTTCCGCTCGCCTCCGCCTCGGTCGACCGCATTCTGTCGACTCTGGCGTTTCATCATCTCGATCTCAAATCCAAATTCAAGGCGCTGAAGGAAAGCTACCGCGTTCTGCGACCGGCAGGAGAAATCCACATCGGTGACTTCGGTGCGCCGTCCGGCCGCGTCACTCGCGCGATCTCGTTCCTCGTCGAGCACATCGGCCGCGAGCACGTCCATGAACAATTCCACGGACTCCTTCCGCGAATGGTCGCTGAGGCCGGTTTTCACGACGTCAAAGAGACCGGCATGTTCGTCACGGTTTTCGGGGTGCTACGCCTCGTCCGCGGCGTGAAGAGTGTGTAACCTTCCCGGACGGGCGGCGTCTGAACGGACGTGGACGTCGTCACGGGAGTTGCATACATTTCGCGGTTGGTCATGAAGCGCGCTGCCATCGCCGTCGCCTGCCTCGCCGGAGCAACGATTCCGGCGACGATCGCGACCGTTTATCTGTTCGGCTGTTGCGTGCTGCCCTTTCATCGGACACTGCACCGGCTGATGCCGCTCTGCTCGATGGCGATGCATCAGACCTCGTCGGATGATCATCGGACCTCGACGCCGGCGTCGGAGCGGCAACAAGTGAAGCCGCGCTTCGTCAGCGCGCCCGCGTCGAAAGAGCATCTGCAGGTTTCGATTGTGATGAGCGGTCTTCCGCGAACCGGAAGCGCACTCGCCTATCGCAGCTTCATCTCCCTCGGCGCGACGCGCTGCGATCGCGACGTCGGTTTGCGCTTGCAGCTTCTCGACACACTACGAGTCTGATACCCGCCTTCTGCGCGCTCTCGCTGCGGCGATGACGTGCGCCTTTCCCCTCACTCAGGAACTCTCAGGGGGCTCCAATGAAGCATTTTTTGATTTCAGTGTTCGTCGCCGCGCTTGCTTTCGCATGCGGCGGCAAGAGCTCGATGGCCAGCAAGAGCGCCGCGGCGTATCGCGAAGCGGTGGCGAAGGGCGTCCCCGTCGCGTCGGGCGAGCACGGTGGTCATGAAGCGCATGCCGAGGGCAGTGAAATGGCGGCCATGGATCACTCGAAGATGGCCGGCATGGATCACTCGAAGATGACCGGCATGGATCACTCCAAGATGGCCGGCATGGATCACTCGAAGATGGTCGGCATGGACCATTCGCAGATGGCCGGCATGGACCATTCGAAGATGACCGGCATGGCCGGTATGCAGCACGGCGGCATGGCGATGCAGCCGATGCCCGGCGTCGATCTGAGCGCACCGAAGTCGAGCTCGGAGATCGCGAAGATTCAACCTTCGGCAACGCTGCAGCAGGATCCGCTCGATGCCCCCGCTCAGCAGGCCGTGGCAGAAGCGGCGAAGGCGCCGACGCAACAGCCGCATCAGCATTGAAGTGAGAACGAGATGAAGCAGATTCGAAAAATCGCTGTCGCCTTCAGCGTGATCACATTCGCCGGTTGCGCAACCGTTCCCCGTGATGCCGGATTGTCCGATGTGCAAAATGAAGTGAGTGGTCGCTCGAGACAGAAAATCGCGATCCGGCAGCCGGCGGCAACCGATGATGAAAGTGTCCGAGCCACGCTTCAGGGCCGGAAGCTCGATGCCGAGACCGCGGTTGCCGTCGCCCTCGCGAACAATCCACAAGTGCAGATCGAGCTGGCGCAGCTCGGGCTCGCACGTGCCGATCTGATCGAGGCCAGCACGATCCGCAATCCGATCTTCTCGGGCGAGATTCGGTTCCCAGGCAGTCCTGCGAAACCGTACGAAATCGCGTTGACGCAGTCGATCCTCGATATCGTGCAGTTGCCGCGTCGCCGCGCTGCCGGACAGGCCACATTCGAGGCGGCCAAACTGCGAGTCGCCTCCGCGGTCCTCGGCATCGCCGCGGACGTTCGGGACGACTTCTTCGATCTGCTCGCGGCGTCGCAGCGCGTGGCCGCGAATCGCGCGATCACCGAGGCGGCGCGCGCCGCAGCCGATCTCGCACAACGCCAGCATCAAGCGGGCAACATCACCGATCTGGACCTCGAGAACCAGCAGGCGCAGTACGAACAGGCCAAGATCGATCTCGCGCGCAGCGAAGAAGAGCTTCTCCTCAGTCGCGAAGCACTCATTCGCGCCATGGCTCTGCGCGATCCGTCATTGAATTGGCAGATCGCCGACGACTTCCCTTCACCTGCGGCCAACGAGCCGAATGAGACCGATCTGATCGAACTGCTGGCCACGAGGCGACTCGACATCGCCGCGGCGCGACATGAAGTCGAGGCGGCGGAGCGATTACTTCCGATCGCGCGAACGTCTGCGATCGGCGACATCGATGCAGGAGCTCATCGCGAACGCGACGCCGAAGGGCCGACCACGACCGGACCGGCACTGAGTCTGCCGATTCCCATCTTCAACCGCGGCCGTGCGGCGCGAGAGCGCGCCGAAACGCAGCTCACGATCAGCCGGCAACGACTGGCATCGATCACTGCGTCGGCATCATCCCAGGCGCGAGCGGCGCGCGATCGTTTGCTCGCGGCGCGAAGCCGTGTCGAGTATTACCGCGACGTTCTGATTCCTCGCCGGCAACGCATCGTGGCGCTGACGCAAATCGAGCACAACGCCATGGTGGCCGGCTTCTATCAACTCATTCAGGCCAGACAGAATGAGGCCAGTGCGCGGCGTGAGTACATCGACGCGCAGCGCGACTACTGGATCGCGCGAACCAAACTCGATCGAGTGTTGAACGGAGGTCGTTGATGTTCAGCCGACGCAATCTTCTCTTGTCATTGGCAACTGCCCTGGGTGGCGCCGCGATCGTTCGCCCCGTATCGGCGCAATCGCCGTCTCGAAAGCCGTTGCGGCCAGCACGCGGCGGCGGCAGGGCACCCGTCATCACGCCGAACGGCGCCACTCTTCCATTTCGCATGGAGAACGGCGTGAAGGTTTTCCACCTCACGCTCGGGCCGGTAAAGCGTGAGTTCTCGCCCGGCCTGGTTGTCGATTGCTACGGCTACAACGGCACGACGCCGGGGCCGACGATCGAAGCGTTCGAAGGCGATCGCGTCCGCATCTACGTCACCAACACGCTGCCGGAAGCAACCTCGGTTCACTGGCACGGGTTCATTTTGCCGAACGGAATGGATGGAGTGAGCGGACTCAATCAGCCGAAGATCGCGCCGGGAGAGACGTTCGCGTACGAGTTCACGCTCAAGCAGACGGGCACACAGATGTACCACCCGCATTTCGACGAGATGGTGCAGATCACGATGGGCGCGCACGGCTTCTTCGTCATTCATCCGCGCGACCCGAATGTGCGTCGAATCGATCGCGACTTCGCGATTTTCCTCAACGAGTGGTTCATCAAACCCGGCACATCCAAACCCGATCCGACCGTCATGCTCGACTTCAACGTCTTCACCTTCAATAGCCGCGTCTTTCCCGGTACCGATCCATTGCCGGTCCGCCTCGGTGATCGCGTGCGCATCCGACTGGCAAACCTGAGCATGGACTCCCATCCGATTCATCTTCATGGTCATCACTTCTACGTCACCGGATCGGATGGAGGTCCGATTCAGGAGTCGGCCTGGATGCCCGAAGCGACGGTGAACGTCCCGGTGGGAGCAACGCGCGACATCGAGTTCACCGCCGACAATCCCGGCGATTGGGCACTGCACTGCCACAAGACGCATCACACGATGAATCAGATGGGACATGACCTGCCGAACCTGCTCGGCGTCGATGCCAGCAGCGCCGAGGCGCGTGCCAACGCGATCATTCCCGGCACGATGGTGATGGGTACGACCGGCATGGGTGAGATGGTGGAGATGCAGCACGACATGACCGCGCCGCGAAACAGCATCCCGATGCGCGGCGGCACCGGACCGTTCGGTCCAATCGACATGGGCGGAATGTTCACGATCGTCAAGATCCGCGAGAACCTCCGCGGATATGAGGATCCAGGCTGGTACGACTACCCGCGAGGATCGGTCGCGTATCGCGTCGATTCGATGTCGGCGCCACCGAAACCGGAGCACCAACATGGAGGTGATCGACGTTGAGACGCCGGACCAAATTGACCATCCTCGTCCTCGTCGTGATCGTTCTCGGCGGGGTTGGTCTCATCGCCTCGACGCTTCGGTACGGCTTCAGCGCGCACGATCGCCCGACGATGGTCGAGCAGATGATCGCCGGGCAGTTGCGGCACTGGGCAGCGCCTTCGGATCTGCGCGATGTCAAGAACCCTGTTCCGCTGACGCCGGACGTCCTCGTCGAGGCACGCGCGCACTTCGCCGACCATTGCGCGATCTGTCACGGCAACGATGGCAAGGGGCAGACCGAGATGGGCCAGCACATGTACCCGCGCGCGCCCGACATGACGCTGACGAAAACGCAATCGCTCACCGACGGCGAATTGTTTTCGATCATCGAGAACGGCATTCGTCTCACCGGTATGCCGGGCTGGGGAAACGGTACTCCGGAATCAGGACGAGGAAGCTGGACACTCGTCCACTTCGTTCGTCACATGCCGAAGATCACCGCGGCCGAGGTGGCGGAGATGGAGAAGATGAATCCGAAGAGTCCCGGAGAATACGAGCAGATGAAACAGGAGGAGGAGTTCCTCGAAGGCGGCGAGGCTCCGGCACTCCCACATCACCATTGAAGAGGAGATGAAGATGCGCAGCATTGCACTGGCAGTCACGATTCTTCTGACGCTCTCGACGATGTCGTACGCCCACGGCGGCAAGTCCCACGACATCATGGGAACCGTGAAGATGGTTCACGAAGATCACTTGATCGTGAAAGCGACCGACGGTCGCGAAGTCACGATCCACATGACGAAGAACACGAAGTTTTCGAAGGGATCGAAGTGGGCGAGCCGCAATGATCTGAAGGCCGGCGCGCGCGTCGTCGTTCACACCACCGAAGACGGCAAGGCCGCTGTGACCGTGAAGATCGGGATAGCGAAAGCGAAGTGAAGCGCTCTAACGCAGTTCGATTCGCGCCACGCGCACCTTCTTCGACGGCACGACGTCGGTCCACGTGATGACTACATCGCGCGACCATCTCGCCATCCGCGGAAATCCCGCCGCGCGCGCGGCGCTCGACGGCGCGACCTGAATACTCCGTTCGACACCACCCGGCCGGACCAGGCGGACGCGGATATCAGCCGTCGATCCGGTCTGTTCGACCCACGAGACGAGAGCGAGATCGCGTGCCAGGAGCACGACGTCGACACGTCCAACGGGTTTCCCATCGTCGACAGTGACGAGATCGGAAAACGTTCTGCCGCCATTGCGCGAGAACGCTGCATTGACGCGCGGCCGGTCGTTTGCGCCAGTGAACCAGGCGATGACGACGTTACCATCACGCGCATCGATCCGCGGACCATTCACCGGGCAACCGGCGATCGTCCAGCCGTCGCGATGAATCAGCGACGAGCTCCACCTATTGCCTTGTCGCCGCGCGATGGAGATGTCGCGCACTTCTTCCATCGAGCGATCGCGATAGACGATGAGCGGTCCGGGTGCAATGCCCGTGGTGCAACACTCACAGGCCCGATGATCGAGCTCGCGCTCGTGTGAGATCCGGCCGCTCGAGTCGACTTCGGCATAACGGACCGTCATCTCCCCTTCTTCTTTCCCTTCGGGCATGTTCCGGCCGTCGAGCCACGTCGCCGCGATGCGCCCATTCGGCAGCGGCAGCAGTGAGGCGAAGCCATGCTCCGTTTTCCTGCCGTCGCGGTTCAGCAGAAATGAGGAGCGCCAAGTTCGACCGCCATCCGTCGATGTCGACATCCGGACGTCGTATGCGTAGACGTCCGAGCCACTCTTCTGCAGCCAGTGCGCGAACAACGTTCCGTTCGCTGTCGCCACGATCGACGGAAAGTCGGCCCAGTTCACGAAGAAGTCCGATCTCTCGGCGATGGTCCGCGCCTCGGTCCATTTGCCGTCCGTGAATCGCGCGAAGCGAAGCGCAAGACGCTTCCCCGCCGGCTCGAGCCAGCTCAGTAGAACGCCATTCTTTGTCGATGAGATGAATGTTTCCGCCGCTCCTGCACTGGCGGGTGGATCGATCATCGTTACGACTTGCGCATTTGCGGCCGACGCGCAAAGAAGCACAAGAAAAACTCGAAGCATCTCAGATCCTCACACGCTGCAACCGCAGCGCATTCGCGATCACGGAGACGGAGCTGAAGCTCATCGCCGCGGCCGCGATCATCGGGCTGAGAAGCACGCCAAAGAACGGATAGAGCACGCCTGCGGCGATCGGCACGCCGACAGCGTTGTAGATGAACGCGAAGAAGAGGTTCTGCCGGATGTTGCGAATCGTCGCGTCGCTGAGGCGCCGAGCGCGAATGATCCCGCGCAGGTCGCCCTTGACCAGTGTGACGTCGGCGCTCTCCATCGCCACGTCGGTGCCGGTCCCCATCGCGATGCCGACCTCCGCCTGCGCCAGCGCCGGTGCGTCGTTGATGCCGTCGCCGGCCATCGCCACCTTTCGCCCTTCACTCTGCAGTCGCTTGATCACGTCCGCCTTCTGATCGGGAAGAACCTCCGCGATCACCTCGTCGATACCGAGCTTCTTCGCCACAGCATCCGCCGTCGGCCTTCTGTCCCCGGTGAGCATCACGATGCGAAGTTGCTCGCGGTGAAGCTCCGCAATCGCTTGCGCGCTCGTTTCCTTCACGGGATCGGCAACGCCGATGGCTCCCGCCGGTTTTCCGTCGATGCTGACGAACACCGTCGCCTGACTTCCCGCCTCGAGAGCGCCGACCTCGCCAATCATCGCGCGATTGCCGACGGCGACATCGTGTCCTTCGACTTTGCCGCGCACACCCTTTCCCGAGATTGATTCGAAATCGTCGGCCGCTTGAGTGCGGATGCCGCGCTTTTCGGCTCCGGCGACGATGGCGCTTGCGAGCGGATGCTCGCTGGCGCGCTCGACACTTGCCGCCAGCCGGAGAAGTTCATTCTCGCTGACCGCGCCCGTCGTGCTCACGCTGACCAGCTCCGGCTTGCCAACCGTGAGCGTCCCGGTCTTGTCGATCACGAGTGTGTCCACCTCGCGAAGCACTTCGATCGCCTCGGCGTTGCGGAACAGCACACCGGCGGTCGCTCCTTTTCCAGCGGCAACCATGACCGACATCGGCGTGGCCAGACCGAGCGCGCAGGGACAGGCGATGATCAGCACCGCCACCGCATTGACGATCGCGTATACCATCCGTGGATCGGGACCACCGATCGACCAGATCACGAACGTGAGAACGGCGACGCCGATGACCGTCGGAACGAACCACGCCGAGACTCTGTCGGCGAGCTTCTGAATCGGCGCGCGGCTGCGTTGAGCCTGCGACACCATGTTCACGATCTGGGAGAGCAACATGTCGGCGCCGACACGTTCCGCGCGCATCAGCAGCGAGCCGGTGCCGTTGACCGTGGCCCCGATCAGGCGATCATCTTTCTTCTTTTCGACCGGCATCGGCTCTCCGGTCACCATCGATTCGTCGACGTGGCTCGTTCCATCGACGACGATGCCGTCCACCGGCACTTTCTCGCCGGGCCGTACACGTAGTGTCATCCCGACCTGCACCTGCTCGAGTGGGATGTCCGTTTCACTTCCATCCTCGTTCACGCGACGCGCCGTCTTCGGCGCGAGACCGAGGAGCGCGCGGATCGCTGCACCGGTCCGGCTGCGCGCTCGAAGCTCCATCACCTGCCCGAGGAGAACGAGTGTCACGATCGCCGCGGCTGCTTCGAAGTAGACGCCGACGTGTCCTCCGTGGCTGCGGAACGCTGGCGGGAAGATCTGTGGGACGACCGTGGCCACGACGCTGTAGACGTAGGCGACGAAAACGCCGAGCCCGATCAGAGTGAACATATTGAGGTTGCGAAAGCGAACGGAGTCGACGGCGCGGACGAAGAACGGCCAGCCTCCCCACAGCACCACTGGCGTCGCCAGGATCAATTCGACCCACGGTTCCGGACGCAACATGGCGATGAGAATCAGAGGAGCTGTGAGCACAGCAGAGACCCAGAATCGCCGCTGCATGTCGCGCAGCTCGGTCGTGTCCTCCTCCGCCGTCGCTTCGAGCGGCTCGAGCGCCATGCCGCAGATCGGGCACGT
Source organism: Thermoanaerobaculia bacterium (assembly GCA_036001325.1). Classification (GTDB taxonomy): domain Bacteria; phylum Acidobacteriota; class Thermoanaerobaculia; order Gp7-AA8; family Gp7-AA8; genus DASVHS01. Next base: position 8,585 of record DASYUK010000151.1, read on the forward strand.
GCCCGGACCGATCTTTCGGATCTGCGGGTGCATGGGGCAGGTGTAGATGCGGTTGTCGGTGGTCGGTTGTCGGTGGTCGGTTGGGCTGACGAACTTCTGCGGATTCTTGTCGAAGCGCTCTTTGCACCTCGGACTGCAGAAGTAATACGTCGTGCCCTGGTACTCCGATTCGCCGGCGGCGTTTCCCGGATCGACGGCCATTCCACAAACCGGATCGATCTGCTCAGCGTGCGTATTTGTTGAAGAGATCGGCAAGCTCGTCATAGATGCGTTGTGTCTCCCGATGATCGCCACTGCCGACTGCAGAGGTCACGCAGTGGTCAAGGTGTTCGCGAAGAAGCGTTTCACTCACTTTTCGCAACGATTCGTGAATGGCTGAAATCTGAGTGAGGATGTCGACGCAGTAGCGGTTCTCGTCGACCATGCGCTGGATCCCGCGCACCTGCCCTTCGATGCGCTTGAGGCGGTTCGTGACCTGCTGCCGCTCCTGCTCGTCGAGACCTCTGCTGGCGTGACGGGGTCGTTTCGTGCTCATACGACCGCCATAATACCCTACCTGGGTATACTATTCCATCGACGTCACGCGCGATCGTGATCAGTTGCCGCGCGGGACGCGCGGCAACTGCGGCCGGGACGGCCGCTCTCCTTATGTCTTCGCGAACTCCATCGCGTGATACGTGATGATCAGATCCGCGCCGGCGCGCTTGATCGACGTGAGAATCTCATTCATGACGCGCGTTCCATCGATCCATCCGCGCTCCGCGGC
>DASYUK010000152.1:0-2535 GCA_036001325.1 Thermoanaerobaculia bacterium
TGGAAGAAGGTGCGGATCCGGCAGGCGCACTTCGACAAGAAATTCGGGCGGATGGGAACGGGTGGCAGCAGCAGCGTGCGCACGCTGTGGAAGCCGATGAGAGAGGCGGGAGCGACCGCGCGAGCGATGCTCGTCAGTGCCGCGGCGGCGAAGCTCGCGGTGCCGGCCGATTCGCTGACGGTCAGCGACGGCGTCATCACGCACGCGGCATCGGGACGCAAGGTCACGTTCGGTGAAATTGCCGCCGACGCTGGAAAGATAGAAGTACTGAAAGAAGTCAAACTCAAAGATCCGAAGGCCTTCAGGATGATCGGAAAGAAGGCCGATCGCCTCGACAATCGCGACATCGTCACCGGAAAGGCGGCTTACGGGACCGATGTTCGCGTCCCGGGAATGCTCTACGCCGTGGTGAAGCGCTCGCCGGCATTCGGCGGCAAAGTCGCGAGCCTCGACGACACGAAGGCGAGAGCGGTTCCCGGTGTGAAGGATGTTGTCCCGATCGCTGCCAACGGGACGGATCTTCCGTGGAACGGCATCGGCGTCGTCGCCGATTCGACATGGGCGGCGATGAGGGGCCGCGACGCGCTCGATGTGAAGTGGGAGCCGGGCGTGGCGGTCTTCGAGTCGACCGATTCGTTGCGCAAGCAGATGCAGGATGCCGTCGCCGAACCGGGGAAGCGCATCGTCGACATCGGCAACGTCGAGACGGCGACGATCTCCGCCGCGCAGAAAGTCGAGGCGATCTATGAGCTTCCATTCCTCGCGCACGCAACGATGGAGCCGATGAATGCTACGGTCAGCGTGACCGACGAGGGCGCAGAGATCTGGGCGCCTACGCAGTTCCCCGACTGGGCCAACGGCGCGGTTGCCCAGGCGCTGAAGCTGAAACCGGAGCAGGTGAAGGTCAACGTGACGATGCTCGGTGGGGGCTTCGGTCGCAAGGCCAATCCCGATTTCGTGCTCGAAGCAGCTTTGCTTTCGAAGGCCGCGCGCGCACCGGTACACGTGCACTGGACGCGCGATGACGACATGCAGCACGACTACTACCGTCCGGCCAGTCAGCATCGCGCCGTGGCGGCGCTCGATCCCGATGGACGACTGATCGCGTGGCAGCATCGATTCGCAGCGCCGTCGATCGAGACCTATTTCAATCCGAAAGCGGACAAGCCGCATGAGAGCGAGAGCGGCGGACTCGAAGACATGCCGTACTCGGTGCCGAACCTGCGCATCGAGTTCACGCCGATCGCGTCGGTGGTGCCGCGCGGCTGGTGGCGCTCGGTCGAGCATTCGATCAACGCCTTCGTGATCAATTCATTTCTCGATGAAGTCGCGCGCGCGGCGGGGAAGGATCCGATCGAGTATCAGCTCTCGATGCTCACGAAGGGGCGACGCATCGAAGGGGAAGGACGGGCCAAGGATTATCCATTCGAGATCGACCGGCTGCGGCGCGTCATCGAAGTCGTGCGCGATCGCTCCGGCTGGGGCAAGCGCCTCGCGGAAGGACGAGGACGCGGCTTCGCGGCGCAGCGCTCGTTCTTCAGTTACGCCGCGCAAGTCGCCGACGTCAGCGTCGGCAACGACGGCGTGATCAAAGTCGATCGTATCGTCTGCGCGATCGACTGCGGCACTCCGGTCAACCCCGATGGAATCGCCGCGCAGGTCGAGGGCGGTGTCGTCTACGGATTGACCGCGGCGTTGCATGGCGAGATCACGACGGCCGCAGGCGCCGTGCAGCAATCGAATTTTCACGACTATCCGATGTTGCGCATCAGTGAAATGCCGGTCATCGAAGTGCACATCATCCCAAGCACGGCCCTGCCGACCGGCACCGGCGAGCCCGGGCTCCCGCCCACCGCGCCCGCCGTTGCCAACGCGGTTTTTGCCGCCACCGGAAAACGGGTACGAAAACTGCCCATGAAGCTGACCTGATATGCGCGAAATCGAAAAAATCGTCGCCGCCATCGAGCGGATCATCGCCGCCGGAAAGCGCGGCATCGTCGCAACGGTCGCGCATACGAAGGGCTCGACATATCGCCGCGCCGGCGCGCGTTGCGTGGTCTCCGAAGACGGCGAGACGGTCGGAGCGATCAGCGGCGGATGCCTGGAGCGCGATCTCGCCGAGCGCGCGAAGACGTGGGGCGATGACTTCAGCGAGCGCGTGATCACCTACGACAGCTCCCGCTTCGACGACATCGTCTTCGGCCTCGGCCTCGGATGCCGCGGCAACATTGAGATCGTCGTGCAGCCGTTCGATGCGGCGCATCCGCCGGAGCTGCCGCAGGAGAGCGAACCGGCGCGCGCCGTCGTGATCTTCGGCGGCGGCACCGATGTGGAACCGGTCGCAACGCTCGGTCGCACGATCGGATGGAGCGTCGACGTCATCGCGCCGAAAGACTGTCATCCGGAATCGGTCGCTTCATCGATCGAGCTTTCGAAGTACGACGCCGCGATCGTGATGACGCACAACTTTCTCTACGACGCCGCGCTGCTGGAGGCGCTATTCGCGACGGCGATTCCGTACATCGGGCTTCTCGG
>DASYUK010000153.1:0-24741 GCA_036001325.1 Thermoanaerobaculia bacterium
CGGAATCCCTTCTCTTCGAGCGCCGGGATGTACTCGGGATTCGCCTCGTATCGATGGCGATGACGCTCTTCGACGAGATCGGTGCCGTACGCTTCGCGCGCGATCGATCCTTCGCGCAACTGACACGGATACTTGCCGAGGCGCATCGTGCCGCCCAACGCGTCGACGCCGATCAGATCGCGCAGTTTGTAAATCACTTTGTACGGCGCCTCGTCATCGAACTCGGTGGAGTTCGCGCCGACCATGCCGACGACATTGCGGGCAAATTCGATCGTCGCGCACTGCATGCCGAGACAGATGCCGAAGTAGGGGATCTTCTTTTCGCGGGCGTAGCGGATCGCGCGCAGCTTTCCTTCGACGCCGCGCGCTCCGAAACCGGGACCGACGAGAATGCCGTCGACGCTCCCGAGATCGCCGTGATAGCCCTCTTCCTCGAGCGATTCCGAATCGATGTAGATGATGCGCACCTTCACGTTGTTAGCGATGCCGCCGTGGACCAGCGCTTCGTTGAGCGATTTGTACGAGTCGCCGAACTCCACGTACTTGCCGACGAATCCGATGCGCACTTCGCCTTCCGGATGTCGCAGCTTGCGCACGATCTCTTCCCACTTCGCGAGCGAGCCCGTCTCCTCATGCGGGAGATGAAGCTTGTCGAGAAGGATCTCGTCGAGACCTTCGCGCGAGAACGCCAGCGGGACCTGATAGATGAACTCCACGTCGAGCGCAGAGACGACCGCGTTCTCCTCCACGTTGCAGAACAGCGCGATCTTCTTCTTCATCTCCTCGGGGATCGCGCGCTCGGAGCGGCAGAGGAGGATGTCGGGCTGAATGCCGATCTCACGCAGTTCTTTGACCGAGTGCTGCGTCGGCTTCGTCTTCAGCTCCTCGCTCGCTTTGATGTACGGCACGAGCGTGAGGTGAACGTTGATCGCGTTGCCACGCCCGACTTCCTGGCGGAACTGGCGGATCGCTTCGAGGAACGGCAACGACTCGATGTCGCCGACCGTCCCGCCGATCTCCACGATCACGACGTCGACACCTTCGGAAACCTCGCGAATGCATTTCTTGATCTCGTCGGTGATGTGCGGGATCACCTGCACGGTTTTGCCGAGGTAGTCGCCGCGGCGCTCTTTCTCGATCACTTTCAGGTAGATGCGCCCGGTCGTCCAATTGTTGCGACGCGTGCCGCGCATCGACGTGAAACGCTCGTAGTGGCCGAGGTCGAGATCGGTCTCGGCGCCGTCATCGGTGACGAATACTTCGCCGTGCTGAAACGGCGACATCGTCCCGGGATCGACGTTGATGTACGGATCGAATTTCTGCAGTGTGACCTTGAAGCCGCGCGCCTCAAGGAGCGCACCAATCGAAGCCGCCGCGATGCCCTTGCCGAGGCCGGAAACAACGCCACCGGTGATGAAGATGTATTTGGTGCTCATGCGCGGCCTCCTGGATACGAGGAAGGTTGAATGTTGAATGCCATTCCGCATTCAACATTCAACATTGAACATTCAACATTTGCTTTTGAGGGGGGAGAGTACGGCTGAGTGTGCTGAGAATCGAAGGTCGTGAGCACAACGCTCACGAACGAGCTCCTTCAAAGTCCCGCATCATTTGAAATTTTACCGGGACGATCGAGCCTCCGCAACTTTTCCAGGAGGGTGAGGGTCGGAAGAGTGATGATATCGGGCCAATAGAACAAGCGGCATGCTCTCTGACGGAGCGAAGCTGGGACGGTACGAGATCATCGCGCTGCTCGGTGCGGGCGGAATGGGGGAAGTGTATCGCGCCCGTGACCCGCGCATGGACCGCGACGTCGCGATCAAAATTCTTCCGGCCACGTTTTCAACCGATCCCGAGCGGCTTCGGCGGTTCGAGCAGGAGGCGCGAGCCGCCGGCGCGTTGAATCACCCCAACCTGATCACCGTCCACGAGCTCGGGACCCATGACGGCGGGCCATTCATCGTCTCGGAACTGCTCGAAGGCGAAACTCTGCACACGCGCTTGAGCGCCAGCGCTCTGCCGTTGCGCCGCACTCTCGACTATGCGATGCAGATCGCGCGCGGTCTCGCCGCGGCGCACGAAAAGGGAATTGTTCATCGCGATCTCAAACCGGAAAACCTGTTCATCACTCGAGACGGTCGCGTGAAGATCCTCGATTTCGGCTTGGCCAAACTGAAGGCGCCGCGCGAAGACCTGAGGTCGGCCGCCCCCACGGATCAACAGACGCATCCCGGGACGATCGTCGGCACGGCCGGCTACATGTCGCCGGAGCAGGTGAGCGGGCTGCCCGTCGATCATCGCTCTGACCTCTTCTCCTTCGGCTCAATCGTCTACGAGATGATCACCGGCCGCCAGGCGTTCCAGCGTTCGTCGGGCGTCGAGACCATGAACGCGGTCCTGAAAGAGGAGCCACCGGAACTCTCTGAGGTCCAGCCGACGACGCCCCCTGCGCTCGACCGTGTCATTCGACATTGCCTGGAGAAGCACCCCGAGGCGCGATTCCAGTCAGCGCGCGACCTTGCATTCGATCTCGAGGCGATCAGCGATCCGTCGACCCCTTCCGGGTCCCGACAGCGTGTGGCAGCACAACGTCGTCGCCTGGTGCCGATTCTCCTGGCGCTGATCGTCGCCGCAGCCATTGCGGCCGTCATCTTCTACGCAGGACGTGCCTCTCGGAAACTCTCACCGCCGACATTCAGAAGGCTCACGTTCCAAAAAGGGTTCGTCAGCGGCGCGCGTTTCGCGCCCGATGGACAGATCGTTTACAGCGCGAACTGGAGTCCGACGAACTCCCAGATCTTCACGTCGCGTCTCGACAGTCCCGAAGCGCGCCCGTTCGATGTGCGCAATGCCGCAATTCTCGACGTTGCGCAGTCGGGAGACATGCTGATACTCGTGAACGAACGGTCCCCAGGCATATCACCGGGAGGGACTCTTGCTCGAATGCCGCTCGCCGGCGGAGCAGCACCGCGAGAGGTGATGGAGAAGGTCCGTTTTGCCGATGCGGATTCGAACGGAACGGATCTCGCCATCGTCCGAGTCGTTGACGACGGCGACCTTCTGGAGTGGCCGGTCGCCCGGGTTCTGTACAAAAGCCCCGGATGGATCGGTTACCCTCGAATCTCACCGGCGCGCGACGGCGTTGCGTTTGTCGATTATCCCCGCGGGGGAGACGACGGATCGGTGGCCTTCGTCGATCGCAGTGGCAAAAAGACTGTTCTCGCCGGCGGTTTTCTCAGCGTCCGCGGTCTGGCCTGGTCGCCCGATGGGCGAGAAGTCTGGTTCGCCGCCTCGCGGAGTGGCGCCGGGCGGTCGCTTCACGCAGTCGATCGTCAGGGGAAGCAGCGTCCGATTTTTTACGTGCCGGGGAACCTGACTCTCTACGACATCGCAGCCGACGGGCGCGTGCTGGTCGTCAACAGCGATGAACGCACTCTCGTCGGCTTCGTCGATCGAAACGGTGTCGAACACGATCTATCGTGGCTCGACTCCTCATATGGAACCGATATCTCCGAGGACGGAAAGTTCGTTCTGGTCAGCGAGAGTGGAGAAGGAATTGGATCCGAATACGTAATCTATCTGCGCACCACGGATGGGGCACCGGCTGTGAAGGTGGGAGGAGGATTTCCGTCGACCTTCTCGCGCGATGGCCGGTGGTTTGTGGCCAACACGTACCCGAAGACACCGGCGCAGCTCCTGATTTATCCGACGGGTCCCGGTTCGCCGCGGCAAGTCACACACGACTCGATGAACTACTCCGATACTCGATGGTTTCCTGACGGACGCCGGATTCTTACGACCGCTCGAGACGGATCGAAAGGATCGCGCGTGTACGAAATTGATCTCGCCACGGGGAAACAGCGATTACTCACTGAGGAGGGTTTCCGGGTAAGCGGTGGAGTGTCGCCGGATCAGAAGCTCGCCGAGATCTCCGATCTGAAAGCTTCTCATTTTCTGCTGCCGCTCGACGGCGGCCCGATGCGCCCGCTTCCGGAAACCTTACGCGGTCTCGGGCGGGTACGGTGGAGCGCGGATGGTCAATCGATCTACTTCAGCAAGAAGGGCGCGTTGTTCCCTGATCGCTGGGGACCGACCGAGCTCTTGCAATTCGATCTTGCAACCAAACGTCTGGATCGCGTTGCCTTGATCTCGAAGCCCGACTCGATCCCGTACGGCATCTCGGCGACGCCGGATGGAAAGTCATTCATATACAACCACTGGAGTCTCCGCTCAGACCTCTATCTCGCGACCGGTCTCGAGTGAATCAGCGCGCCAGCCGAGCTAACTCTCGTTCGACTCGTTCGATATCCTCCGGCCGGTCGACGCCGAGGTGCGGCATGTCGGAGTGCAGGACGCGGATGTTGAAATTGTTCTGCAGTGCTCGCAACTGTTCGAGAGACTCGGCCGCTTCGAGCGGAGACGGCGCGGTCTCCGCGAGCGCGCGAAGAACACCTGATTGATAGCCGTACAGGCCGATGTGACGACGGGCGAGGGTACGAGAGCCGAACGGAATGGGCGCGCGAGAGAAATAGAGCGCGTTTCCGGTGAGATCGGTGACGACTTTCACGACGTCACGACTCTGATACTCATCTTCGGAATCGATCGGGCAGGCGAGGGTCACCATGTCTACATCCGGGAGATCGAGCGCCGCGATCACATCGTCGATGCTCCGAACGTCGATCAGCGGCTCATCGCCCTGCACGTTGATCACCTGATCGTAGATCTCATCGAAGAGCGGCAGCGCCGCGGCGATGCGATCCGTTCCCGTTGCGAACGCTCCTTCCGGTTGCACGGCGCGCCCGCCGAATCTCACGACGTGCTCGGCGATGCGATCATCATCCGTAGCGACATAGACGGCGTCGGCTCGCTCCGACTTCGAGGCGCGCTCGTACACGCGCTGGATCAGCGACACGCCGGAGATCATCGCCATCGGTTTTCCGGGGAACCGCGTCGATGCCCAGCGCGCGGGAATTACAATCACCGCCTTCATGGACGCCGTGGATTCTAAACTGATGCGGCGATTCACCATCGCGGTGTTCTTCCTGGTCTCTTTCACCGCTGCGTTCTCGTATCTCTTCCGCTTTTACACTCGGCGATTTGATGATGTGACGGGGCCCGCGGAGTGGATCTGGGCGCCGCATCAGATCAGCCGGAACATTCCGGTGGTCTTCTTCGCCACGCGCGATTTCGATCTGCCGGTGCAGCGGCACTTCACACGCTTGAAGATCTACGCCGACCCGGAGTACACGCTGTACTTCAACGGTCGACAACTCGCCACTCGCCGCGTCGATGAACAGCGCAAACTCGACGTCTACGATCTTTCGGCGCTGGCCCGGACCGGGCGGAACCGCCTCGTCATCGCCGTGCGCAGCACATCGGGAGTCGGCGGACTGCTGGCGTCGATCGACATCGCGCCCGAATTCGAAAACGTCGTCGTCAGCGATTCGAGCTGGCGTATCTTCCGTCGTTGGAACGACGCACTCCCTTTGCGGGACCTCGGCCCCGCGCAGCGCCCCATGCTCCTCGGCGAACCGCCGCTGGGGCGATGGCACTACCTCGCGCCCACGGTCGCAGCGTTCGATCCTCCGCCGCAACGCATCGTCGAACCGCTGAAGTCGTACGACTATCGCGCCACGATCCCGACCGTGAAGATCGTCGAAGGCGTGGCTGTCGCGGTCGAGCAGGCCGTTCGCGCGACCGCGTTCGACTTCGGCTTCACCTCTGGCCGTGTGAGGCTCACGCTCATCCGCGATGAGCCCGTTCCGCCGGTCGTGAAGTTCCGGTTGGCGAATGTTCGCGAAGAGCTCAACTTCGTCGAGTCGCGAATCTGGTCGACGCCGTTCGGCGCCGGCGAGCGGTCACTCACCGAGCCGGAGGTGCGACAGTTCCGTTACGTGATCGTCTTCGGAGGAAAGGCGAAAGCGGAAGTGGTTCAGTGAGAGCGGCGGCATGGCCGCCGCACTCCAGATCAGTAGATCACTTTACGAACGAAGTAATCCTGCAGGGTGATGGCTTTGCTGTTGATCGAATCGGCATCGGCGCGATTCATCTGAAAGCGTCCCGCCGCGCCGCCGTTCGTCGTCTTCATGAACAGCTCCACCATGTCGATCTGCGTGTTCTCCATACCCGCATTGCGGACGATCAGAAACGCCGTCGCCGAAATCGCGTTGAAGACCTTGTCCTCCAGGTCGGCCGTCAGCTCGACGCGGATGTTCCGGTTCGTGCCCGATAGCTTGTGCTCGAAGATCCCGACGTTCTCATAAGCGCGTTCGAAGGTGTTTCTCACGCGCGAGTCGACCTGATCGACGAGCTCTCCCGGTGTCGCCATCGCTGGCCCTGAAGGCGCCACAGCCGGCGTCGCCGCCGGCGGCATCTTGCGCAGGCGGACCGTTGAGCCGAGGCCCTGCTGGGGCTTTTGTGTTTGCGTCGGCTGTTGTCCGCCCACATCGAAAACGGTCACGTCCCCCATGCCCATCTTGGTCATTTCTTCCGACTTGGCGACGTCGATCTCGTTGGGATTCAGCGCCATGACCTGGCCACTCTCGAGCGTGACGAGAGCCTTGCCGTTGGAGATCGTCCACTTCGTTTTCGCTTTGTAGCGCGTGCCGTCTTTGAGGACGACGATGTAGACCGCAAATGCCTGACTGCACAGCAGGAACACGAATGCGAAAAGGGCCAGAGATTTCTTCATGGGTTTCCCGATTATACTCGGCGAATGCTCGTCGTGATGGAAGCCGGCGCGAGTCCGGAACAGATCGAAGCCGTCGTCCGGCATATCGAGAAGCTCGGGCTGAAGGCTCATCCGATTCCGGGCGCGCACCGCACCGCCATCGGCATCACCGGCAAACAAGGGACGAAAGATCCGGCGACTGTCGAAAATTTCCCCGGCGTCAAAGAAGTGATTCAGGTCACGCAGCCTTACAAGCTCGTGAGCCGGGAGGCCAAGCCGGACGACACGATCGTGACCGTCGGCGGAGTCGATGTCGGCGGCAATGGCGTGATCGTCATCGGCGGACCGTGCGCTGTGGAGAGTCTCGATCAGACGCGCACGATCGCCGAGCGCATCAAGCGCGGCGGCGGCCAGCTCTTCCGCGGCGGCGCCTACAAGCCTCGCACATCACCGTACTCATTCCAGGGACTCGGCGAAGAGGGGCTCGAGATTCTCGCTCGTGTTCGAGATGAGTTCGATCTACCCGTCGTCACCGAGGCGATCGATGACCCGTCACTCAAGCTCGTTGAGCAATACGCCGACTGCATCCAGATCGGCGCGCGCAACATGCAGAACTTTGCACTGCTGAAGAGCGCCGGACGCGCCCGCAAGCCGGTGCTCCTCAAGCGCGGCATGTCGGCGACGCTCGGAGAGTTGCTGCTCTCGGCCGAGTACATCATGAGCGAAGGGAATTACAACGTGATGCTCTGCGAGCGCGGCGTGCGCACGTTCGCCGATCACACGCGCAACACGGTCGACCTCTCGGTCGTGCCGGCGATCAAGCGGATCAGCCATCTGCCGATCCTCGTCGACCCGAGTCACGGGACCGGCAAGCGAAACAAGGTGCTGCCGATGTCGCGCGCGGCGATCGCCATCGGCGCCGATGGCGTACTCGTCGAAGTCCATCACAAGCCGGAAGAGGCCCTCTCCGACGGACCGCAAGCCATTCTTCCCGATACCTTCGATCAGCTCGTTCGTGAGGTAGATGCAATCGCGCAGGTTCTCGGCAGGAGTCTCCAGCCCGCGCTCGCTGCGTCGTGATCCTTCTCCCAGCGGGAGAAGGTGCCCGAAGGGCGAATGAGGGGCGCCCCTCACCCGGCGCTTCGCGCCACCCTCTCCCGTTGGGAGAGGACACTACGCCACGATCGCGACCATCGAGAACAACGGCTCCGCAAGGGCGGCGTCGCCGTCGATGGCGCTGCGGCGCCGCGCTTCTTCGCGTGCGATTCCCTTGGTGAACAGCCGCCAGGCGGTGTCGCCGTTCATGTGCACCGTCGCCGCGGCGTGATTCGCATTTTCGGCGAGCTCCCATCTGTTGTTGCTGCGCACCAGGGAGCAGTTCGTGACCTCGCGGATGTCGAATGCGATCGCTGTCCCTTCCGCAGCGGAGGCATGGCGATAGCCGAAGGGGAGCGCGCGGAGAAACGTGTCCATCACCGGCTTGAAGTAGCGGAGGTCGTAGAGCGGCGGGCGGCGCGCGGCGTCGCGAATCTGCTGCTGGTGGTGCCACCGCTCGGTCAACTCGCGCGCGACGTCGAACCAGACCGGCGAGGTCTCCTCACCGGCCCAGCTCACCGCCCAATCAGCGGTCGCGAATGGATCGAGCGTGTCGATGTAATCGGCCATCGCGGCGCCGTAGCGCTCGATCATCTCGATGAGAATCGCCGGACTGAGACGCTGGGCGGCCGAGACCCACTGCGCATTGAGCGAGTTGATCGCCGCCGCGAGCCCGGCCGCGGCGTCGAGCGGCGCCATGTAGCGATCGCGCTGCGCCGAAAGCCGGCGCAGCGAAGTGTCCAGCAGGTGCGCGGCCACGTCCTTGACACTCCACGTACCGACCGCGCGAGCGTTCCATTCATCGGCGCTCAGACTGCGAAGCAGATCGACCAACTCTTCATTGAGCGGCGCGAAGAGATGCGCGGTTAAGATGGGCTGCACGTCTGAAGTCTATGCGACGAACCAAAATCATCGCCACCCTCGGACCGGCCTGCACGAGTGACGATGTCATCTATCGTCTCCTCACGAGCGGCGTCGACGTCTTTCGTCTGAACTTCTCGCACGGCACGCCCGCGGAGCGCGAGCGGATCATCCGCAGCGTTCGCGATACGGCGGTCACCGTTGGACGCTACATCCCCATCATCGGCGACATCCAGGGGCCGAAGATCCGCATCGGCGACGTCGACGGCGTGCAGACGCTGCAGGACGGCCAGACCTTCGTGATCACGACCGAAACGGTGAAAGGTGACACGCATCAGGTGTCGACGCCGTTCACGCCGCTGCCGCGCGAAGTGCAGATCGGACAGCGCATCCTCATCAATGACGGTCTCGTCGAGCTGGTGGTCACCGCGCTCGATCAGACACACGTCACGACGCGCGTGGTCCACGGCGGACCGATCTCATCGAAGAAGGGGATGAACCTGCCCGACTCGGAGCTGACCATTCCGGCGATCACGGACAAGGATCGCGAAGACGTGAAGTTCGCGGTCGAACATCAACTCGACTACATCGCCGCGTCATTCATCCGCCGCCGCAGCGACATCGAAGATCTGCGTCAACTGCTGAGCGACCACGGCGGCAACGAGATCAACGTGATCGCCAAGCTCGAGAAACCGCAGGCGCTCGATAACCTCGAAGACATCTTCGAGGTCAGCGACGGCGTGATGGTCGCGCGCGGCGACCTCGGCGTCGAGCTGCCGCCGGAAGCGGTGCCGATCGCGCAGAAGAAGATTCTGGCGATGGCCAGCCGGTGGGGGAGATTCGCAATCACCGCGACGCAGATGCTCGAGTCGATGACCACGGCCTCGCGGCCGACGCGCGCCGAAGCGTCCGACGTCGCCAACGCGATCTTCGATGGCTCCGACGCCGTGATGCTCTCCGCGGAGACGGCATCGGGGAACTATCCCGTCGAAGCGGTGCAGATGATGGCCCGTATCGTCACCGTGGCGGAGGCTAACCGCTCACTGCAGCCATTCAAGCGCGAACCGTTCCGGCAGGTCTCCGAAGGCGATGAGTTCACCGACGCGTTGGCCGGGGCCGCAAATTATGCCGCCGATCAGCTCGAGGCGAAATTCATCGTGGTCTTTACGCAAACCGGTTTTGCCGCACGACTCATGTCTAAATTTCGCCCGAATGCGCCGATCATCGCTATCAGCCCTTCGAGCTGGGTGGCGCGCCGCATGAACATTCTCTGGGGCGTGCAACCGCTCGTCCTGAAGGATGCCGGCGAATACCACGAGCAGATCGTCGAGCGCGTCGATGACTACTTGCTTTCGCGCGACGTCGTCTCCCCCGGCGACCGGCTCGTGATCCTGATGGGATCGCCGTTGTATCAGCGCGCCAAGACGAATTTGTTGCGCGTGCATCGCGTGAGGAGTAGTCAGTAGTTGGTAAAGCTGAATTCATTTTTGACGTACCCTCCAAAAATAACCGTTGTAACGTAACGGTTAAGGCTGGTGACCGCGACAGCGTTCTTGCATACGCTATGCGGCTGGGGGAAGGGGTGTAGTCTAGGACCCGCTATGCGTCGATTTCGAGGCGTCGCATTGGGCGCCATCATCGCAGTGGTCGTCGCCGCACCGGCACAGCCGGAAGTCGTCGCGCTCCCTGACGTCCTCCAGATCCTCGGCAGCGTCACGAACTCGGCGCGACCGGTGGCGAACGCGCTCGTGATCGCGCTGAATCTCAACAGCTTCGATACGACACAAACATTCACCGCGACGGATGGCTCGTTCTCCCTGCCACCCCTCACCGCCGGCATCTACAAAGTGATTGCGGTCAAGGCCGGCTTCGCGCCGGCGATCGCCACGATCATGCCGACGAGGGCCGACCATCGCGTGAAGCTTCGCCTCGAATCGCAGAAGAAGACGAGGGATGACGAGATCTGGGAAATTCGAGGATCGCTGCCGCCGGATGTGCTGCGGGAGATCGACATGATCCTCGAAGCGCCCGCGCCGATCGCGTCGTACGAAGTGCCGCGCCTGAAGGGGCAGATGCTCTCGATGACCGGCATGGCCGCGGCGAAGCAGGCCGAAGGTCCGGCCTTCGCGCAAACCGCGCTCGGCGTGCAGAGCCGCATCGGCGACAACTGGCAGATCGGCATCCGCGGCGACATGCAGCGCTTCGATGATCCGACCGATCGACAGACCTTCGGCGATCCGGTCGCCGCGTCCAGCGCGATGTCGATGGAGGTTCGTTCGTCGCCCAATGATCTCTATCGCGTCGCATCGACGAAGAGCACGTGGCGATATTCCGACCCCGATGACTCCGACCGGCAGGCCGCACTCAGCTCACACAACTTCGAATGGAAACATGGCGACGCCGGCGTCAAAGTGCGCTACCTCGCCCACGAGAACGTCTTTCGCTCGCCCGGCGGCTCCGACATGATCGAAGTCGCCGGCAACACGACGATCATGCAGACGCGTCGCAGCGACATCGGCGTATCGCTGCGCGTGCGACAGGAGAGCGCGCGGACAACCGGCACCGACACGCTGCGCAGCGCCGATCTCGCGGCGAACGGCACGCTCGCAGTCGCCCCCTCGCTCATCGTCCACTACGGCATGGCCGGACGTCTCGGAATCGATCGGGGGGAGTGGGCACCGAACACCGGCGTCGAATGGAAGTTGATGAGGAACACGGCGCTCGTCGGCTCGGCTTCCTACAAGGTCCTCGACGGCACGCCCACGTCACCGCTTCTGCCGAGCTTCGTCGCCTGGACCGATGACGGACAGGTGCTTCCTCGATACAGCTACTCGGTCGGCATCGTCTCGACGCGCGATGAGAACAACCGCCTCTCCGCGATCGCGACGGTCAGCGCCGCCGACTCACCGCTGCGCGTGATCATCAGCGACGGCACGCAGCAGTTCTGGGACAGCCTCTTCGTCGACTCCGGCGACATTCGGCGCGATCTGCGCCTCGCGTATCGTCACGACTTCGGATCGCGCCTGGCGATCGACATCGCCACGACCGCCGGTACAGCGACACCCCGGCAGTTCTCGCACGAGTCGCAGAAGGTGTACATGACGGGCGACCTGCAGACGATCTTCACGCCGACGCGGACGACGATCGCCGTCTCCTATCGCGGCATCCAGCAGCCGCAGATCAAAGGCGGCGACTATCAGAGCGCGCGCGTGAATGTGCGCATGGCGCAATCGCTCTATCTGCCGATCGACATGAAGCTCTTGATCGGCGTCGAGCTCGTGCGCGCCCAGAACTCGCCGTTCCTCCTCGACACACTGCTGCCCGAAGATACTTCGCGGAAGTACATCGGCGGGCTGGCGGTGAACTTCTAGGTGGAGGACAGCCGCCCTCGGCTGTCCGGACAGGCGAGGCGCCTGTCCTCCACTACCGCTCCTCGCCAAAACCCGGACGAATCTCCTCCACCAACTTCGCGAATCGCAGCGACAACCCCTTCGTCACCAATATCTGCTTCAGGTAATTCAACGAAGTCAGCGCTGCCGGCAATCCGGAGAGCGCGGTCGGGATCGAAGCGAGTCGTGCTGCAAGCTGAATCGTCTTGTCGACTGCGGTGTATTCGGTCGATAGGAAGTCGGCGCGCGCCTCGCTGTTGTACGCGATCGTCAATAGATAGATGTCGGCGACGAGCTCGCGGAAGCGCATCTCCGAGCCCCACGCGAAGCATTCGCCGCGCCGAACGTTCTCGAGGAACTCCGCCGGCGTGTCGCCTTTCGAAACCGTGTGCACTTTCGCCACATGCTTGAGCGTGTGCGCGTCGGAGCCGCCGACCATCGAGACGTGCCGGCCATGCTCGTGCTTCAATGTCGTGATGAGCTGCTGCACCATCCTGTTGTGAAACGACGCCATCGCACCGTTGAGTACCTCGAAGATGTCGAACATCTCGATGAGCTCGGCAATGTACTGCGCGGCCACGTTCTTCATGCGATAGTTCTGAAAGAGATGATTGATGCCGAAGAGCATCCGCTGCGACTTCATGAAGGGGACGAGCTCGCGGATGTTCGGGCGGAGGCGCTGAACCTCGCGGTGCTGCTGTTCCGTGAGACCCCAGATGCCGACATGGATCCGTTGCCCGGTCTCCGGGAAGCGTGTTTCCACCTCTTCACCGATGAAGAAATCCTTGAGCTCGGGATACTTGTTCAACATGTACAGAGCACCGTCAATCGAGTCATGATCGGTGAGGGTGACGAAGGACATGCCCCGTTCCTTGGCAATGCGATACACGTCCTCCGGCGCGTTGTAGCAGTCGCGAGTGTTGGCTCGTTTGAAGTATTTGAAGATGGAAAAGCGGCTATGGCAGTGCAGATCCGCCCGCTTCAGAGTCGGATCATCGACGACCGCCGAATTCACCGGCTCGCGCGACGGTTGCTCGCTCACAGGGTGATTGTTCAACCTCAGGGCATTTTCTACAATTCGCGTGCCCGCACGAGAAGTATAAATGGCGCAAGCAAACAAGGGTAAGACGCCGAATACGAACAATTTGTCGGAGTGGCTCGAGATCGATGTCCCGAGCAAGCTCCCGATCATTCCGCTTGTGTCGTCCGTCCTCTTTCCCGGCGGCGTGCTGTCGCTCCAGGTGGGCATCGACCGCAACGTCCGTCTGCTGAAAAGCCTCCCCGATGACCAGAACCTGATCGCCGCCTTCTGTCAGAAGAGCGGCGACAAAGAGAATCCGCGAGCGGAAGACCTCTCGCAGATCGGCGTGCTCGCGGCGATCGTGCAGCGGCTGCCGCTCAGCGCCGATCGCTACCAGCTCTTCCTGCAGGGGAGGCAGCGCGTCGAGCTCGTGCAGATGCTGCAGAACGAGCCGTACTTCGAGGGGAAGATCCGCGAGGTCATCCCGCGTCCGATCCCCAAGAGCGTCAAGACCGACAACCTCGTGAACAAGGCGCTGTCGCTGTTCGAGAAGCTCGTCGAAAGCGATTCGAAGTATTCGAACGAGCTTCTGAACATCCTGCGCATGAACATCGCGGAAGGACCCGACACGTTCGCCGATCTGCTCGCGTCGTTCGTGAACCTGCCGCTGGAAGAGAAGCAGCTCCTGCTCGAGACCGTGAATCCGATCGAGCGCATCGAGCTCCTCATCGACTACATCCAGCGCGACCTCGGCAAAGCGACGGTCGATCGGGAGCTGCAGCGACAGATCCAGTCGTCGATCGATCGCCGGGAGCGCGAGAGCTATCTGCGCGAGCAGATGCGCGTGATCCAGGATGAGTTAGGCGACACGAACTCGGCCGAACGCGAAGCGGACACGTACCGCGAGTGCATCGAGGCGCTGCCGCTCGGCGAAGAGCACAAGACGCAGTTGCGCCGCGAAGTCAATCGGCTCGGCCAGCTCTCCACATCATCCTCGGACTACGCCGTGGTGAAAGGCCACCTCGACACCATCTTCCAGGTACCATGGAACGAGAAGACCGACGATCAGCTCGATCTGAAGAGAGCCGAAGAGATCCTCGAAGAGCGTCACTACGGGCTCGAAAAGGTGAAGGAGCGTGTCCTCGAGTTCCTCGCCGTGCTCAAGCTGAAGGGCGATCTGAAGGGACCGATCCTATGCTTCGTCGGTCCGCCGGGCGTCGGCAAGACATCACTCGGCGCGGCGATCGCGGATGCTCTCGGCCGCAAGTTCGTGCGCATGGCGGTCGGCGGCGTCACCGATGAGTCGGAGATCCGCGGTCATCGCAAGACCTACATCGGCGCGATGCCGGGCAAGCTCATTCAGAGCTATGTTCAGGTCGGCGTGAACAACCCGCTGATCATGATCGACGAGATCGACAAGATCGGGAAAGACTTTCGCGGCGATCCGGCGTCAGCGCTGCTCGAAGTGCTCGACACGAAGCAGAATCACGCCTTCGTCGATCGCTATCTCGAAATTCCTTACGATCTCTCCCACACGCTCTTCATCGCCACGGCGAATGTCCTCGACACGATTCCGAATGCCCTGCGCGATCGCATGGAAACGATCCGCCTGTCGGGATACACGGAATCGGAAAAGCTCAAGATCGCGAAGAAGCATTTGATCCCGGAGCTCCTCGAGAACCACGGACTCACGGCGGAGCAGGTGACGATCAACGACGAGGTGATCATCACGATCATCCGCGACTACACGGCAGAAGCGGGCGTGCGGAATCTGGAACGCAAGCTGGCGACGGTTCTGCGCAAGATCGCGCGCAAGGTCGCCGCCGGCGACGAGGCCGCTCACTACGGCGTTGAGATCAAAGAGCTCGATGCCTATCTCGGTCTGCCATCATACGAGCATGAGTTCGCGGAGCGGCATCCGGAGATCGGCGTGACGACCGGTCTGGCGTGGACCTCATTCGGCGGTGAGATCATGTTCATCGAAGCCACGCGTATGTCGGGCACCGGTCGAACGACAGTCACCGGACAGCTTGGCGATGTCATGCGCGAGTCGGTGCAGGCCGCGTACTCCTACGTTCGCTCGAAAGCGCGCGACCTCGACATCGAAGACCGCGCCTTCAGCGAGTTCGACATCCACATCCACTTCCCCGCGGGAGCGATCCCGAAAGACGGCCCGTCCGCCGGTGTGGCCATCGCCACGTGTATCGCCTCGGTGATGGGCGAGCGCCCCGTGCGTCACGATGTCGCCATGACCGGCGAGATCACGCTCCGCGGTAAAGTTCTCTCCGTCGGCGGAATCAAGGAAAAGGTGATGGCTGCGCAGCGCGCGAACATCAAAACGGTCCTGCTTCCCGAAGGAAACCGCAAGGATTTGACCGAGGTGCCGCAAGAGGTGAAGGAAGGATTGAACTTCGTGTTCGCGGAGCGCGTCGAAGACGTCTGGAAAGAGGCGCTCATCCCGCTCTACCTCGTCAAGAGCCGCGACCGCAAATACGACGAGGCCGAATACAAGGCCGACAAACAGAAGAACGAGAGGTCCGAGACGCAGAGATGAGACATGGTTGTCTCGCCAATCTGCTTTTCGGATTCCTGCTCTTCATCGCCTTCGGCGGCAGCACCTATTTCTGGTTCACGTACTTCGTCAAGGGACGTTCGCTGCCCACGCCGAATCTGATCGGCAAGACCGTCTCTGAAGCCCGCGCGATCTGCTCCGACCTCGGCGTCAAGGTCGATGTTCGGACCGAGAGGCGTAACTCGGATAAGGTCCCGGTCGATCGCGTGGTCTGGCAGAACCGCACGCCCGGCGCCACGAGCTTCATCAAGCGCGGTACGACGATTCGTGTTGAGCTCAGCGCCGGACCGCTGGTGCTGCGCGTCCCCGATCTCGACGGCCAGAGCGCCGGCACGAGCGTTCTGCGACTCGGTCAGATGAATCTGAAGATCGGCAGCATGAGCTATGTCGATTCGGCGCCGAACGCGCGCGGTGTCCTCGCCGCCGATCCGGCGAAAGAGACGGTCGTGCAGGCGCAGACGCCGGTGTCGCTTCTCGTCGGAGTTCCACCGCCGCCGCCGACATACGTCATGCCCGACCTGATCGATCAGGCCCTCGATCAGATCCGGCCCGCGCTCGAGGCCCACGGCCTCATTGTCTCGACCGTCAAATACGAAGCGTATCCGGGCATTCGCGATGGCATTATCATCCGGCAGTATCCCCTTCGCGGCGCGCCGGTGAGCAGCCGTGATCCGATCACGGTCGTCGTCACGAGGCAGGAGGAGACGGCGATCGTGGAGCAAACGCCCGCGGCGGCGACGGCCACGCACTAGCATGAAAATTCAGATCGCACCTTCACTGCTCTCGGCCGATTTCGCAAAACTCGCCGAGGAGATCGCCACCGTCGAATCGCACGCCGACCTCCTTCACGTCGATGTGATGGATGGTCATTTCGTCCCGAACATCACTCTCGGTCCGGCGATCGTGAAGGCGTGCCGCTCGGTCTCGAAACTGACATTCGACTGCCACCTGATGATCGAGGAGCCGCAGCGCTACATCGAGAATTTCATCGAAGCGGGAGCGGATATGGTCTCGATTCACTGCGAGATCGAGCCGCACCTGCAGCGGGCGCTCCAGCTCATCCGCGACGGCGGAGCCAAAGCGGGAATCGCGATCAACCCCGCCACGCCGGCCGAGGCGCTGTCGACGGCGATCGAGTTTTGCGACTACGTGCTGGTGATGACCGTCAACCCCGGCTTCGGCGGCCAGAAGTTCATCGAACCTGTCGTGCCCAAGATTCGTCATATAGCACGGCTGATCCGGGAGCGGGGACTCAGTGTGCCCATCGAGGTCGACGGCGGCATCGATGTGACGACGGCAAGAAGCGTCGTCGATGCCGGTGCGACCATCCTCGTAGCCGGTTCTGCGATTTTCGGCAAAAAGGACCGCTCCGCTGCAATTGAAGCGATCCGGACTGCTGTTAGCGGCGTCAATGCATAGGTCGTAGGTCGTGGGTCGTGGGCGGTAGGTCGTAGGTCGTAGGTACCGTGGGCCTTTTGGCGCTGAGGCCCCCGATACCTACGACCCACGACCCACGACCCTGGAGGAATTTCTGAAGGTCAAGCAAATCATCACCCTGGTCGCGATGGCACTCATGCTCGCGGCTTGCCATCACCGCGTGCGCACCGCGCGTCCCGTCGTCGAACCGGAGTTTCTGAACCTTTCGAAGGAGCAGATCTTTCAGAAGGGGGAGGATCTCTACGCGCATCGAAAGTGGCAGCGGGCGCGCACGTATTACTCGCACATCTACGAAAACTTTCCGAACGATCCCCTCGGCCGCCGCAGCCTGCTGCGCATCGCCGACACGTATTACAACCAGGGCGATC
Source organism: Thermoanaerobaculia bacterium (assembly GCA_036001325.1). Classification (GTDB taxonomy): domain Bacteria; phylum Acidobacteriota; class Thermoanaerobaculia; order Gp7-AA8; family Gp7-AA8; genus DASVHS01. Next base: position 17,414 of record DASYUK010000153.1, read on the forward strand.
CGGTGAACCTCGTCGAGGCTCAGTACAAGTATCGTGATTTCATCAACCGCTATCCCGGCAGCGAGAGCGCCGACTACGCGATGCTGCAGATCGCCATGGTCTCGCACAAACAGATGGAGAAGCCCGATCGCGATCAGCAGAAGACTCGGGAAGCGGTGGAAAAGTTCAACGACATGCTCCGCACGTATCCGCGCAGTCCTCTGCGACCGCAAGCGGAGAAATACCTTAACGAGGCGCTCGATCGTCTGGCGAAACACGAGCACATCATCGCCCGCTTCTACATGAAGAGACGCAGTTGGAACGCGGCGATGCAGCGGCTCAACTACCTCGTCGATAACTATCCGAACTACTCGGACCGCGCCGGCGTCTTCTACGACCTCGGGAACGTCCTCTCGGCACTCGGGCGGAACGGTGAGGCCCGGCTTTACTTCGAGCGCGTGCTCTCCGAATTTCCAAAGAGCTCCTACGCAGACAAAGCGAAACAGAGACTGGGAAGCATGAAGGCATGAAGCGGTTGCCGGTCGTGGTGCTTGTTCTGGCGTCTTGTGCGACGAAGCCTCCTGCGCCGGCGATTGTGCCTGCAGACACTCGTCTCGCCGATTTGCAGGCGTCGATGACCGAGTTGCTCGAGCGCCTCGACGTGATGAACGATCGCATCACGCGATTGGAGCGGGCGGGGGAGGAGCGAGCGCAATCAGGCCTTCTCCCGGCGGGAGAGGGATCTGCCCTCGCCGCCGCCCAGATCGCCGACAAGTATCGCAACGCGATCACGCTGTACGGAAAGAACCGTTATCCCGAAGCGCGGGCGGCCTTCCAGCAGGTGTTCGATGCCGATGCCTCCGGCGACCTCGCGGACAACGCGCTGTTCTGGATCGGTGAGACGTACTACGCGGCGAATGATTTCAACAACGCCATCCGCTTCTATAAACGTGTCGCGGACGAGTACGGCGATCAGAACAAGGCGCCCGACGCGATGTACAAGCTCGCTCTCGCCTACGAAAAGACCAGCGATCTGGCGCTGGCCCGAACGACGCTGCAGCAAGTCATCGCGCGCTACCCGTACTCCGCGCCGGCGGCTTCAGCGAAGGCGGAGCTCAACCGGATAAAATACTGAGCCTGATGGCTGATGAAACCGAAACTGCCGCGTCGCTCCTCGCGAAGAAGGACTACGCGCGTGCCCTGCCGCTGCTGAAAATCGATCTCGACAAATATCCGAACAATCCTCGGATCCGGCTCCAGTACGCGGATGCTCTGGCTGGTTTCGGCGATCTCGAGGCTGCCGTCGAGCAGTACGAAACGACCGCAAAGTACTACGACGACAACGGCCTCACCGTGCAGGCGATCGCCGTGCGGAAGAAGGCGGATAAGGCACGAGAACAACGTCCGGCCGGAGCGGCCGCTCCATCGAAATCCGCGGCCGCTGGCAAGACGGAGCCGCTCTTCGAAGCGCCGCAGGTTCCGAAGAGTCCCTTCTTCGAAGTTCTGAACACTGCTGAGCGCGATGCGCTGGTCAACGATATGGAGCTGGAGAGCCACGAGCAAGGCAGTGTGATCATCAGCGAAGGCGATCCCGGCGCATCGATGTATGTAATCACCTCCGGCGAAGTGAAGGTCTACACGCGTGGGAAATCGGGCAGCGTGTACCTCGCCAAGCTCGGCGAAGGCGACTTCTTCGGCGAGGTGAGCATGCTGACTGGCAAGCCGCGCACGGCGACGATCACCGCTTCGCGGCCGACGGAATTGCTGCGCCTCGACAAGGACAAGCTCGACGACGCCATGATGAAGCATCCCGGCATCCGCAAGGTCCTCGACGATTTCTACAAGAAGCGCGCGACCCACACCGTCGAGGCGATGATCGAGAGTCTGAAGAAGCGGGGCGGATAGCCGGCGTGGCAGTTCTCCCGATCGTCAAATACGGCGACGACGTTCTCCGTTTGCCCACGGCTCCGATCTCAGAAATCGATGCGTCGGTACAGAAGTTGATCGACGACATGGTCGATACCATGTACGCAGCGCCGGGAATCGGTCTCGCCGCGAACCAGGTCGGCGCCTCGAAGCGCCTGATGGTCATCGATCTCTCCGTCGGCAAGCGACCGAACGAGCTGCACGTCTTCATCAATCCGGAGATGCTCGAAGCAGAAGGGGAGCTCAACGAAGACGAGGGCTGCCTTTCGATTCCTGATTTCACCGAGACCGTCCAGCGTCCGCTCCGCGTCAAGTTGCGCTACCTCGATCGCAACGGCAGGGAGCGCGAGATGTGGGGCGAGGGCTTGATGGCACGGGCGATGGCGCACGAAGTCGATCACCTCAACGGCAATCTCTTCATCGATCATCTCCGCGGGTTCCGGAAGGATCGCATTCTCAAGAAAATTCAGAAGCTGGCGAAGTCCGGGATGTGGTAAGTAATTCCGGAAACGTCATGGCCTCTCATCCAGCGACGGTCACGGAGATCGAACAACTCGCGCCGCAGATCCTGCAGCTCACGGTCTCTGTCGACGATGCAAAATTCCGCTTTCATCCCGGTCAATGGGTGAACTTCCGTTTTCCCGAGGGCGTTTCGCGGGCGTATACGATCGCGTCGCCGCCGCAGAAGCCGGAGTCCGTTCAGCTTTGCATCCGCGTCGGCGCCGGTCAGGGCGGCGAGGCGCTGCAGAAACTCGAAACGGGTGCGCCGGTTTCCATCGACGGACCGTACGGCGACTTCCAGCTACCCGACAACGATTCGCGCGATGTCGTCTTTCTGGCCGGCGACACCGGCATCGCCCCCGTGCGCAGCATCGTGCTGCACATGCTCGCCACTCACGATCGGCGAAAGATCGTCGTCCTCTACGAGCCCGATCAACGCCACATTCTCTATGCCGCCGACTTCGATCCGCTCGCCCGGAGCGGACAGATCGTGCACATGAGCGGCGCGATCGAGACGCTCATCAGTCGCAATCGCAAAGCCGTCTCCGACTCGATCATCATGGCCGCCGGCTTCGATTCGTTCCTCGAACGCGCCCGCGCCTCTCTGAAAGGCATCGGAGTGGATCCGTCGACGATGATCAAGGAGTCGTTCGGGCCGATGCCGTGAGTCCGGACCGTCGTTTTCTCGCCTGGCGCCCACACCCATGGCACGGTCTGGAGATCGGCGACGACGTCCCGCGCATCGTCAACGCGTACATCGAGATCACGCCATTCGATCTGGTCAAGTATGAAGTGGACAAGGCGACCGGTTACCTGCGCGTCGATCGGCCGCAGCGGACATCGTCGCAGCCGCCGGCGCTCTACGGATTCATTCCGCGCACGTATTGCGCGACCCGCGTGGCGAAGCTCGCGCCCGATTCGGAGCGCGGTGACGGCGATCCGCTCGACATCTGCGTCATCAGCGAGCGGCCGATCACCAAGTCGGAGATTCTGCTCCGAGCGCGCGTCGTCGGCGGGCTGCAGATGATCGATCATGGAGAAGCGGATGACAAGATCATCGCCATCCTCGCCGGCGATTACGTCTGGGGAAAAGCGGAACGCCTCGACGATCTGCCGCGCGTGTTCATCGAGCGGCTGCACCACTATTTTTCAACGTACAAACTGATTCCCGGCGAAGAGTCGAAGACGCGGATCGCGCGCGTATACGACGCGGCGCACGCGCAGAACGTGATTCGGGCGGCGATGGAGGATTACGATGAGTCGTTTGGTCGTGGGTCGTAGTGGGTCGTGGGTCGTAGGTCGTCTGGCGGGTGGTGGCTCGTAGGTCGTAGGTACCGTGGGCCCTTTGGGCGCTGAGGCCCCCGATACCTACGACCAACGACCAACGACCAACGACGACCCGCCCTATCGCAGCCACCCCGGCAAAACTCCCTGCCGCCTCGCATCCTCCCGAAACTGGTCATACACGCGCTGTGCACGCTCGACATAGAGTTGCGCGGAAGGAATCTGCTCCTCGGCGTAGGCGAGCTGCGTCGTCTGATACGTGAAGTTTTGCGGCTTGAATCCGAGGGCGACGAAGCCGCGGATCTCGGCGCGCAGGCGATCGACACGGTCGAGCAGCAGATCGAGGCTCTCTTTCGCCTGCCGCACTCCCTCTTCGTAGGAGCGGGCCTCGCGACGCCACCGCCACTCATCGGCGTTCTGACCTGGCGCATCCTGCGGAATGTACGGCGGCGTATCCATCCGCTGTTCGGTCGCCGGCTTGCCGTAATGGTTTTGCTCGAGCTCTTTGAGGAGCCGCATGCGCTCGGCAGGCGAGACCTTCAACGGCTTCGGCGCGGGTTTCGGCGAAATTTCAGCCGAGGCGTTCGCAGCATTCGTAGCCGCCTCATCGATTTCCGACAGAGGCATCGAATAGAGCGCGCCGCCGGAGCGGAAGATGACGACGCCATCTTGTTGTGTGATCGGACCTTCGGCGCTGATGCGATCGCCGGAATGCAACACGAGCGTGGTGGCGAGGATCAACAGCGTAGCGAAATGCATCGATGCCTCCTATAGAATCCGCCCCGACCGGGGATGGGAAGTAGCACCTCCAACCTGCAATTCTACTGGGTGCTGAGTTCCACCCTTTGCGGGATCCTTTTTCTCATCTTTGATGCCACCCGCCACTTCATCCATCAGCTCAGCCCTGTCGGACTGCGCCGCCTGACCACCGACCTCGACGACACCGAGAGCAGCAGGTGGCTCAGTTACGATCCGGACAACTTCCAGCTCGTCAGCGGCGCCCTCTTGCAGCTCGCACTGATCGGGGCCGTCGCTTCCACGTTCATGTCACTTCTGAATCATCTGGGCAGACCGCGCGCCATCCTTATTGCAACGCTGGTCTGGGCGGCGATCATTCTCGTCTGGAAATTTATCCTTGCCCTCATTCCCGACCAGGCGGCCCTGATTGCGTTGCGCGGAGCCATCCCGATCTCGTACTTCTTCTTCTATCTCTTCTGGCCGATCCTCTATCCGCTGCGACGTCTGGCCGCGCGTCTCGATCGCGAAGCGGAAGAGGCGGCCGTCGATGAAGAGCCGACCGAAGAGGCGGTGCAGGCATACATCGACGTCGGCGAGGAGGAAGGGATCCTCGAAGGTCCGGAGGGGAGGCTCGTGCACCAGATCGTCGATTTCGGCGATCGCATGGCTCACGAGCTGATGACCCCGCGCATCGATGTCCTCGGCTTCGACACTTCCCGGCCGATGCACGAGCTGGCGCGTCTGTTCAGCGAGTCGAAGTACTCGCGCATTCCGATCTATCACAACAGCATCGATACGATCACCGGCATCGTCCACATCAAGGAGATGTACGACGCGATACTCAAAGGGGAGGATCTTCCTGTCGCGGAACTGGCGCGGCCGCCGTTTTTCGTTTCGGAGACGAAGAAGGTCTCGGAATTGCTGCGCGAATTTCAGAGCGAGCACGTGCAGGTTGCGGTCGTGGTGGATGAATTCGGCGGCACCGCGGGGCTCATCTCGATCGAAGATGTCATCGAGGGCATCGTCGGCGACATCGCTGATGAACACGAAGAAGAAGAGACGACGATCGTCGATCTGGGCGACGGCAACTATCTCGTGAGCGGACTCGTGCGCGTCGAGCAACTCGAAGAGACGCTGCACGCCCAACTCGCCGCCGAAGATTACGAAACCGTGGCAGGCCTGATTTTCACGATGCTCGGCCGCGTACCGAGCGCCGGCACGGTGGTGACGAAGAACGGCTATCGATTCGAAGTCGATCGCGCGGACCGGCGCCGGATTTATCGCGTCAAAGTGTCACGCGATCCGGACTGGAGGCCGGAGGGGGAGGAGGAGGAATATGCCTAAGAACAGGCTCGGTGGTGGAGCGCCGCCGCCCTCGGCGGCGAAACCGCCCGTCAGCGCCGCCGGGGGCGCCGGCGCTCCACAGAAGAAGCCTCGCTTCGGCGTCGTCGCTCTCGTCGGCCGTCCCAATGCCGGCAAGTCGACACTCCTCAACCGCATCCTCGGGCGTAAGGTCTCGATCGTCTCGAGCAAGCCGCAGACGACGCGCAACCGCATCGTCGGCATCCTCAATGAGAAGCGCGGCCAGATCGCTTTTCTCGACACGCCGGGCATTCATCGTCCGCTGCACAAGCTCAATGTACGGATGATGGATCACGTCCGCTCGACGTTCGGCGAGGCCGATGTCGTGGCCCTGCTCGTCGACGCCGCGGAGGCCTTCGGAAAGGGCGACGAATACGTCGTCAATCTGATGCGCGAACAGAAGGAGCAGAACCCCAAGACGAAGCGGATCGCGCTGCTCAACAAGATCGATCTGCTCAAGAAGCACAAGCTCCTTCCGCTGATGGAGCGCTACGGCTCACTCGATCTGTTCGACGAGATCATTCCGATCTCCGCAGCGAAAGGTGAGGGGGTCGATGAGCTGGTCGACATTCTCTTCGCCAACATGAAACCGGGAGAAGCGATCTATCCGACCGAGGATTACACGACGCAGCCGGAGAGATTTTTTGCGGCGGAGATCATCCGCGAAAAGGTCCTGCACCACACGTCCGACGAGCTGCCATACACAACGGCAGTCTCTGTTGATCGATTTGAGGAAGATGAAGAGAAGAACCTGATCCGCATCTGGGCGACGATTGTCGTCGAACGCGACTCGCAGAAGCCGATCGTCATCGGGAAAGGGGGCGCGATGGTGAAGCAGATCGGTACCGAAGCGCGCCTCGAGCTCGAATCGATCCTCGGCGCCAGGATCTTTCTCGACCTCCATGTCGCAGTTCATGAAAGATGGCGCGAAGACGAGCGTTTCCTCGGCGAGCTACAGTGGCCGTTGGACGAACGGTAGAATGAGCGCCATGGGACTCACGCATCTTCGCGTAGGTGTGGCAAACCCCGCGCGCCCAAAGAAGGCGGTGACACTGAAACTGCTCATCGACTCAGGTGCGATCTATTCGGTCATCCCTTCGAAGACGCTGGAACGCCTCGGGATTCGGCCACATGGCGAGCGCGCGTTCATGCTCGCTGATGGGACGGAGATCACGCGGCGAATCGGCGATGCAACGTTCATCGTCGATGGAAATCGCGCCGCTTCGCCAGTGATCTTTGGCGAGAGCGGGGACAGTGCGCTTTTGGGTGTGGTATCTCTGGAGGCTCTCGGGTTCGCGCTCGACCCGATTCGGCGCGTTCTACGGCCTTTGCCGTTGATTTTGGGTCATCTACCGCGGGTGTAGAATCGCCGCCAGTTCGCAGAAGAACATCGCCGACAAGAAGCACGAAAACCGCGTTTCGGCGTGGTTGCGCTGGTCGGCCGCCCAAACGCCGGCAAGTCGACACTCCTCAACCGCATCCTCGGGCGTAAGGTCTCGATCGTCTCGAGCAAGCCGCAGACGACGCGCAACCGCATC
>DASYUK010000154.1:0-21266 GCA_036001325.1 Thermoanaerobaculia bacterium
TCGTCTTCACTGTTCCGAGTTATCAAGGAACCGCAATCATGCGCCGATCCGCAACGATGTCGCCGGCATCGGCATGAGTCTCGACAACAACTCCTCGCAATATGGCAGCGCCGGCCGGCTGCTCGGAATCACTGTCTTTCCGATCGATTCTTACTTCGATACAGCAGAGACGGCGTTCTCGCACGAGACCGGCCATCAATGGATCAACTATGTGCAACATCCGAAGCTGACACCCGGACCGCATTGGCCACCGTCGACGATGGCGACCGGAGTGATGGGCTTCAACATTCCGGGTGGAATCGTCGGCGGTGAGTTCAACTTCGCGATCGAGCCAGCCGGCAACGGTATGTACAGAGTGACAAGCCGGCCGGGCACAAAAGAGTTCTCCGACTTCGATCTCTATCTCATGGGTCTTCTTCCGGCGTCGCAGGTTGCGCCCGGAGTCGTGCTCGAGGGGACGACGTGCACCGATTGCACGATGGCCGGCACGACGATCACGGTCCAGGACATCATCGCCACACACGGACCGCGGCTTCCCGATACGAGCACGTCGAAGAAATCGTTTCGCGTCGGGACCGTCGTGATCAGCCGCGACAGACTGCTGAACGACGACGAGATGGCGCTCCTCGAATACTTCGCCGCGCGCGGCGAAGCGACAGCACCTCTCCCCTACTCGGCCGGGCTTGTGAAAGGAACGACCAAACCGTTCTACGTCGCCACGCGCGGTCTGGCGACTCTCGATCTGCGCCTGACGACGACGCCGAAACGGCGTGCGGTGCGCCGCTAGCATGACGGAAACCCGTTATGCTTGGGCATCGTAAAAAATTCAGCGAGGTGATCCGATGTCGCTCGAGCTTCGAATCGACGATCTGTCGAAGACCTATCCCAACGGCGTGCGTGCCTTGCAGAACGTCACGCTCACCGTTCCCACCGGGATGTTCGGGCTCCTCGGCCCGAACGGCGCCGGGAAGTCGACGCTGATGCGCACGGTCGCCACGCTGCAGGAAGCAGACTCGGGATCGATCACTCTCAATGGCCTCGACGTGCTCCGTGAGAAAGATGAAGTGCGCAAGATCCTCGGCTATCTGCCGCAGGAGTTCGGCGTCTATCCGCGTGTGTCAGCCGAGGATTTGCTCGATCACTTTGCGATCCTCAAAGGCGTTCACAAGCGATCAGAGCGGAAGGAAGTCGTCGCCGCGCTGCTTCACCGCACGAATCTCTACGATGTGCGCAAGCAAAAGCTCGGCACCTTTTCGGGCGGAATGCGCCAGCGCTTCGGCATCGCTCAAGCCCTTCTTGGAAATCCGAGGCTGATCATTGTCGATGAGCCGACGGCGGGGCTCGATCCGGGTGAACGCGTTCGCTTCCACAATCTCCTCGCCGAGATTGGCGAGAACGTCGTCGTGATTCTCTCGACTCACATTGTCGAAGACGTGAGTGATCTCTGCAGCAAGATGGCCATCATCTCTTTCGGCCGCGTGCTCGTGGAGGGCGATCCCGCGCAAGCGATGCAGGCGATCGAGGGAAAGATCTGGCAGCGCGTCATTCCGAAAGAGCAGCTCGCGACGTATCAACAGGAGCATGCCGTCATCTCGACGCGTCTCGTCGCCGGCAAGACTGTCGTTCATGTCTTCGCCGATGAGAGGCCGGACGCCTCTTTCGAGCCGGTGCCGGTTAGCCTCGAAGATGTTTATTTTTCGACATTGCATAAGGCCGCTTAACGAGTGCTCGGTGCTCGGTGCTCCGTAGCACCGCGCACTGAGCACTGAGCACATTAAGAAGATGACCAACGCGATTGCACGCTTCGAGCTCCGATATCATCTGAAGCAGCCGCTCTTCTACATTCTGACGGCGCTTTTCTTTCTGCTCACGTTCTCGGCGGTCACGAGCGATGCCGTCGTGATCGGCGGCGGCGTCGGCAACGTGAATCGCAATGCGCCGTTCGTGATCATGCAGTTCCTGCTGGTGATGAGCGTGTTCGGTGTTCTGACGACGACCGCGTTCGTCGCCAACGCCGTCCATCGCGACTTCGAGCTCGGCACCGACGCGCTTTTCTTCAGCTCCCCGATCCGCCTCTGGCAATACCTCGTCGGACGATTCTTAGGATCCTTCGCCGTCGGCGTGATGGTCTACCTCGGCGTGGTGCTGGCGATCATGATCGGCAGCCTCATGCCGTGGATCGACAAGGAGCGGCTCGGCCCCTTCGCGCTGAAACCGTATGTGTTCTCTCTCTTCTTCATCGTAGTGCCGACGCTCTTCCTCATCGGCGCGATTTTCTTCTCCGTCGCCGCGCTGACGCGCAGCATGATGGCGACGTACTCGAGCGTCGTCGCGTTCTTCGTCCTCTACTTCGTCTCGCGCGCGCTCATGCGCGACATCGAGAACGAGCGAATCGTCAGCGTGCTCGATCCGTTCGGCGTGAGCTCCTTCTTCCTGGCCACGCGTTACTGGACGGTCTTTCAGAAGAACACGCAGATCCTACCGATGGGCGGACCGTTTCTTTTGAATCGGATTCTCTGGGTCGCCATCGGACTTCTGGTCCTCGGCATCACGCTCTGGAAGTTCGATCCGACGAAGTCATTCCGAGCGCCGAAGAGCGCGAGGAATCTGGGCGGTGGTGAGCCGGCCCCCCTCCCAGATTCCTCGCCGTCTGCGCGGCTCGGAATGACGCAGACTTTCGGCCGCGCTGCATCCCTTCGTCAGTATCTCGCGACGACGCGGATCGAGACGAAAGCGGTCATCAAGAGCATCCCCTTCGTCATCATCGTGCTCCTCGGCGTCTTCAACATCTGGGGCAACTCCGTGGCTGTCGGCCGCGCCTTCGGCACGCCGCTTTATCCCGTCACCGCGGTGATGGTGAGAGTGATCAACAACGCCTTCGCATTGTTCGCGGTGATCATCGCCGCGTTCTATGCGGGCGATCTCGTCTTCCGCGAACGGACGTTGCGACTCAACGAAGTCACCGACGCGATGCCGGTGCCGACGTGGGTTCTCTGGGCGGCGAAGCTGACGGCGCTCGCGATCATCTCGGCGATCTCGATCGCGGTGGCGATGCTCACGACGCTGACGATCCAGACGGCCAAGGGCTTCCACCACTACGAGCTCGGCGTGTATGGGAAGGGGCTCGTCCTGGAGATTGCGCCGATTGTTCTGCTACTGGCCGGCCTCGCCTTCACCCTGCAGATTCTGCTCAACAACAAATACCTCGGCTTCTTCGGCATGCTGCTGTACGTCGTGCTCGACAGCGCATTGCCGGCCCTCAATCTCGAACATCGTCTCTATTCATTCGCCAGCACACCGCCCGGCGACTACTCAGACATGAACGGATGGGGCCACTTCGTCATCCCGCGGCTGGTGTTCTTCACTTACTGGATGCTATTCACCGCCATGCTCATCGTAGCCGGACATCTCTTCTGGGTTCGCGGGACCGACGCCGCGTTTCGCCAGCGCGTGCGCGCGGCTCGAGCGAGACTGAGCGGGCCCGCCGCTGCGGCTCTCGCATTCTGCCTGCTCGCTTTCGTCGCGACCGGCTGCTACATCTACTACAACACGAACGTCCTCAACGAGTACCGAACCACGAAAGACAGCGAGCGCCGGCAAGCCGATGCCGAAAAGAAATACAAAAAGTTTCAGGGCCTGCCGCAGCCTCGGATCACAGCCGTCAAAGCCGATGTCGATCTCGATCCGGAGCGGCGCGCGCTCGACATCCGCGGCGTCTATACGATCGTGAACAAGACCGCAAAGCCGATCGCGGACGTCCACGTGACGTACAACTCCGATCTTGCGGTCGCCGACGTCACGATTCCGGGCGCGAAGATCCGCAGCGACGACAAGCAGGCCGGCTATCGCATGTACACGCTCGCACAACCGCTCGCGCCAGGGGCGACGCTGCCGATGAGCTTTCACATGCGCTACGCGGCGCGAGGATTCGTGAACGGCCAGTCGAACACGAATGTCGTAGAGAACGGCACGTTCATCAACAACTTCGGCTACTTCCCTCATCTCGGCTACAACGAGCATATCGAGCTGGAGGACCGCAATAAGCGGCGAAAGTATGGACTCGCGCCCATCGAGCGGATGAAGCCGCAGAGCGATCTGCAGGCTCGCATGAACAACCAGATCTCGCGCGAGGCGGATTGGATCGATCTCGACACGACCGTGAGCACCTCGCCCGATCAGATCGCTCTCGCTCCCGGATATCTGCAGCGAACGTGGACCGCGAACGGCCGGCGCTACTTTCACTACAAGACGACGTCACCGATTCTCGCGTTCTGGTCCTATCTGTCGGCGAGGTATGCGGTGAAGCGGGACACATGGAGCCCTCTCCCTTCGGGAGAGGGTGGCCGAAGGCCGGGTGAGGGGCACGAGTCTGGCGAGAAATTACGCCCCTCATCCGCGGCTTCGCCGCACCTTCTCCCGGAGGGAGAAGGCCCTGTGGCCATCGAGATCTACTACGACCCGAAGCATCCCTACAACGTCGACCGGATGATTTACGCGGTAAAGAAGTCGCTCGACTACTACACGCGCAATTTCAGCCCGTATCAGCACAAGCAGGTTCGCATCCTGGAGTTCCCACGCTACTCGACGTTCGCGCAGTCGTTCCCGAACACGATCCCGTTCTCGGAAGGAATCGGGTTCATCGCCGATCTCCGCGACAAGGAGCAGATCGATTACGTCTTCTACGTCACCGCGCATGAGGTGGCGCATCAGTGGTGGGCACATCAGGTGATCGGCGGGAACGTGCAGGGCGCGACGATGCTCGTCGAGACGATGGCGCAATACTCCGCGCTGATGGTGATGGAGAAAGAGTACGGGCGCGAGAAGATGGAGAAGTTTCTCCGTTACGAGCTCGATCGCTATCTACGCGACCGCGGCGATGAGCTCGTGAAGGAGATGCCGCTGTCGCAGGTGGAAAACCAGCCGTACATCCACTATCGCAAAGGAAGTCTCGTCATGTACGCACTGCGCGATTACATCGGCGAGGAGAGGGTCAACGCCGCGTTGCGCAAATTCATCCGTGATCACGCATTCTCCGGACCGCCGTACACGACGGCAGGAGAGCTGGTCCGTGACTTCCGTGAGGTGACGCCTCCCGAGTATCAGAGCGTCGTCACCGATCTCTTCGAAGGGATCGTCCTGTACGACAACCAGACGCGCGAGGCCACGGCGACGAAGCGCGCCGACGGCAAGTACGTCGTCAAGCTGACGGTAGCGTCGACGAAGCTTCGCAGCGATGCGAAGGGAGAAGAGAAGCCGGTGCCGATCGACGACTGGATCGACATCGGCGTCTTCGCCGCCGGCAAGAAAGAAAACCTCGGCAAACCGCTGTTCATGGAGAAGCGGCACATCACGAAACCGATCGAGTCATTCGAGATCGTCGTGAGCGAGAAGCCGGCGCGCGCGGGAATCGATCCCTACCACAAACTGATCGATCGCAATCCGAAAGACAATACGAAGTCGTTGTAACTTCGGCTACTTGACCGCCCGCGCCTCGTCCTCCCCTGCGCCCACCGCCGCCACGGAGTTGCGTGTCTTCTTGGCCTCGTACAGCGACGCATCGGCGCGGCGCACGAGATCCTCAGAGCTCGTCCACTCGTCGACTGCGGCGACGCCGCAACTGATCGTGACCGGCAGCGGTGCACTCGCATCCTCGATGACGACCGGCTCCGCGGCGACGTGCTCGCGCAACTGCTCCGCTTTGTCGATCGACTCGTCGATCGACGTGTCGGGAAGGAGGATCGCCACCTCGTCGCCTCCCATCCGTGCGACCACGTCTTCACGACGGAACATCTTCTTGATGCGCTTGGCCAGCTCACGGAGTGCGGCATCGCCGGCTTGATGGCCGTGGCGATCGTTGACCTTCTTGAAATGATCGACGTCGGTCATGATCAGCGAGAGAGGATTGCCGTGACGATGACTGCGCGCGACCTCTTCGTCGAGGCGTCCTTCGAAATGCCGGCGATTGAAGAGGCCGGTGACGTAGTCGCGAATCGCTTCGAGACGCCACGCCTCACGCACGTTGTGCAGCTCGATCACCGATTTTTTCAACATTCGGGAGAGCGGCTCGGTGACGAGAAGTAAAGCGGCGCCGACGATGAGCGTTTCGAACACCCGCGTGGTGCGGATGCTGAAACGCTCATCGAGCGTCGGCGCCAGAAGCAACCCGAACAGGCCGACCGTGATCATCGCCACGCCCACCGACACCACACGCAGACGCCTTGCGCGGCGCAGAATACGACCCGTATCGTCAAGATCGCCGCCATCGGTACGGCGCATATTCGGATCCACGTTGTCCCCGGAGGCGCGGCTGCTACCGAACCGCGCCACAAACCCACTCTTGATCCTCGCAGTATGTGTGCCAGAACGCATGCGTCATGAAGCATTTGGGCGATAAGGCCCACACGACCTGCCACCAACGACCTATTGCAGATCGCGGATGAGCTTCTCGAAATCGGCTGACTCATGCAGAAGGCGCGCGCCGACTTTCAGCAGCGCATCGATCTGACCGTTCGTCAGCGAGAAGCTCGTGGGGAGCGAGTCGAAGAACTTGCGCTCGTTCGCAGGGAGCGACGCGAACGTGACATGCGTGCGATAGAACGCGACGGGGCGGAGGTCGGGCGCGATGGCCGCGTCCTTGTTCCAGTTCTCGATGTCGGTGCGCAGAAGCTCGACCGTGTCGAACGAATAGTTCGCCATCGGCGTGTTCGCGATGGTGCTGAGCGTCTCTGCGAGATTGGGTGGCTGCTCGTTTTGATCGAGTGTGATGCCACCTTCCTTCTCCGCGTTGACAACGATCACTGCGACGCGCTTCACCTTGCCGCGATTCATCAGGCGCAAGACGGAGAAGCCGGGATCGTTCGATGAGAGTGCGCGGATCGGTCCGCGCAGGCCGATGTTATCGGCGACGCCGCCATCGATCAGTTGCAGGAAGCGGCGCTGTGGATCGGCGTACGCGCGCAACTCCATCGCCGTGCGGAATCTTGTGGGATTGACGAATTGATCCTCCATCGCGTTGGCGACCCACTGCGGTTCTTCGTACGAGCAACCTTTGTAGTTCCGCAATGTGACCGCGGTGAGCAGGACCGGAAACGCGGACGACGCGGCGACAGCGCGTGCAATCTTCATCCGCTCGAGATCGGAACAGATCGGATCGAACTGCTCCTGCGTGAACTCGAAGCGAGCGCCGAGGTCCATCTCGGTGGCGTTGAGGATGATGTAAGGGCGGCGGGTGGGCAGATCAGCGAACGTCTTTCTCGCGAAGACGTGCTCGTCGTAGTACTCGGTCGCGAGATCGATGCGGCTGAATCGCCGCGACAGCAGCCGCAGCCAGTTGCGCGGGTTAAGTGCGGCGTGGACGAGATCGCCCTGCACATCGTGGCGGAGAAAGTCGCGCTCGAACCTGTCGAGCGGCATCTTCCTGGCGAGCGCATACGCCGCGGCGGTGAAGCTTCCGCCGGAGACCGAGGAGATGACGTCGACTTCGTCGAGGAGAGTGCCGCTTTTGATGTTCGTCTTCGCCAGCTCTTGAAGCACGCCGTACGCGAGCGCGGCCGCACGCGTCCCGCCGCCGGAAAACGCCAGGATCAGGAACGTCTCGTCCTCGTTCCCGGTCGCAGCGAATTTCGAGAAGCGATAGCCGTACGACTTGTCGTAGTGCTGCAGCGCAGCGTTAGGCGTGTAGGTCGCACACGCCGTGAGGAAGATGGCGAGACCTGCTACCGGCGACCAGCGACCTTTGTTAGCCATCCTTCTCGAACTCGATGATCATCGGATTGATCGACGTCGTCCCGGTGACCGTCGGCCGCCGCCATTTCGGTTTGTAATCGCGCGGATCGCCGAGGTTGATCGTGTGCTTGCCCTCCTCGACGCGAAGCTTCTCGCCGGTGCTCCCGTTGTCTTCGCCGTCGATGAAGACAGTGCGCGCGTTGGGATACTTGACCTTGATGAACTCCATGCGTTGGGAGTGATCGGTGGGCGGGGATTACACACCCTCTAACGGATAGAATTCAGCGCGACAGTGCACTGGCGCGGCGGGCGCGTAGTTGTTCGCGAAGCGTGGGCTCGAGATTCGCGAACGTCAGCAGCGCGAAGACCAGAGCTTCGTCCTCCGAGCGTTCCGTCATCTTCACGAGCCACTGCTGCGCTTCATCCGGATCGGCGACGCCGTTGATCACTGCCGTGGTGAGCGCGATGATCGCGGCGGTGCTGCTCCAGTCGAGCGGGCCGTGGATCAGTGCGTGCAGGCTCTGGCGGCGTTGCGAATCCTTCCACGGCACATCGAGATCGAACGCCGCGATCATCATCGCCGCGGCGAATTGCATTCGCTGGATCCAGGTCCATGGGTTGAAACGACCGTTCTCGGGAGGATTCGCGATGCAGGCGGTGAGATCTTCGATGCTCGGCACCTTCGATTCCCGCGCGAGCTCGAACCAGCGGTTCGCATCGTAGGGAATCGAGGCGAGGATTTCGACCATTGGCGCCGACACTGGCGCAGATGTCTGTACATCGGCAATCGTCACTTGCACGCCGTTTTGACGCTTGGTCGCGGCCCAGCGGGACAAAGCTAACTTCGACGACGCCGGCTCGTTGCCGGTCAGAGCGATCTGAACGGAGCCGCGCACCGGTCCGCGCAGATCGATCTGCCTCAACATGACGATCGTCGCATCCGTCGGAGCCGGCAGAAATCCGAAGAACGGCGTCGCGGCCATCGCCAGGAGCGCGGCTCTTTCGTTGCCGGCCGCCGCGAGATCATCCAGATGATCGAGATGAGCAGGATCGCCGCTGATCCGCAAACGTCCGTACTCGATACTCGCGATCGCCCACGACGCGGGCTCGAGCTGCAATGATTGCTGATATGCCTTCATCCCGTTGCCGATCTGATCGAGCTCGAAATAGATATCGCCGATGTCGAGGAGCACCGAAGAGCTGGTCGGATCGACGCGGTGCGCGCGCTCGTATACGGCGACCGCCTCTTCCAGTTTTCCCGATTCGCGAAGGGCCGTGGCCAGGCCGATGATCGAATCGAAATCGCTGGCGTCCGCCAGCACCTCGCGCGCGACTGCCAGGCCCTCCTCGACACGGCCGAGGAGACGGAGGATCAGGGAGTGGACGTAAGCGAGGCGATGATGTTCGGGATACTGAAGGCGCAGATTCTCGACGACATCGAGCAGCTCGGTGAGCCGCGGTGCGGTCTGCTCCAACCCCACTTCCGCGAACTCGTGTGCGAAACGATTGAGGCGATCAGTGACCGAATCGATGGAAAGCGCTTCGATCTGCACTTGCGGGGATAAGGATGCGCCTGGCAGTCCTCCCGCGGTAGTGATGCAGCGCACAACTTTGGTAGCAGGTCGTGGGTCGTAGGTACCGTGGGCATTTGGGCGAAAATATCCATTTCACCTTGCGACCTGTGACCCGCAACGTACGACATTCTTCCGACCAACCCCTTCGCGACGACATCCACCTCCTCGGCGATCTTCTCGGCGAGACGCTGCGGGCGCAGGAGGGGGTGGAGCTCTACGAGATGGTGGAGCGCGTACGCGCGCTGGCGAAGAGCGCGCGGGCCGGACACGCGAAGGATTTCGATGCGCTGGCGAAATTGCTCGCGGGATTGCCGACCGATGCAGCGCTACCGGTGGCGCGCGCCTTCGCGCATTTTCTGAATCTCGCAAACGTCGCCGAGCAGCACCATCGCGTGCGTCGACGCCGCGAGTATCAGCGCGGAGCGAAAGCGAAGCCGCAACGCGGATCGTGCGGCGAGGTCTTCGGCCGTTTGCGCTCGCAAGGCATCTCGGCCGATCGGCTGTTCGAGGCGGTGACGTCGTTGCGGATCGAGCTGGTCCTCACCGCGCATCCGACCGAGGTCATGCGGCGCACGCTGCTCCAGAAGCAGCGCCGCATCGCCGATCTCCTGGCGCGCCTCGACCACATCGATCTCACCGCGCCGGAGAAGCGCGAAGCGGTTGATGAGTTGCGGCGCGAGATCACATCGTCGTGGGAGACGGATGAAGTGCGGCACGAGCGCCCCACGCCGCTCGACGAGGTGAAGGGCGGTCTCTTCGTCTTCGAGCAGACGCTGTTCGATGCGTTGCCGCAGTTCCTCCGCGTTCTCGATGAGGCTCTGCGCAAGCACACCGGCCGCGCGCTGCCACTCGACGCCGCGCCGCTGCGTTTCGGCTCGTGGATCGGCGGCGATCGCGACGGCAATCCGAAGGTGACCGCTCAGGTCACGCGCGACGCGTGCCTGCTGTCGCGATGGATGGCGTGCGATCTGTACATCCGCGAGCTCGATGCGCTCCGCGTGGATCTTTCGATGGCGCGCGGATCGGAGGAGCTGGAAGCGCTGGCGGGATGTTCGTTTGAGCCGTATCGCGCGGTGTTGAAGAAAGTGCGTGATGAGTTGATTGACGCGCGCAAGTCGATCGAAGAGGGGTTGCGAAGTTCCGCGGTTCCGCGGTTGCGGAGTGCGCAACTGCTCGAACCGCTCCTCGCCTGCTGGCGATCGCTGCACGAGACCGGTAACGCACTGATCGCTGAGGGAAGGCTGCTCGATCTGATCCGCCGCGTGCATTGTTTCGGATTGACGCTCGTGCGGCTCGACATCCGGCAGGAGGCATCGCGCCACGCGCGATTGCTCGATGCCATGGAGCGCGGCGAGCCGCTCGGCGAAATCGAGAAGGCGGACCTCGAGACGTTCCGCATGATCGAGGAGATCGACGACGAATCGCTCGGGGCGTATGTCATCACGATGGCGCGCGAGCCGGCGGACGTCCTCAACGTGGCCAAGCTGCAGAACAAGATGCGCATCGTTCCGCTCTTCGAAACGATTGACGATCTGCGACACGCCGGCGAGACGATACGACGGCTCCTCGGTAACGAGGAGTATCGAACGCTGATCAACAACCGCCAGGAAGTGATGATCGGTTACTCCGATTCGTCGAAAGAAGCCGGGCGTTTCACCGCCGCGTGGGAGCTGTACAAGGCGCAGGAGCAGATCGTCGCCGCATGTCGCGAAGCGGGCGTCGAGCTGACACTTTTCCACGGGCGCGGCGGAAGCGTCGGGCGCGGCGGCGGTCCAACGTATCTCGCGATCAGCTCGCAGCCGCCGGGCTCAGTCGAAGGACGTCTGCGTGTGACCGTGCAAGGCGAGATGATCCAGGCCGAATTTGGACTGACCGGCATCGCGCTGCGCACATTCGAGGTCTACACGACGGCGACGCTCGACGCGACGCTCGTGCCTTCGGAGCCGCCGCGGCCGGAGTGGCGCGCGTCGATCGAGAAGATGTCCGAGGCGGCCGCGCGTGGCTATCGGAAGATCGTCTACGAGACGCCGGCATTTCTCGATTACTTTCGCACGGCGACGCCGGAGATCGAGCTCGCCGAGATGAACATCGGCAGCCGTCCGGCGCGACGCGATACGAAGAAAGGTGTGCAGTCGCTGCGCGCGATCCCGTGGCAGTTCGCGTGGACGCAGAACCGGCTGCTGCTGCCGTCGTGGCTCGGCGTCGATGACGCGATTGACGCCGCCGAGGGCGGCGGCGCTCCACCGAAAGAGTGGCCGTTCTACCGCTCGACGATCGAGCTGATCGAGATGGTGCTGGCGAAGGCCGAAGCGCAGATCGCGGCGTATTACGATCGGCTGCTCGTGCCCGACGAGCTGAAACCGATCGGGGAAGATCTGCGCAGGCGGCTGGCGCGAACGATCGACGGCGTGCACCGCGTCACCGGGCACAAGCGACTGCTGGAAACGAATCGCGTGCTGCGTCGATCGATCGACGTGCGCAATCCGTATGTCGATCCGATCAATCTGGTTCAGGCCGAGGTGCTGCGCCGACTACGGAGCGGCGATGAGTCGCTGCGCGACGCGTTCGTCGTGACGGTCAACGGCATCGCCGCGGGAATGCGCAATACGGGGTGAGGCGGTCAGTCGAAGTGCACCGCTTTGACTCCATCGATCTTGCGGAGCAGCGCGACCGCGTAGTCTTTTTGAATCTCTCGCCCCACGTGTCCCCGCAGGCTCACGACGCCTTTCCGTGAACTGACTTGAAAGCGGCATCCCTCGAGCGGTCGCGCCATGTCCAACGCGCGCCCGGCAACGCGCTCGATCGCAATGTCGGACACGATCACGATGAGATTTGACACGCGCTGATATCCGAGGCTCTTTGCGAAGCGGCCTGCCTCCGTGGCCATGGCGGTATCGGAAGTCCTGCCGCGGATGAGGACGATGTCCCCGACCTTGTAGACCATGAGCCCGTCGATGTCGATGCCGCCGCCCTGGAAAACCGGAGTGAGGTCGACCACATCCATCTGCGAATGCCCGGCAGATGGAATGAGAAGACACAGAAAGATCAAGGTGAGTGCGCGCACGGGTCACCAGTGACAATATCGGTGTTCAGGCTTGCAATCTGTTCAAGACGGCACAGGCAACTAGTCGTGAATGATCACGTTGAGAAGTGAGCTGTGCACCTCGAGAGTGCCGTTGTAGTCGATGAATCCCAGCTTTCGAAACCGGTTCATGAAGTAGTTCACGCGTGAGCGCGTCGTGCCGATCATCTCCGCGAGAACTTCCTGACTGATTTTGGGGATGACGTTCTCCGCCGTGGATTCCTTGCCGAAATGAGCGAGCAGCAGCAGCACGCGCGCCAATCGCTTTTCGCTGGAATTGAAAAGCTGATCGACGAGATCCGCCTGGATGCGAACGTTCCGGGCGAGCAGGAACGAAACGAAGACGTCGGAGAACGCATGCTCCTCGTGCAGGACTCGGATCATCTCCTTTTTTTCGATCCGCAGCAGAGTGGTTCGGGTGAGCGCCGTCGCGGTCACCATGCGCAGTCGCTCAGCGGCGGCGATGCATGATTCCCCGACAAAGTTGCCGGCGTCGAGCAAACCGACCGTGGCCTCTTTGCCGCGCTCCGAGACGACGGTGAGCCTGACGTTGCCCTTCTGAATGTAAAACACGGCATCAGCAGGATCACCCTGGGAGAAGAGAATCTGATTCTTCCTCAGATCAACGAGCGTCCTGCCCACACCTGTCTGCTCGAGGAACCCCACGGGATCAAACGCCGCCTTCGTTCGATTCACGCGCACTGCAATCCAACATAGCACCGCGGGGGCATCCCTGTCCTGTTTTGCACAGACTCCGCTCGCCGCTACCGGTACCATCCGACCGCGGAGGTTTCCATGAAGACGTCTCCTATCGTACTGATCGCCTCGCTCGCTCTGACTGGCTGCACGACAGCGACGGACATCACACTGCCCGTCGGCCGGATGAACGTGGCGGGCGATATTCGGCCGTGCTACCCCGATCGCCGGGATGCGCAGGCTTGCGGAAACGCGATCTTCAACGCGACCGTCATCTCGCAGATCCACAAAGGGCAGACATCGGCTGCCGTTCGCACGATCATGAGACACGATGCGGAACGACGCGAGGTCGGCGCCTTGACCGAGTCGTGGGGCTATCTCACCAGCTACGAGAACAAGATGATGACCTGGATCACGTTTACCGATCAGAAGGTCATCTCGCTGAGCCACGAAGTCCTGACGCGGGATTGAAATGGGGGTCAGGTCTGTCCTTCGTCCTTTTTTCTACGGGCTGAAGAAAAAGCAGGTCGTGGATGGTGACAGGTCTTTGCTTTGCTCGTTTTTTCTACGACCTGAAGAAAAAAGGACGAAGGACAGACCTGACCCCATTTATGAGATTGAATGAGCACATCAAACGAAATGCAGTTGGCCGACGAGATCGTCAGCGTCCTGCTGCCGGGAGCGCTGCGCCTCTGTTCCGAAGAGAGCGAAGCGATCTGTTACACCGTCCGCGGCCGATCGCTCAGACTGCGCTCGATCGTTCTGAGTCGTGAGTCGTTGCGCCATTTGCTGCGAGACCCGGCGCGAGCGGTGAAGATCGAATATCTGAGGCGGGATCTTCTCCGGAGCGCGATTCGATACGACGAGTATCGTTACCCTCGCTCGCGCGTCCGGCCACGATTGTTCGGCGCGGCCTGAGGAATCCGCTTTTTGCGGTTTTTATACGGGGTACTGGCGTGTCTCATCAGCAGAGCCGCTATCCTTAATATCTATGTTCGCTACAATCGCTCTGTTTCTGCTCGCTGTCACGGAACAGCAGGTTCGCACGGCGATCACGCCTCTCGACAAAGTCGGTTATGAAGAGGTGCAGCGCCTCAAAGCGTTCGGGCCGGATATCCTTCCGCACCTCGTCCAGATCTACACGAGGTCGTCGTCGGAGGAGGATCGCGCGGCGATCGCGCGGATCTTCTACACGATCGGATGGAAGTCGCCCGAGGCGCGGGCAGTACTGCTGAAGGACGTTCACACGCAGAATCAGAATCTGCGCTTGCATGTGCAGTGGGCGCTCGGACGCGTCAGCGACGATACTGAGGTCGTCGACATCCTCGCGAACATCATGATCAACGATCCGAACGCGCTCTTTCGCGACAAGGCGGCATGCGCGCTCGCCTACGATCAGATTCATCTCACCGAGAAGCAGAAGGTGCGGTTGTACGCGAAGGTGATCGACGCGCTCTCTGACCCGAAGCAGCAGGTGCGCGCGATTGCGATCCAGGTCCTGCAGATTCATACCGGCCAGACCAAGGGATTCGACGCGGACGGATCGATCGAGGATCGCGGACGATCGATCAACCGGTGGAAGACGTGGGTCGCGGAGTATGCGAAGAATCTTTAGCGCGCTGCTGCTTCTGTGCGCCGGCGAGATCTCCGGCGCCACACTCGTCAAGTACTCCTTCGACGACGAGTTGACCGACACCGGGCCCGACACATTCGCGGTCTTTCAAAATGCGAAGGGCCACGTGCGGCTCGTCTCGAGCATCCGCTACAGCGGCTATCGCTCGATCGAGTTGCGCGACGTCGCCGGCGACGGCGATTTCCCCGAGCTGCAGGGCTACTTTCCCGAGCGCAAGTCCGGTGAGCTGTTCTTCCACTTCGCCATGCTCGTGGTCAATCCCGATCAGACGCTCAACATCGCGCTCGCCGGTCCGAGTCACTTCACGCTGTCGAAGGACGGCATCGCCTTCTGGTTGAAGACGACGAATGGCGTGCTGCATCAGGTCTCCGACAGCATGCCGAAGCGTCTCTTCCGCGTCGATCCCTTCGTCTGGTATCTCGTCGATGTCCGCTACGACATTCCGCACGGCACATACGACCTGACCATTCACCGTGAAGGCACCGAAGCGCCGCTCGTCGCGCTGAAGGATCAGCCGAACGCGGTGAACACGCCCGAATCATCTGTCGATAAATTCTCGTTTGTCGGTTCGGTGTACGAGGACGATTCGAACGTGACGTTCTATGTCGACGACGTGATCATCGGAACGGACGAGAAGGTCATCCTCGGACCATTCGTCGCGCCGGGGCGGCGCAAGCTCTTCATCGATCGCTGGCGCGAAGCGAAGCAGTTGATGATGAAGAGCCCGGGTTGTCCGCCCGCGTTGTCGCTCGCCGACTTTGGTCTGAAGCCGGGAGAGGATCTGGAGCAGCAGCCGATCGTGAAGGAATGGCGCTCGGCGTGCGCGCGGATGGACGCGAAAGAATTCGCATCGCTGGCCAGGGAGCGTCCGAATGCGCCGATCTTTGCGATGTCGGAGCTGATGGCGCTCATCCGCGGCAACGATCACGACGCGGCGATGAAGCGCTGGTACGAGCTCGAGCCGCTGCTGAAGAACGACGTTCGCTACGGCATGATCGCCGCGATCGCCGATCTCGATCTCGCGGAGGAGTGGTTGGAGCGGAAGGCGCCGGCGAATGATCCCGATCTGGCCGAGCAGTATTACTTCCTCCTGCTGTGGAAGGGCGCATTCAGCCGCGCCGCGCGATTCGCGGAGAAACAAGGCTGGCCCGAGCGCGCCGGCGACGCATTATTCCTGTCAGGCGCACCGTCGCAGGCGCGCCCGCTGTACGAAGAAGCGCTGCGCCGCGAGCCCAACTCCTACTGGCCGACCGTCAAGCTCTCCGACGTCTTCCACCTCTTGGGCGACTCCGCTAACGAGAAGGTTTATCGGCAGCGGATGTATGGGCGGCTGGAAGAGTAAAGAATTCAGAATGTTGAATTCGTTTCCTTCGAAATTGCGCTCTCACTGCATTACCATACGCGCGCCGCATGACCGAATATCCACGGTTGGCTGAAGAGCTGACTACACGGGGGGTCCCCCACATTCGCGTAGTCGAGTCGTCCGATCGCGATCGGCTCGAAGAGATCGTTCGCGGCGCCGGCAACTTCTCCGTCGAGGAGATCGACACGGCGATGGAGCTGATCGACGACGCGCTCCTCACGCGCAACGACAGCGACTACCTGGTCCACGTGCTCGAGGACCGCGGCGGGATCCATGGCTACGTCTGCATCGGACCAACACCTCTGGCGAGAGGTGTTTACGATCTCTACTGGATCGCGGTCGATGCAACGGCACACCGGCGTGGGTACGGCAGAAAGCTCCTTGCTTTCGCTGAACAGGAAGTGCGGCGGCGCGGTGGCCGAATGCTGCTGATCGAGACCTCCTCGCTCGAGACTTATCGTTCCACGAGGGAGTTTTACGCGCGCAGCGGCTATGAAGAGGTCGCGCGCGTGCCGAACTTCTACAACGTCGGGGACGACAAGCTCATCTATTCGAAATCGTTTTAGATATACCTCGTGATTCTCGTCACGCCCCTTCCCTCAGGCGAGGCGTATGCCTATATCTGCTGTGGCAGAGAATCGTGAGGGCCAGGCGCTCCGTCTCCTCATGGTTGAGGACGACCTCCGCTCAGCCGACGTCCTGCGCGAATTGCTCGAGTCGTCGGCGGAGGATCCGCAATTCGTCGTTCAACACGTCACCACCGCCGCCTCCGCTTTCGATGTCGTCGAGCGCGGTGACGTCGACGTCGTCATCCTCGACCTCGGCTTACCCGACGCGAAAGATCTCGAGGCGCTGTCGCGTCTGCAACAGCGCGTCCATGAAATCCCCATTATCGTGCTCACCGGTCGGGGCGATGAGACGCTCGCGACGAGCGCTCTTCACATCGGCGCCGAAGACTATCTGCTGAAGGGCGCGATCAGTCACGACTCATTGATTCGATCGATCCGGTACGCCGTCGAACGGCATCACAACATCCGCGATCTCGCGCGTATGAAGAAGGAGCTGGAGAGCGCCAACCAGCACCTCGAGCGCCTCACGCTCATCGATCCGCTCACGGAGCTGCTCAATCGGCGCGGACTGCAGCAGGCCCTCTCGCGCGAGATCCAGCATCTCATCCGCGGCGCGACGGCAGCGGCGGTCCTGCTCATCGATCTCGATGATTTCAAGAACATCAACGAAGCGCTCGGACACGCCGTCGGCGACGTGGTGCTCAAAGAGATCGGACGCCGGCTGCGCGACTCCGTCCGAGTGGTCGATTACATCGGCCGCGTCGGCGGCGATGAGTTCATGGTCATCCTTCCGGACATCGACGTCGCGGAAGTCGTCCGCATCGCCGAGCGGATCCGCCTCGGCA
Organism: Thermoanaerobaculia bacterium; assembly: GCA_036001325.1. Lineage (GTDB taxonomy): Bacteria > Acidobacteriota > Thermoanaerobaculia > Gp7-AA8 > Gp7-AA8 > DASVHS01. The sequence goes on from DASYUK010000154.1 coordinate 17,488, forward strand.
TCTCCACGGCGATCGTGCAACACAGCATCGGCACGGTGACGGTCACCGGCTCCATCGCCACGATTCTCCTGACAGTGGATACGCCGGCGATCGATCAGCTACTCGCGCGCATGCATCCTCTTCTCGCGCGCGGAAAGAACGATGGGAAGAACCGGATCGTCTTCGAGCCGCGCGACTTCGGCGATACCGGTCCCCGCGTCCGCGCGCAGGCCGATATGTGCGAGCACCTGAGCGAGGGAAAGAACATCGTGACTGTGAAGCAGCCGATCTTCCGTCTTCGCGACGAAAGCCCGGTCGGCTACGAATTTCTGACCCGCTATTCGAACACTGCGTTCGAAATGCCCGACAACTTTTTCCCGATGTGCTCCGAGCGCAACATCCTCACGCTCGTCGATCACGTCTGCCTGCGCCAGGCGATTCGCGCGGCGTTGACCCTTCCGCCTTACGTGAGGTTTCACCTCAACATTTTCCCCACGACACTGCTGGCGATTCCGGTGGAGCATCTGCTCGATCTCTTTCCGAAGCCGCTGCCGCGCGACTCGTTCTGCCTGGAGATCAGTGAGACGCAGATCATCGGGGATCCTTCCTACCTGACCGGCATCGTGCACGCGCTGCGCTCGGCAGGACTGGTCATCGCCATCGACGACGTCGGCTTCGGCAGCAGTTGCCTGGAGAGCCTGATCGTCCTCGAGCCCGACATGATCAAGATCGACAAGCGCTGCGTGATCGGCATCGACAAGGACGAAACGCGGATCGCCCATCTGCGGCGATATGTCGGCATCGCGCGCAGTCTGAGCTGCGAGGTCGTCGCCGAGGGGATCGAGACGGCGGCGGATCTGAAGGTCGTGCGCGAGGCCGGCGTCGAGTACGGACAGGGCTTCTACTGGGGAAAGCCGGCCTGATCTTGGGGTCAGGTCTTCAGTTTTCAGTTTTTTTCTACCGCGTGAAGAAAAAACTGAGAATCGAAGACCTGACCCCCGTCATTTGATCCAGGCGTCGATGCGCTTCTCGAGCACATCCAGCGGCAACGCGCCTGCGCCTAACACTTGATCGTGAAACTCGCGGATGTCGAACTTGTCGCCGAGCTCTTTCTTCGCGCGCTCACGCAGCTCGATGATCTTCAGTTGTCCGATCTTGTATCCGACGGCCTGGCCAGGCCACACGATGTAGCGATCGGTCTCTGACTGCACCTCCACTTCATCGGTCGCGGAGTGATCGTGGAAGAACTGCACGACCTGATCGCGCGTCCATTTCTTGTAATGCAGGCCGGTGTCGACGACGAGCCGGATTGCGCGCAGCATCTCGTCGTTGAGGCGCCCGTAATCGACGAACGGATTCTGATAGAACCCGATCTCTTTGCCGAGGCGCTCGGAGTAGAGGGCCCAACCTTCGGCGAAGGCGTTGTAGCCGCCCTGGCGGCGGAACTCAGGGATGTCCGGCAGCTCCTGGGCGATGGCGATCTGCATGTGATGCCCGGGGACGCCTTCGTGATACGCGGTCGATTCCATGAAGATGATCTTGCGCGAAGGCGCATCGTACGTGTTCACGTAGACGCGGCCGGGGCGCGAACCGTCCGGAGCGGGCGATTCGTAATTTGCGCTCGCCGCTTCCTTCTCCCGGAAAGGCTCGACCGGCACGACCTCCATCTTCGCTTTCGGCAATCGGCCGAAGAGCTTCGGCAACTGCGCGTACATCTGATCGATGTAGCCGCGATAGATCGACAGAATCTGCTCGGGCGACTTTGCGCGCAGATCGGGATTCTGATCGACCGCGGCATTGAACGATCTCAGATCGTTGAAGCCCTGCTTCTTCGCGATGGCGAGCATCTCTCCTTCGATGCGTGCGACCTCGCGCAATCCGATCTGGTGGATCTCCACGGGAGTCAGGTTCGTCGTCGTCGATTCGCGCACGTCCTTGCGATATCGCGCGGCGCCGTTCGGCAGCGACCAGATGCCGGCGGCGGTTCGTCCCGCCGGCGCGTACTCATCGCGGACGAAGGCAGCGAATTTCTGATACGACGGGATCACCGATGTGCGGATCGCGTCGAGGAACTCCGATCGGATGCGCGCGCGATCGCTCTCGCCGATCGACGCCGGGAACTTCTGCAGCGGCAGCGCCCACGGCGATTGCTCCGGCGCTGACGCCGCGAGTCCCTCCGCCTGCTCCGCCACTTTGACGAGCAGAAACTTCGGCGGCATCAACTTGTCGCGCATGCCCTTGCGCATCGCTGCGATCGTGTCGTCGACCTGCTTCGGGAAGTTGCCCATGCGCTTGATGTAGTCGTCGTAATCTTTCGCTGCGGTGAACGACAGCATCGACGGAAATTGCGCGGCGAAGAGGTGCAGGCCGCCCATCTGATTGACCGGCATCTCCCACTCTTTGAATTCCCAATCGTCGATGGAGTCGCGCAGGTTATGGATGAAAAGCGTCTTGTTGATCTTCTCCTGATCGGAGAAGGCGGTCGTGTCGATCGCCTGCGCGCGCTCGAGGAACTTGCGCATCTCTTCGATGTTGCGGCGCTGCGCCGCTTCAGACAGATCGGAGGACGACGCGTTGTAGCGCTTGTCGCCGAGGATCGAGGCGTATTCAGGGTTCGTGCGGAGATTGAATTGCCACTGTTCCTCGATCACATCAGCGAGGGCTTTGCGGCGCTTGTCGAGATCGGAGGCGGTGATCTCTGCCGCGGAGACGGAGGAGCAGAAGAGCAGGACGCACGCGAGACAGCGCAGTTTCATGGGCGCTAAGTGTAGTCGCGGTCACTGCGCGCGCTTCTTCCCGATGATCAGCGGTGGGCCTCGCTCTCCGAGCGACCTTCAGACGGGTGGGAGCGGCGGCGCGTCATGATCTCATTGACTTCGCGCAGGAATCGATCGATGTCGAACGGCTTCTCGACAAATCGGCCGATCGGCGGAGAGACCTCGGCGAGCGCAGAAGCTCCGAATGCAGTCATGACGATGACATTGGCCAGCTTCCCCGGCGCGTGATTCGATAGATAGCGAATCACACCTCGGCCGTCGATGCGCGGCATCATCAGATCGAGGACGATGACGGCGTAATCGCTCGCCAGAATCTTCTCGATGGCCTCGGCGCCGTCGCCGGCCATGTCGACATCGAAACCGTCCCGGGTGAGGATCCGCTTGACGAGGAGCCGGACGCCGGCGTCGTCATCGACGACGAGAGCTCTGCGATCGGGACTCATCCGGGACTCCATTGGATACACGTTCACCCGTACACCGGCTTGGACAGCGAACACTCATGGGATCAGTAAGTTGGGAACTCCAGCGACAGCGCGGCGGAGCTCATACGACACATCGCCGCAACGACCGGAGCAAAGGTCAGGCCAGCGCGAGCCTTCTCCCATCGGGAGAAGGTGCCGCGCAGCGGCGGATGAGGGGCGAGCGTTCGGCGAGATCGAGCGCCCCTCACCCGGCGCTGCGCGCCACCCTCTCCCGACGGGAGAGGGAAACTCGAAACTACTGTCCGGCCCTGATGAAGTCGGCGACGTCCTTCTTCAGTTTCGCGTGCGATCCGCGGTCGATGTACATCATGTGTCCCGCCGGAAAGAAGTCCATCGACACGTTCTTGCGCACTTCGGGATCGAGTCCCATGCGCGCGAAGGTGTATTTCGTCGCCGCGAACGGTGTGGCCAGATCGTAATAGCCGTTGGCGACGAACACGCGCAGGTATGAGTTCGAGGACATGGCACCGCGCAGGGTTTCGCCGACGTCGACATAGCGGTTCGTGGCCTTTTCGTAGCTCCACGGACGGACTTTGTCGGT
>DASYUK010000155.1:0-17581 GCA_036001325.1 Thermoanaerobaculia bacterium
CATCGAGTGTCTTCCCCTGCGTATAGATCGAGTTCCCGGTCTTGCCGTAGATGTTGCTGTGATGATCCCAGCCGCCGAAGGTGACCTGCACGAAGCGCGCGCCTTTGTCGGCGGCGACGACATTGCGCGCGATGATCAGCGAGTCGCCGAAGTTCGTAGAGCCGTAGCGCGTGTGCTCGTCGGTCGTGAAACTGAAAACCTGATTGATCCCCGGCGTGTCGATCAGAACTTTGGCTTGATCGTAGAAGTTGGCCATGTCGGCCGCGTCTTTGCCGAGCTCTCCGCTCACGCGCGCGGCATCGATCGATTTCACGAGGTTCCAACGATCGCTGAGGCGCTGCGCGCCGTCGGGATGCGTGAGCGATGTCAATCCATTCGCCGACGCGGTGACACCGAACGGCGCGTGCTGCGCAGGGAAGTATCCCGCTCCGGCCATCGTGCCATTCAGGGCGACGAAGCCGGGTAATACATCCTTGGTCGTGCGCGTCTTCTGCGTCTCCATCGAGACCACGGCACCGATGTGCGGCGCGATGTTGCCGGTAGCGCCGCTCGGATTGCGGGCGATCTGCGCCCACTTCTGCGCGAGCGGATGCACAGCGGCCCAGGCCAGACCGGTACGAACGATGGAGGTGCGTCCGAGGTGATCGGCCAACTTCGGGAGAAGACCTTGCGGCCAGCGGAACTCACCGTATGTCGTCGGCGCGAAGTCCGCAGGCGTCCACATCCCTTCTTTGAGATCCCACATGTCGACGTGACTCGGGCCGCCGGAGAGAAAGACGAGGAGGCAGCTCTTCGCTGTCTTGTAGAGCGTCGGGCTGACTGACGTCGCCCCTTGCAGCAGCGATGGACTCACGACGTCGGCGAAGAACGACATCACCACGCCGGTGCCGGCGATGCGGACAAAGTGGCGGCGCGTCAGACCATCGGCCCAGAAGGGCGATCCATTACCTTGCGGGCAGTTGCAGTCACTCTGTTTCTTCATGGCGCGTCTCAATTGAACAGGAATTCCAGGCGATTCATCAGCGCGTATTGCAGGTCTTCGGCTTTCGCCGAAAGAGTGCCGCTATTGAGATATGTGACCGCGGCGGCGCGCTCGCCCGCGGTTGGCCGGCGCGACAACGTCGCGATGTAGAGCTCATCGGTGATCGTCCCCGGATCTTTCGATGCCGCGAGCACGCGCGCGACGGTCGTGTTGGTGTTGGTGACTTTGATCCGCGTCGTGACGAGCGGATCGTTCAGCATCTCCAGCGCCTCGACGATCGAGCCATCGCTCGAGCGCGGTGTCGTGTCGCGATCACCGCGGCCGAACGCCGTCAGCAGCACGCCGAACTGCGTCCGCCCGCCCGGCTCGGTCGGATCGGGTAGAGCCATCGCCCGCGTCAGTGAACCGAGGCCGAGTACGGTGATCGGCGCCGGAACATTCGTCGAGCGCGTGATCGCGTCGAGCACCGACTCCGCCATGATGCGGTGCGGATAGTGGCGCGCGTAGTACGTCGTCCAGAGCTCGTCCCACGGTCCCGGCGTGTAGACCGATGAGAGCTGATAGGTGTTCGACTGCACGATCAGCTTGAGCAGCGCGCGGATGCCGTATCCGTTCGAGACGAAGTAATCAGAGAGCTTGTTGAGCAGCTCGGGATGCGTCGGCTGCAGTGTCGCTCCGGGCGCAAGCGTCGCGGCATCCTGTCGCAACAGGTCGAAGGAGTCGGCCGGCTCGACGATGCCGATGCCGAACATCTCCTTCCAGATGTAGTTCACCGAGGCGCGCGCGAACTGCGGGCTTGCCGTCAGCATGCGCGCATAGGCCTGGCGGCGCGGCTCGCCTGTCTTCGGCGCTTCGGCGGAGAGGAAGAACGCCGGGTCGACGATCACGGACTGGCCGGTGGCCGGTTGACGCGGCGTCTTGTTTCCCGACACCGTGTTCAGCCGATAAGCGCCCGTCGTGTTGTCGGCGATCGTGTACTGGACGTTATTCGAACTCGTGTCACGCGCCGTGCTCACGGTCTCCTGGGCGAAGAACGCCGCGTTCTTCCAGAAGTCGTAACGCGTGCGCGCCACCAAACTCGTGTTGACTGCTTCGAGATGTCCCTTGCCGTTGTGGCAGGAGATGCAGTTGAGCGGAAGACCGAGGAAGTGCTCACCGGTGGCGGCGCTCATGTTGTCGTACGTGTCCTGGATCGGACCGTTCGTCAGGATCTGGCGCACCCAGTAGTTCACCGGACCGTTCGTGAAATTCGATCCGGTGGCGGCGATGCTCTCCCGCACCATCTGGTCGTACGGCTTTCCGGAGGCGAACGAGTCGCGCATCCAGTTGTAGTAAGCGTTGCGACCCTGGTAGTACTCGCGGATGTTCGCGGTGACCTGCACGTTTTCGACGAGGTCGCCGAACCAGATCGTCCAGCGGTCGACGAAGCCGTCGGAGTTGAGCAACTCATCGATGAGGCGATCGCGCTTATCCGCACTCTGGTCGGCCGTGAACGACTTCACTTTGTCAGCGGTGGGAATCTGCCCCGTCAGATCGAGAGAGACGCGGCGCAGGAACTCTTCATCAGATGCCGGGATGGTCCAGCGGATCTTGTCCTTGACCATCTTTCCGAAGATCTCAGTGTCGATGAAGTTCTTCGCAACGAAGGTCGAGCCGCTCGGCGGCGCAACCGCGCGGCGCTTGCTCGACGTGACAGCGTCCGATTCGCGGCCGCTTGGCGCCATGAGCTCAGCGTTGCGGGAGATGATGTGCCACAGTTCACGGCCCGAACGCGCCTGCATCGGATCGAACGTGCATTCCGCGCGCGCCGCGATCTGAACCTCTTCATCGGCGTGCGACCGTGTCACGATCGCGACCGTACCGACGGCAAGAATCGGAATCAGGACGCCCGTCAGAGTTCGCTGATGCCACATCGCGAAACCTACCTTTGTTGCAGTGAACTTATCGTAACTGATTGGATGGCGGAGGGTGTGACTATGCTTACAGGGAATGGCGATTTGTTGTATGCGGTAGAGAGGCAAATCGATGATTACCGTTCGTAAATCCGAGAATCGCGGCCACTTCGACCATGGGTGGTTGAACACCTACCACACGTTTTCCTTTTCCGACTACTACGACCCCGCTTTCATGGGATTTCGCTCGCTGCGGGTGATCAACGAGGACCGCGTCCGCGCCGGCGCCGGCTTTGGCACGCACGGTCATCGCGACATGGAGATCGTCTCGTACGTCCTCGAGGGCAGCCTCGCCCATCGCGACAACATGGGGAACGGCGGCGTCATTCGTCCCGGTGAAGTCCAGCGCATGAGCGCAGGCAGCGGCGTGCTGCACAGCGAGATGAATGGCTCGAACGATGAGCTGGTGCATTTCCTTCAGATCTGGATCATGCCGCAGGAACGCGGCATCAAGCCGAGCTACGAGCAGAAACGATTCGAGGATGCCGATCGAAGCGGCGTGCTGCGTCTCGTGGCCTCTTCGAACGCGCAGAACGGCGCGGTGAAGCTGCATCAGGACGTCGAGATCTATTCGACGCTGCTCGACAACGGCGCGAGCGTGACGCACGAGTTTCGTCCCGATCGATACGGCTGGGTGCAGGTGGCGCGCGGCGAGATCGAATTGAATGGACAGAAGCTCGTCGCCGGCGATGGTGCGGCGATCGAGAATGAGAAGACGGTGACGATTTCGGGTCGCGGAGCAGAAGTCTTATTGTTCGACCTCAACTGACAATTTCCTTCTCCCCACGGGAGAAGGTGCCGCGAAGCGGCGGATGAGGGGCAAGATTCTCGCGAGAGGCGCGCCCCTCACCCGGCCCCTTCGGCTTCGCTCAGGGGACCACCCTCTCTCGGTGGGAGAGGGCAGAATACGTTTCGTGGTCGTCTTCCTCCGTCTCGTCAAAACCATCCTCCTCTCCCGCTTCAAGCGAAGGATCGATGTCTTCGACCAGGCGCGCGTTTCGATGCGCGTCTGGCCGAACGACCTCGATCTCAACATGCATGCGAACAGCGGTCGGTACGTCAGCTTCATGGATATCGGCCGGATCGACCTCCTGGCGCGCATGCGCCTCCTGCGCAAGGTTACGAAGCTCGGATGGCGGCCGCTGGTCGGCGGCACGATGATCACGTATCGCAAGTCGCTTCTGCCGTTCGAGCGCTTCATCGTCAAGTCGCGCATCCTCTGCTGGGATGAGAAGTGGCTTTACTTCGAGCACATCATCGTGAATTCCAAAGGCGATCTCGCGGCGATCGCGAACGTGCGCGGACTTCTGCGCGGCCGCGACGGCAACGTGCCGCCGCAGGCGCTCATCGAGCTCGGCGGCCGCGCCGGCCTCGCCTCACCGCCGATCCCCGACTTCATCGTCCGCTGGCGCGAAGCGGAGGAGCGGGCGTGAAGAAGAAGGAGCGGGCGAAAAAGATCGGAGAGATTCTCGATCGCCTATACGCACAGCCAGACATCCCGCTACAGCATCGCGATCCGTTTACGCTGCTCATCGCCGTCGTCCTGTCGGCGCAAACGACCGACGCGATGGTGAACCGCGTCACGCCCGCGCTCTTCGCGAAAGCGAAGACACCTGCGCAGATGGCGGCGCTGCCGATGCAGACGATCCTTTCGCTGATTCGAACCTGCGGTCTCTCGCAGGGAAAGGCGCGCAGCATCAAGCGGCTCTCCGAAATCCTTCTTGAGGAACATGGCGGAAAAGTGCCGCGCGACATCGACGCGCTGGAGAAACTTCCCGGCGTCGGTCACAAGACGGCGAGCGTCGTCATGAATCAGGCCTTCGGCGTGGCCACATTCCCGGTCGATACACACATCCATCGCCTCGCCGCGCGATGGAGGCTATCGAACGGAAAGAGCGTCGAGCAGACTGAACGAGATCTGAAAAAGGTGTTTCCGGAGGAAGAGTGGGGCCGGAGACATCTGCAGATCATCTACTTCGGCCGCGAGTATTGCCCCGCGCGCGGCCATGACGCTTCGAAATGTCCCATCTGCTCGGTAGTTGGTAGTTAGTAGCTGGTGCCTTTCGGCCTGAGGCACCAGCTACTAACCACCATATAATCGCTTCAGTCTCTTGGTCCGCAAACTTATTCTCCTCGCACTCCTGCCAGCCGCGCTGCATGCGAAAAGCTACGGTGAGTTCGACGTCGCTCCGCCCCCGCGCTGGGTCGACCGCATCGCTGCCGAAGTCGAGTTCGCCGTGCCGCGAAATCTCGCGCGCTACGGCGTCTATGACATCCTCTCCGATCATCAGATCCGTGTCGCCCCGGACGGCGCGACCGCGCACTACTTCCGCACGGTTCGCAAAGTCTTGACGCAGGCAGGGGTCCAGAACGCATCGGAGGTGACGATCGACTTTGATCCCTCGTTCCAGCGGCTCGTCATTCATGAGGTGACCATCCTTCGCGGCGGTCAGGGATCGAGCGCACTGCATCCCGCCGACATCCGCGTCATCGAGAAAGAGGATGAGTCGGAGAACGGTATCTACGACGGCCGCCTGACCGCTCTTCTTTTTCTGAAGGACGTGCGCGCCGGCGACGTCATCGACTGGTCGTGGTCGATCGACGGAGCGAATCCGATTCTGCGCGGACGCTACGCCGACCAGTACGACCTCCGGTCGGAGGTGCCGTCGCATCGGATCCGTCATCGCCTTTTGTGGGAAGGGACGCGACCGCTGCAATCGCGTGGACAGACGCCGGTGAAGGAAGGCAACACGTTCACGTGGGAAGTGCACAACGCGGCTGCCGTCGATCTCGAGGACGCGCTCCCTTCCTGGTACGAGCCGTGGGAAAGCGTCGACGTGACCGACTTCGCTTCGTGGAGCGAGGTCGCGCAGTGGGCTGCCGTGGTGTTCGAGGCCGATGACGAGTCGCGCGCGGCGGTGAAGGATCTGGCGCAGAAAATCCGTCGCGATCATCCCGACGATCCCATCACCGCCGCCATCCGTTTCGTTCAAGACGACATCCGCTACCTCGGCCTCGAGATCGGCCGCAACTCGCATGAGCCGCGTCAACCGGCGGAGATCCTCGAGCAGCGCTGGGGCGACTGCAAGGAGAAAGCGCTCCTGCTGTCACTGCTTCTGCGCGAGCTCGGACTGGAAGCCGATTCGGCACTCGTGAACACCAAAGCGAAGCACCGCCTCGATCGCCGGCTTCCCTCGCCGTTCGCGTTCGATCACGTCGTGGTGCGCGCGTCAGCGCCCTCTCCCACCGGGAGAGGGTGGCGCGGAGCGCCGGGTGAGGGGCGCCCCTCATCCGCCGCCTCGCGGCACCTTCTCCCGCGGGGAGAAGGATCTGCCTACTGGGTTGATCCGACCATCGCCGATCAGGGCGGTACGCTGGAGACGATCGAGACGCCGAACGACGCTCGGGCGCTGGTGGTGAGCGAGTACACGACGGATCTGGTACGGATCGGAATCGGACATCGCGGTCGCACGATCATCGAAGAGAGTTACACGGCGCTCGACGCGACATCGCCGACCACACTCGTCATTCGGACGACGTACAGCGGCGGCGACGGGGATGTGATGCGCGCCGAATTGTCGTCCCTGGCCCCCGACGAGATCGGGAAGGAACGCCTCAATCGCTACGCCGCCGACCATCCCTCGATCATCGCGACGGCCGCGCCGCGCATCGATGACGATCGCCTTCGCAACGTCATCGTGATCACGGAGCGCTACTCCATTCGCGATCTGTGGAAACGCGGCGAGTGGACCTACGATCCGCACGCGATCGAGACGTCGCTCGAGAAGCCGAAGACGGTGATTCGGTCGATGCCGCTCGCGTTCGACTATCCGCTCGACATCGTGCAACGCGCGACGTTTCGCTTTCCGTCCGGTGCGACGTTCGACGCCGAGCCGATTTCGCGCACGACACCCGCATTCGCGTTCCGGCTCAAACCATCCACGCAGGAACGCTCCGTGACACTCGAGTACTCGCTGCGCGCCCTGCGGGACTCCGTCCCCGCTTCCGATGTACCTCGCCATCTGATGGCGATCAACGACATCAACGACGACATCGCCTGCACAATCCGGCCGTCGTTTGTGACCACGGCTGAGATGCGGGTCATCGGTGGGGCGATGCAGCGGTGGCTGTGGGGCGGCGCGGTCGCGCTCGCCATCGCGGGACTCGCGGTAGCGCGATATTGGAAATTATCTGCTGGGAGGGGTCGTTTTTCCCGCCATCGCGTGATGACTGTGCGGGACTAGGCGTGTGACGAGATCCGCCACCGCTACCGGATTTCCGACCAGCAGCACGGTAACAGACAAAGGAGATTTCCCAGGAATGCGTAGCACCGGTACTGTCAAGTGGTTCAACGATGCGAAGGGCTTTGGATTCATCACCATGGAAGGTGGCGAGGACGTGTTCGTGCACTTCTCGGCGATCCAGAGCAAGGGCTTCCGCACCCTCCCCGAGGGCTCGCGGGTCGAGTTCGACGTCGTTCAGGGTCCGAAAGGACTCCAGGCGGCGAACGTCACCACGCTCTAATCCGATTTCGATCGGACGCAGAAAGGACGGCCTGGCAGCCGTCCTTTTTCATTTCTGGATACTTCTCCGCTTCACTTCTTCCTCGGTCAGCCCATAGAGCGGCGGCGTCGGGATCTCGAGCATCGCCAGATACAGATAGATCTGTCCGCGGTGATGCACCTCGTGCTCGATCATCGAGCGGAGCCACTTGCCGATGCGGAGAGCCACGCCGCCGGGCGTCATGCACTTCTCGTCGAGATCGTCATCGCTGAGTGAGCGGAAGATCGTCATCGATTCGTCGTGCATATGATGCATGTAGTCGATGATTGCGTCGTAGTTCTCGGCGAGCTCGCGTCCGTGACCCGGATAGGCGCTCGGTCTTCGCTGCGCGTTCTCGGCGAACATCCATCGTTCGATCGCGGCGAGATGACGCATCAGATCGCCGAGGGTGAACTTCCCCTCCTTGTAGGTCCAGTCGATCCGATCGGGAGGGACGCATGCGGCCACGCGCATGGTCCGCTCCCGGATGCGATCGAAGTAGTTCACAAATTCAGCGACCTTCGGGTTCTCCATGCCATCGTTATAACGCGCCACGCGAGGAAGGCAAGCGTCGCCAGGATCAGGAGCATCGGCAGCACGTAGATGCCGAGCCAGATCGCGACCGCGGCGAACGTCTGCAGCGCCTCGACGAGCGCGCGGGAGGCGTTCTTCACGATGACCAGCGGCTGCCAACCCGGCTCCACGACCGGCTTGGCGATCGCGTTCGGAATCAGATCGGCCTGCAGAGTTGCAAACGCGCTCATCTGACTGAGGTAGCGCATTCGCCCTTTGATCTGCTCGATCTGCGAGCGGATGGCGCTGAGCTGTTGATACATCTCGAGAACTTCAGAGGCCTTCTTCGAGTTCTGGCGAATCGTGGTCATCAACTGACGCAGCTCCCCCTCGGCGGCTTCCAGATTGCGGAGTTGCGATTGGAGATCGACGTACTCCTGCGTGACCTCCTGGCTGCCGACGGTCTCGCTCTGAATGCGCACGGCAAGCTTGCGGATGACCATCAGCGCCGCGGAAAGGCGATCAGCGGGAATGCGCAGCGTGATCATGCCGCGGAGCTGCTCGCCGTCGCGCCACACTTTCGAGTCGCTGACGTAGCCGCCGACGGATTCTGCCGCTGCGGTGATCTTCTCGATCGCCGCGCTCGTGTCGTCGACGATCATCGACACGTTCGCGCTGCGGATGATCATCCGCTGCATTTCGGCCGGTTTCACGAAACCGGTTTGCTGTGGCGACGCGGGTGTGGAGACAGCTTTGTCATCGCTCGCAGCCGCTGGATTGAACGCGCGCTCTTTCGCACATGCGATGAGCGCAAGGATCAGGATCGTCGGGATGAACTTCTTCATGCAGCGTTGGACACGCGGAATGACGAAAAGGAAACTCAGCAACCGCCGCGCGCCAGAGCGCGCTGATAAGCGTGAAAGACATCGTCGCCGAAGCAGGCGAAGATCACGCGCTCCATCGGAGCATCCGCGGTTTCGCGCAAGGCAATCTCCACCGCCGCGTCGATCGGATATCCATAAACGCCGCAACTGATCGCCGGGAACGCGATCGTGCGCACGCCGCTGGCGGCCGCCACTTCGAGACTACGCCGATAGCACGACGCGAGAAGCTCGGGCTCACCACGACTTCCACCGCGCCACACCGGACCGACGGTGTGGATGACGTACTTCGCCGGCAGACGATAGCCGCGCGTGATCTTGGCGTCACCCGTCTCGCAGCCGCCGAGCGTTCGGCACTCCTCGAGCAACTCCGGTCCGGCGGCGCGGTGGATCGCGCCATCCACACCCCCGCCGCCAAGGAGCGAGGTGTTCGCAGCATTGACGATGGCATCGACGGCGAGCTTCGTGATATCGGTCTGCAGAGCTTCGAGTTTCACCTTCCACCCGAGAACGAGGAATGTTGAATGTTCAATGTTGAATGTTCAATGTTGAATTGAGTCTCGATTTCAACATTCAGCATTCAACATTGAACATTCAACATTCGCATTTCTCTCGCCGAGAACGCACACCACGGGATTCACCGCTTGCGTCCCATCTTCACGACGATGTCGAACTCCGGCTTCGCCACCGGCTGAACGGAGAGGCGGACCCCCTTCTTCGTCACGACCATCTTCTCGAGGCCGCGCGTCGTCTTCAGCGTGTCGAGCGGAACGATCCGCGGGAACTTCTCGACGAAGCGGAGGTCGACCATCGACCAGGTCGCGTCCTTCGGTTCGGGTCGCGCCTCGCCGGTCACTTCCGCGATGCCGGTGACGCCGGAGGGATCGGCACTCGAAGCGTAGAACAGGACCTTGTCGCCGACCTTCATCTCGCGCATGAAATTGCGCGCCTGAAAATTGCGGATGCCGTCCCAGCTCGTTTTGCCGTCGCGCTCGAGATCATCGATCGAGTACGCCTCCGGCTCCGACTTCATCAGCCAGTACTTCACCGGAGGCGATTGTACTCAACCGAGCTGCATCAGCTCGAACGCCGGACCGCTCTCCTTCGGGATGAGCGATCCGTAGAGGGCGGTACGGCTGCCGAACACGGCGTGTCCACATCGATCACGTGTTAGGCCTGCACGATGCGGTTGCAAGGCAACGCCATTCGATTCCTGGCGCTCTGCACCACGCTCGGCCTGATTTCCGAGCGTGCCGGAGATCGCAAAAGCAGTAGAATTCCCGCCAAATCGACCAAAGATGACCCGAAGAGGCCCTTGGAGCTTCGCACCAAAAATGAAAATTCCTATTCCTGAGGAGCCGAAGATGGTGGCCAAAAACGGGCGGGTTTCCGCTCTCGCCTTCACGATCGCCGCAGGCTTGTTCGCGTCGGGAAGCCCGACGGCCGCGGCCTATCCGGGGACCAACGGCAAGATCATCTTCCAGAGCAACCGGGTGAGCCCGGACGACCAGTTCACGATGAACAGCGACGGGACGAACCAGACCCGGGTCACCTTTGGCGCAAACGACTGGTATGCGTGCTGGTCGCCCGACGGTCAGAGCTTCGCTTTCGCGAGCGGCAAGACCGGCGACTTCGAGGTCTACACGGCCAGGGCCGACGGCAGCGGCGTCACGCAGATCACGTCCGTGTTCGGGATCGATTTCGACCCCTCGTGGTCGCCCGACGGGATGAAGCTCGTCTTCGAGAGCCAGCGCGACGAGCCTTTCCGAGAGCTCTACGCCATGAATACCGACGGCTCCAACGTCACGCGGCTCACCTTCAATCCGCTGGCTGACGTCCGTGCGGCCTGGTCTCCTCTGGGTGACAAGATCGCCTTCGTCCGCGGCGGCGTCTCCCTGGCCACCAACGAGATCTACGTGATGAGCGCCGACGGCAGCGGGCAGACGAACCTGACCAACAACGTCACGAATGACTTCTGGCCGGCCTGGTCACCTGACGGCTCGAAGATCGCCTTCTACAGCGACCGGAGCGGCAACTTCGAGGTCTACGTGATGGACGTCGACGGCAGCAACGTCACACAGCTCACCTTCAACCCGGCTCTGGACGGGCAGCCCGCCTGGTCTCCCGATGGAACGAAGATCGCCTTCACGAGCACCCGCGACGGGAACGCGGAGATCTACGTGATGAACGCCGACGGCAGCGGCCAGACGCGGCTCACCTTCAATCTCGCCACTGACTCCGCCCCCGACTGGCAGCCGATTTCCGGTGAGGCCGACCTCTCAGTCGCCAAGACCGACTCACCGGACCCCATCGCCGTGGGCAAGCAGCTCACCTACGACATCCTCGTGACAAACAGCGGCCCGTCGGACGCCACGACGGTCATGGTCGCGGACGCCCTGCCTGACAGTGCGGCGTTCGAGGCCGCCGGTGCCGGGTGCACGTACGCGGGGGCGACCCATACCGTGACGTGCGCGGTCGGATCTCTAGCGAGCGGCGCCTCGACGACGTTGACGATCGTGGCCCGCCCCGTCCTGGGAGGGACGATCGTCAACGAAGTTACGGTGACCGCCGATCAGCCCGATCCCAACGTCTCCGACAACGTCGCGACGGCATCCACGACGGTGAACGGCCCGCCTAACACGCCGCCGGCATGCGACAGGCTACCGCCGCAGGCGCCGCCGCCTCCGGTATGCCCGTAATCATGGGGGTCCGCGGTCGCAGGAACGACTGCAGCGCACGCCACGGTGCAATCCGCGACGAGAGGTTGCGACGCGACGGCGACGCCAAGGCCGGTCAGTCACCGCAACGCAGTTCCGAACATGGCAGACTTTCTTTCGCTGAATGGTTCGGGCTGTAGCTTACGACCGGTGACCGGAGCAAAGACAGCGGCGCGTCCAACGTCGGCGCAATGCACTACCGCAACGCGTTCCGCAGCTCGTTGATGTGCGCGGCCTTGGCTCGTGTCGACCCGGTCGTGATCACCGCGTCCGTGTAAGCCATTGCCAGAGGTCGACCATCGACCGGGTCGCGTCCTTCGGTTCGGGTCGCGCCTCGCCACTCACTTCCGCGATGCCGGTGACGCCGGAAGGATCGGCACTCGAGGCGTAGAACAGGACCTTGTCGCCGGCCTTCATCTCGCGCAGGAAATTGCGCGCCTGAAAGTTGCGGACGCCATCCCAGCTCGTTTTGCCGTCGCGCTCGAGATCATCGATCGAGTACGCCTCCGGCTCCGACTTCATCAGCCAGTACTTCACCGGAGGCGATTTTACTCAACCGAGCTGCATCAGCTCGAACGCCGGACCGCTCTCCTTCGGGATGAGCGATCCGTACGTCGACCTCATTTGCTCCTGCGACCACTTCGCGAAGACGCCCTCTCCTCGATACTGGCCGGCGTCCATCAGGGAAATCGCCCCGGCGCCCTGATCACACTTGATCTCCATCCGCCACCCTCCCTGCACATGCTCGAGTGATACACAGCGCGCGCTCGTCAACGGTTCGCCCTTGGCGAACAGCGGCAGTGCACACAGAGAAAGAACCAGCGTTGCCACAATTGCGCGTTTCATGGTGGGTCTCCTTGACCCATACGATGCGCGCGGGAATCGCACTGCGAGTAAGAGGACGGTAGGACGTGGTGACAGATCCGTGACCGCCTGAGTGCTGGGTGCTGAGTGCTGGGTGCTGTGAGTTACTACTGGGGAGTTCGGATCGTCACGTACTGCGTGGCGTTGTCGGTCGTGCTGAGGAATGCCCAGTAGCGGATGTTCGGATTGACCGGGCGCAGCTCGACCGTCGTTTCGAAGTCGTGGCAGTTGTTGCCATGATTACTTTGTCGCGTAACGCGCGAGCGCGATCCGCAGAAGGTCGACGCTGCGCCGCAACGCCTGCTCCTTCAGCACGTACGCGATGCGCACCTCGTTGCGTCCGCCATCAGGAGTCGCATAGAAGCCGCTGCCGGGAGCGACCATCACCGTCTCGCGCTCGTGGTCGAACTCTGCGAGCAGCCACACGGCGAAATCATCGGCATTCTCGACCGGCAGCGTGGTGATGCAATAGAACGCCCCTTCCGGTTTCTGCAGGTACACACCGGGAATCGCTGTGAGCCCTTCGTACAGAACATCGCGGCGGCGTTGATACTCCGCGATTGTCTCGCGCGTGTAGTCATCGCCGAGTGAATCGACACCCACGGCGATAAACTGCGCCAGTCCCGGCGGCGACAACCGCCCCTGCGCCATCCGCAGGCACGCGTCATAAACTCGCGCGTTGCGCGTGACGAGCGATCCGAGGCGGATGCCGCAGGCGCTGTATCGCTTGGAGAGGCTGTCGACGACGATCGCCAACTCATCGACGCCTTCGAGCTCGAGCGCGCTCACTGCCTTGCGCCCGTCGTAGACGAACTCGCGATAGACCTCGTCGGAGACGAGGAAGAGATTGTTGTCGCGGCAGAAGCCGGCGATCATCTCCAGCTCTTCGCGCGTGTAGACAGTTCCGGTCGGATTGTTGGGATTGCAGATGATCACGATGCGCGAACGCGGCGTCAGGGCGCGCTGCCACGTCTCGCGCGGCGGCATGTGAAAGCCATCGCGGGCGCGACTCGTCACCGGCGTGATCTTCAGGGCGGCCATGGTGGCGAAGGCGCGATAGTTCGCGTAGAAGGGTTCGAGCACCAGCACTTCGTCGCCTTCGTTCGCGCAGGCGATGAAGGAGAAGAGAATCGCCTCGCTGCCGCCGGTCGTGGCGAGAAGCTGATTCAACCCGATTTCCAACCCGAGGCGCCGCTGGTAGTAGCGCTGCAGCGAACGGAGATATTCGGGAGTGCCGGCCGACGGTGAGTATTCGAGCACTTTGGCATCGAGCTCTTTCAGACGATTGAGCATGCAGGCGGGCGTCTCGATGTCCGGCTGGCCGATGTTGAGGTGATAGACCCTGGTGCCGCGCGTTTTCGCGGCGTCAGCCAGCGGGGCGAGCTTGCGGATCGGCGACGCCGGCATGTCGTGCGCGCGCCGCGAAAGCTTCAACGCGTGACCGATCTCGTGAAGCGACGTCATATCGTGCTCAAAAGTGCCAACGGCGTGCCGCTAGAATGCGCGCCTATGGTTCGTCGCAATCTCGCCGGCGCACTGTTGGTCCTCATCATATCTGCTTGTGCTCATCTCCCGCCGCCCGTCCCGGCAAAGGAGTTCCGCGGCGTGTGGCTGACCACGGTCAACAACTCCGATTGGCCATCGCGACCGGGACTCTCGACCGAAGAGCAGAAACGAGAGCTGATCGCAATTCTCGATTGCATCGCCGCCACGCATCTCAACGCCGTCGTCATGCACATCCGGCCGAACGCCGATGCGCTCTATGCCTCGGACATTGAACCGTGGTCGGATTACATCAGCGGCGAGCTCGGAAAAGCGCCCGATCCGTTTTATGACCCGCTGGCGTTCGCGATCGAAGAGGCGCACAAGCGCGGGTTGGAGCTGCACGCCTGGCTCAATCCATATCGCGCGCGACATTCGCTGACGATTCCCCTCACGTCGCCCGAGCACATCAGCCGTGTGCATCCGGAGTTCGTCCACGAGTACGGCCGCTTCTGGTGGCTCGATCCGGGTGAGCCGGAAGTGCGCGCGTACGTCGTGCGCGTCGTGCGCGACATCGTCCGGCGCTATGACGTCGATGCCATTCATTTCGACGATTACTTCTATCCGTATCCGGAAAACGATCTCGAGTTTCCCGACGACGAGTCGTTCCGCCGTTACAACGCCGGACTTCCGCGCGATGAATGGCGTCGCGGAAACGTCAATCTGCTCATCGAACAGGTCTCGCGCGCGATCAAAGAGGAAAAGCGGAACGTGCAGTTCGGCGTGTCGCCGTTCGGCATCTGGCGTCCGAGGAATCCGCGCCACGTGCGCGGTCTCGATGCCTACGCGAAGATCTACGCCGACTCGCGCCGCTGGCTGCAGCGAGGCTGGGTCGATTACCTCACGCCGCAGTTGTACTGGCCGACCACGGCGCCGCAGCAGCGATTCAGCGAGCTGCTGTGGTGGTGGCGAAAGCAGAACACGATGAATCGGCACCTCTGGCCCGGGCTGGCGATCACGCGCGTCGGCAACAGGATCACCGCCGACGAGATCGTCAAGCAGATCAATCTCATCCGCACGAAGACGGATGATCCGGGGTGGATTTTGTTCACGGCGAAGGTGCTATTGCAGGATCGCGGCGGTGTGACGGATGCGTTAGAACGATTGAACGATCACGATGTGCCAGCCCGCGCGGAGGAATTTCGAATTTCGAATTTCGAATTTCGAATGAAGAATTGAGAATTGAGAATTGAGAATTGAGGATACGTCGAAGCAAATCGGATCATCGTGGATCGCGCCGGTGCAGGTATCGGCGAGCCGGACAAACGACCAGTTCATGCCGGCATTCGATCCCAATACTCTCGGTGAAATGACCGTGTCTTACTACAGCCGTCATCAGGACACGAACAATGTTCGCTACCGGAACTACTTCAACATCCTGAATGTCAACGGAGGGAAACCGGCTGGAAACAGCGATATGCCGATGACGCCGGCGACCGACTACGATCCCGCCGATCAACCACGACGTCCCGGGTTTCTCGGCGATTACCAGGACGTGTGGAGTTGGGATTTCGGGGGCGATTACGGGTTCAATTCAGCATGGACACGCGCCGGTACGGCAACCGCCGTCGAGCCTAGCGACATCATGATTACAGGTATCCGATGACTCGTATAAAACTGTTGACCGTTGCAGTATTGGCGTTGGCTAGCTGCCTGCCGGCAGTGGCGCAGCCACTTCCGACTGAGTATGAGAAGGTCCTTTTGCCAGTCTTCGTGAACAGCCCCGTTCACGGCGCTTACAACTCGTTGTGGGCGACCGAATTCTGGGTTGGCGCGACGCGTGGACCCGTGCAGATTCTGGAAACCAGGCAGTGCCTGGCGTGTAGTCCACTCTTCATCGTCGAAGACAACAAAGCGCTGCAGCCATCGCTCATCGTCAAGGAACCGGGTGATCCGGTCGGCGTCATTCTCTATGTTCGCCGACCGACAGCGGCAAACGCGCGGTTCAACTTGCGCGTGCAAGACCTGTCAAGGCAGGCGCTCACGTGGGGCACGGAACTCCCAGTCGTCCGCGAAGGTGACCTGCGTACGGACGAAGTGGTCCTGCTCAACATTCCGTTGGATGATCGTTTCAGGCAAGCTCTCCGTATCTATGACGTGAGCGGCAACTCTGGTTCGTCGTTCAAGGTAACCGTGGAGGAGATCGCTTCGGGTACTGTCCTCGCGGAGGAGACAGCCACGACGGCGGGCGGTCGCTTCTTCGCCTCCGACTTTCCGGTCACAGCGGCGATGGTCGAGATCACCGATCTCCGCGCCCGCTTGGCGCTGCCCGCCAGTGGTGCTGTGCGGGTGATCGTTTCCGCAACGACTCCCACGCCTTTCTGGGCGTTCGTCACCGTTACCAACAACGAAACGCAGCACGTCACGACGATCACACCGCAGTAACTGAATGCAACGTGCGAAAGGGGCCGCATCGCGGTCCCTTTCGACGATTCCCCTCACCTCGCCCGAGCACATCAGCCGCGTGCATCCGGAGTTCGTCCACGAATACGGCCGCTTCTGGTGGCTCGATCCGGGCGAGCCGGAAGTGCGCGCCTACGTCGTGCGCATCGTGCGCGACATCGTGCGGCGCTACGACGTCGACGCCATTCACTTCGACGATTACTTCTATCCGTATCCGGAAAACAATCTCGAGTTTCCCGACGACGAGTCGTTCCGCCGTTACAACGCCGGACTCCCGCGCGATGAATGGCGGCGCGGAAACGTGAATCTCTTGATCGAAGAGGTGTCGCGCGCGATCAAAGAGGAAAAGCCGAACGTGCAGTTCGGCGTGTCGCCGTTCGGTATCTGGCGTCCGAGGAATCCGCGCCACGTGCGCGGTCTCGATGCCTACGCGAAGATCTACGCCGACTCGCGCCGCTGGCTGCAGCGAGGCTGGGTCGATTACCTCACGCCGCAGTTGTACTGGCCGACCTCGGCGCCACAGCAGCGATTCAGCGAGCTGCTGTGGTGGTGGCGAAAGCAGAACACGATGAATCGGCACCTCTGGCCCGGGCTGGCCATCACGCGCGTCGGCAACAGGATCACCGCCGACGAGATCGTCAAGCAGATCAATCTCATTCGCACGAAGACGAATGATCCAGGATGGATCCTGTTCACGGCGAAGGTGCTATTGCAGGATCGCGGCGGTGTGACGGATGCGTTAGAACGATTGAACGATCACGATGTGCCAGCCCGCGCGGAGGAATTTCGAATTTCGAATTTCGAATAATTTCGAATGAAGAATTGAGAATTGAGGAACCTTCGGAATTCTTCATTCGAAATTCGAAATTCTTAATTCACTGGTGAGGATCCAACCAGTTGCCGCAGCACGAACGGCAGGATTCCCCCGTTCTCGTAGTAATCCACTTCGATCGGTGTATCAATCCGTACGATGACAGGTACATTCGTCGTTGATGCGTCCTTGCCGTGAACGACGAGAGTCGCCGTCCCTCGCGGTTTGAAATCCCCGACGACGTCGAACGTCTCCGATCCATTCAGTCGAAGCGTCGCCGCGTTCGTCCCCTCTTCGAACTGCAGCGGCAACACCCCCATGCCGACAAGATTCGAGCGGTGGATGCGCTCGAAGCTCTGCGCGATGACCGCGCG
>DASYUK010000156.1:0-6566 GCA_036001325.1 Thermoanaerobaculia bacterium
TCGGCAAGATCGTCTTGCGCATCTGAGTCAGCGCTTCTTCGACGACCGCTTTCTCGGGACCTTCGCTCCTGCTTGACGAGCCTCGGACAAGCCGATCGCGATCGCCTGCTTTCTGCTCGTCACTTTTTTTCCGGAGCGGCCGCTGCGAAGCGTTCCGCGCTTCCTCTCACGCATCGCGCGTTCGACTTTCTTGCTGGCCTTCTTCCCGTACTTTCTAGCCACGGTTTCTCCTTTCCGTGGCTGCGCGCAGCAAACTGTGCACCAGCGGTTATGATCGCGACACTCTGCGATGAGAAGGCTCGCGTTTCTTGTGATGATCGCGGCGGTGCTGACATGCGCGCAACGCCCGCCCACGATCACGACAATCATTCTGGTGCGCCACGCCGAGAAGAGCGGTCCGAAGGGCGATGTGCCTCTGAGTGCGGCCGGAGTCATTCGTGCGAAGGAGCTCGCGCGCGTTCTGGGCAGTGCGGGAATCTCCGCGATTTACACCACGCCGTTCATCCGCGTTCGGCAGTCAGCCGAGCCGCTCGCGAATGCGATCCACATCACGCCGGTCGAGGTGAAGACCGGTGACACGTACGCTCGCGATCTCGTGAACGCGATCATGCGCGATCACAAGGGTCAGACGGTTCTAGTGATCGGCCATTCGAACACGACCGTCGATGTGCTGCGTCAGCTCGAGATCGCGAATCCGCCTGCGATCGCCGATTCTGAATATGACGATCTGTTCGTCTGCACGATCGGCGGCGCGACACCGAAGATGCTGACACTGCACTACGGCGCGGTGGCAAGGTAGCTACGGACACTCGGTCACAGCCGCCAGAGGTACGTTCACCTTCGCAAACTCCGACGTGAGTGTGTTGATCGTGTCGCTGAAAGAAGTTCCTTTGCCGTTGTCGCTGTCGGTCATGTCGAGAGCCTTCGGACGGCCGCAGACGTCTTTCACGACCTCGATGTTCGCCGACGGGTTGATCGCGGAGACGAGCTTCTCGTCGCCGTAGAGAGGACGGCCGTTGACCGCGACGACGACGACATCGGCCGGCTTCGCATAGATCAGCGCCTCGTACGCATCGGTTGCTTCGCGGCGGATGACGACGTAGTCGGCATACATGCCGGGCTCCAGGCGTCCCACCTTGTCGGCAATGTGCGCCAGACGAGCGGCGTTGCTCGTCGCCATCTGGACGAGCTCACGCGAGGTGAATACGGGAGTGGTCTGTTTCGCATTCCACTCCGCCGCGTAACGCAGCTCTCCGATCATGCCGCTGCTTCCGGACGGCGACCAGTCGGGCGCGATGGCCATCGTCACGTATTTCTTCGCCGCGGCGACGTCGGCGGTCTGGCCATATAGCTCGATGTTGCTGCGCGGCGACCAGACGAATCCTACACCTGTGTTTCCAAGCTCGCGGAAGTCGTCCTCGGTCAACGCCACTCCGTGCACGATGATCGTGTTCGGCGTCAGATACTGATGCGCGCGCGCCATCGCCAACTCTCGTCTGGAACTGGGATCGGCACCTTCAGCGAGATGCATGATGACGGCCGTACCGGCTCGAAGCGCATCGCGGACACCGTTTTCCACATCGGGCGCGAGCTCGAACGGAAAGACGCGGTACTGCAACTCCTTCCCCAAGCCCGAAGCAAAATCGAGATTGCGAACGAGTCCCCGGCTGCAGTCCTTGGCCAGGCTGCCGGTGATACTTGTCACGCCACCGACGAGAGCCTTCACTTCGCCGAACCGCTCCAGGTCGCAGAGATTCGCCTCAGGGATGTGGCGATGCGGCGTATCGAGCGCGGCTTTGTACTCCGGCATCGCCTGCCATTCGTATCGGTTGCGCGTGAGTTGCGGCGGATGCCATCGTGCATGCGCATTCCACGTGACGTGATTGTGCAGATCGATCAGCCCTGGATAGACGTAACCGTGCGTGTCAATGACTATGGCTTGCGGAGGGATGGCGATGTTCGTCCCGGCCGCAACGATTTTTGTGTCGTGGATGAGCAGGACACCGTTCTCGATGACCTGATCGGGCGTAACAAGCGTGCCGCGCAACGCGTAATCGGCAGATGCGCGGGCAGCGAGAAGAGATAGAAGAAGCGCGGCTACCAGACTACGCATCGCCTCCATGCAACTCATATAGTAGTCGCCGATCAAGGTGGCCGTAGGCCGGATGAGGGTCGACCCTCACCCGGCGCGGAGCCTGCCCTGAGCGAAGCGAATGGGCGCCACAATCTCCCGCCAGCGGGAGAGGGCACTGCCTCAGCGCACGCGGGTGAAATTGAATGGCATGGGCGTTTCTTTGCCTTTGGCGGTATTCGTCCACGTCGCGGTGAAGTGGTCGGCGTCCTTGAATGCGAAGTCGACCGCCTTCATGTGCTCGGCGTCCTTCGAGGGCAAATTGTCGACGCTCACTTCCGAGAACGAGACCTTCTCGCCACCGCTCTTTGCCACCATGTGCGGCTGATTGTGGCCGGAGCAGTAGTGCGTCATGGCCACCCCTTTCGATGTCGGGTAATAGACCGTGATCATGCTCACGTCGCCGGGCATCTTCAGCTCTTCGAGAAGTGCGCTGCCATCGGAGTGCATCGAGTAAGTCGCCTGGATCTCGCCCATGCCGGGGATATTGGCCTTCCAGTCGCCGACGAGCGATTTCATCTTCTCGAAGGCCGGAGACGCCGGTGCGGCGGGATGATGGTGTTCGCCGGCGAATGCGGCAAGGGCGAGCGTCAGTACTGCGAGTGCAATCAGGATTCTGCGGGTCATCGTTTCTTCTCCTTGCTGATGAATTCTGCGAGTTGATCGAGGCAGCGTTTCCAGCCTTGTTCGTGTTCGTCGCGCGCTTCTTTCGTCGGGAACCGATCGTGCCGGAGCACGATCTCAGTACCGCCGCTCCGCTCCTGAAAGTCGATCGTGACGATTGTTTCGGCAGATTCTGCCTCAGTCGACCAGCGGAAGGTGTAAACGAGTCGTTTCGGCGCATCGACTTCGAGGAACTTGCCGGTGCTGAAGAACGGCTCGCCGTCAGGCAGCTTGCGCAAACCCCAGCGATACGTGCCGCCTTTGCGAAGATCGATCGATGTCGGCGCCGCTTCGTATCCGGGCGGCGGGAACCACTGCATCACTTCTTTCGGGTCGGTCCAGGCGTGAAAGATTCTTTCGGGCGGCGCCCTGAACGTGCGGCGGACTTCGAGCTTCTCCCTAGTGACTTCTGTTTTGGCCATGGTTCCTCCATGCGTTCGAGATAATCGGCGAGCGCGTCGAGCCGCGATTCCCAGAAGTTCCGCATCTCTTCGAGCCACTCGGACGCGGCGTTGATCGGATGCGGATCGAGATTGCATCGATGGATGCGCCCATCTCGCTCGCGGACGAGAAGGCCGGCGTCCTCGAGCACGCGCACGTGTCTCGAGATCGCCGGCAGCGAGATGTCGAACGGCTCGGCGAGCTCGGAGATCGAGCATTCGCGGGACGCGAGTCGCGCCAGCATCGCTCGCCGCGTGGGATCGCTCAGCGCCGCGAATGTCGTGTCGAGGACGGACGACTGATAGTTAACCAACGTGTTAACTATTATGCCTGAGATGGGCGATTGTCAACCCGCCTGGTCCGCCGTTTGCGATCGGCTCATCCGTATCGAGTTGTCCCACGGAGGCAACATGAAGAGCAGAAAGAGCTTACTTGCCGGCGTCGTCGCTGTGGCTACATTCATCGGAACGTCCGCTTTTGCGGAAAGTCGTCATCATCAGGGGACAAATCGCGGTTCGGGTGGCCGGATCGAACGCGGTGGAAGCTCGCGGTCGGGCGGGTCGTATCAGCCACGCGACCGCGGGACGATTCAGCGCTTCGAATCGCGCGGCGATACGCGGCGGGTCGAGCCGCGCGGCAACATTCAGCGATTTGAGTCGCGCGACAACACGCGGCGCTTCGAATCGCGCGACAACGCACGGCGCTTCGAAACGCGCGACAACACGCGAAGATTCGAATCACGCGACAACTCGCGGCGCTTCGAGTCGCGCGACAACACACGGCGGTTCGAGTCGCGCGATCGGCGCGGCAACACGCCCCGGTTTGATCGGGAAATCAGAAATCCCAGTCGCGGTCAGCGCTACAACGGCTACGGACGCGTCGATCGCTTCGTCCGCGATCGCCACGGCTATCGCGTCTGGATCGGCGGCGGTTTCTATCCGATCTTCGTCCCGTTCGCGCACTGGCGCATTCACCCGCTGCGCGTCGGTCTCTTCATTCGATTCGGCGGCTACTGGGATCCCCTCGGCTACTGGTCGGTGTACGACTACGCGCCGTACGACGGCTACCGTTATTACGGACGCTACGATGGTGCCTACACGTCCGGCGATATTCGAGGGGTGGTGGAGAGCGTCGACTTCCGTCGCGGAACTCTCGTGATCAACGACGACATCTCGCGTCAGTTCGTCACTGTGACGATGCCACGCGACAGACGAATGGATGATGTCCGCCCTGGCGATTACGTGGAGTTCTCCGGCGACTGGACGCGCGGCGGCGTCTTCAACGCGTACCGCCTCGAACGACTCGACGAGGGGCGCTACTGAAGAACGACCACATCTCTTCGTTCGCGTCGATGACGTGAGTGGCGCGGCCGAGGAGACGCAGGAACTTGGCGTCGCTGCCGGGCCAGACGTGTCCGGAGCCGGTGAGCTTCCATAGCACGACATTCGCCCCGGTCGTGCAGGGCGCGTAGATGAGCTTCGTCGCGGTGTTCCCTTGATCGGCTGAGCCGGACTTGCCGGTCAACTTCTTCTCGACGGTCGGCATGGATCGGCATCCGTCGTGCGCCACCCACTTCGTGAGCTGCTCTTCGACCGGCGGATGCAGGTTCCGCCTACTCGTGCCGGGAAACGGCGGTCCGAGTCCGCCGGCGTATAGAGCGCGCGGATCGTCGGTGCTGTGGATGTGCATCACCGGCACGGGCAGCGTCGGAGAAAAACGCATCACGACCATCGAGCCTGATACGGATGCGATGGCCGCGACGAGGTCCGGCGCCTCGGCGGCAATGCGGTACGTCATCATCGCGCCGTTCGACATGCCTGTGGCGTAGACGCGCGAGCGATCGACTGGCGCGCGCTTCGCTACATCGCTCACGACCGAGCGAATGAAGCCGACGTCATCGATGCCCTTGACCGGTGCAGTCCCGCAGCATGTGCCCGCGTTCCATACGGGCAGGCGCTCGCCGCGGCCGGTGCCGTTCGGATAAACGACGATGAAGTGCTCGCGATCGGCGAGCTTGTCCATCCCGCTGTAGCGCTGCTGCTGCCCGGCATTGCTTCCGCCGCCATGAAAACTGATGACGACCGGCGTCGCACCGCTCAGCGCGCGCGGAATGTGGACGATGTACGACCGAGTGAGTCCGCCGTATTGCAGTGTGACGTGGGGATCGCCGGAGGCGAGCGCCACCATCGCCACGATTGAAGCCCCAAACAGACGCACCCGTTTATGTTACGCGCTGGCCTTCTTGTACGATGGCGTTTTGTGCCGGCACGACGATGCGCTCCGCATAGCCGCCATCGCGCTCCTTGCCAAGCATGTCGCCGTTCTCGACGAGATAGTGAAGCGCCACGCGCTGCCCGGTGCCGCGCACGACGCCGGCGATCTCGTGACCGAGCGTTACCGGTACGTTCACCCGCCCGCCGCCCGCCCGGTAATGCGCATCGCTGTGACAGATGCCGGCGACACGGATCTCGACAACGATCTCGCCGTCGCGCGGCCGCGGGTCGTCGACTTCGCAGTCCTCGAGCGGTTTTCCCTGGCGCAGCAAACGTACGGCGCGCATTTACTTCTGCAATGTAATCTCGCCGGAGTCGACCTTGCGCTGTTCTTCCGGCGTCGCCGGCGTCACCCGAAACGCTCCATGCTTTCGTTCGACCGCGTCATTGAGCTTGCGCTCCCAGGTCGAAGGATCGCCGGGCTCGGGAACCTGAATGAGCCAGATGAAGCGCGCGATCTCACGATGCGGCAGATCATTTCGCTCGATCGCGCCTTGCGCGTACTCGGGATCGGTCCCTTTGACCTGCGTGTAATGCGCCTTGAGTAACACGGCGGCCATCAATAGAAGAGTGGCAATTCGCATTCGCTCCGCAGAAGGAGAGGCGAAGAGCGGTCGGTGTGGGCGCGACAGAATCTACGCGCCCACACCTGGGTGTGTCAATCAGCGCGCCGTCGCGCTGGCCGTGTTCGACGCCGCGGAGACGTTACCCGCAGCATCGGTCGCTTTCACGTAGTAGTACCAGGTCGAACCTGAGGTCAATCCATTATTGGTATACGTTGTCGACGCCGTCGTGGCGATCTGGGAGAACGGTCCACCCGCGCTGCTGGCGCGCCAGATCTGATAACCGGTGACACCGACGTTATCGGTCGATGCCGTCCAGGTCAGATTGATTTTGCGCTTCGCTGTGCTGCTCGCCGTGAGGTTCGCCGGCGCGGTCGGCGGTGTGGTGTCGCCGGCATTGCTCACGGTTACGGACACCGCCGTCGAAGTTCCCACGTTCGTCGCGGCATCGTAGGCCTTCGAAGTCAGCGAATGCGCGCCGTCGTTCGTGGTCGT
>DASYUK010000157.1:0-11842 GCA_036001325.1 Thermoanaerobaculia bacterium
GGTCCCTGCAGCGGCGCCATCTCCGAGCGCAGGTCGTCGACGGCGACGAGCGAGTCGGCGAGTGTCAGGCACTCACGCGGTGTGGCGCTTCGCAGTGTCACGCGAGAAGTGATGCGCTCCAGGTCGGCGATCTGCGCCAGACGTGCGGTCATCTGTTCGAGAATGGCGCGGGAACGCGTCAGTTCATCGACCGCGTCGTGGCGATCGAAGATCGCCTCTTTCGATTTGAGCGGTCGGGTCAGCCAGCGCCGTAGCGTCCTCGATCCCATCGCGGTACGCGTGGCATTGACGACGCTCCAGAGCGTCGCGCGTGGATTAGCGATGTCGCGCGACTCGAGGATCTCGAGATTCCCGAGCGTCGCGGCGTCGAGCTGCAGAAAGTCGGCATCGTTGTCCACTCGCAACGATCGGATGTGATCGAGCGTCTTCTTGTGGCTCGCGCCGGCATAGCGCAGCGCACCCCCCGCAGCGCCGATCCGCGGATCGTCGCCTTCGAGCCCAAACCCGCGCAGCGACTGCGTGCCGAAGTGACGCGACAGATAGTCGTCACCGCGATCGAAGATCGACGACTCGACCGCTGTCGCCGCGACGCCGAGCCTCTGCACATGACCGGCGAAGCCGTTGCTTTCGGCCGGGAAGATCGCCTCGCGCGGCGCGAGACGCGCAACATCGTCGAGCAGATGTGCGTCGTCGACGGCGTTGTACGACGTGACGAAAAAATCGCCGGTGGACACATCGAGATACGCTGCGCCGAGTGGTGGATAGCCGCCCTCGGCTGTCCGGACAGGCGAGGGCGCCTGTCCTCCACTGAACAGCGACAACAGATAGCAGTTCTCCCGCTCGACGATCGCGCTCTCGGTC
Organism: Thermoanaerobaculia bacterium; assembly: GCA_036001325.1. Lineage (GTDB taxonomy): Bacteria > Acidobacteriota > Thermoanaerobaculia > Gp7-AA8 > Gp7-AA8 > DASVHS01. The sequence goes on from DASYUK010000157.1 coordinate 862, forward strand.
GCCGTGCCCGGCGTGACGACGCGCACGATCTCCCGCTTGACCAGCCCCTTCGCCTGCGACGGATCCTCGGCCTGTTCGCAGATGGCCACGCGAAAACCGCTCTTGATCAGCTTCGCGATGTAGCTGTCGGCAGAGTGGTACGGCACGCCGCACATGGGCGCTTCGTGCTCCTGCCCCTTGCCGCGCGCGGTGAGGACGAGATCGAGGATCGGCGCGGCGATCTCCGCATCCTCGAAGAACATCTCATAGAAGTCGCCGAGGCGATAGAAGAGGATGGCGTCGGGGACCTGACGCTTGATCTCGAAGTACTGCTCGAGCATCGGCGTGAGTTTCATGGGACGCGACATCGGGACAGCTCAGTCTACCGGTTTTCGAATCGTCAGCAGCGATCCGTCTGCAGCCCGTAGCTCGACGACGATCGCATCGCGCAACGCCGAGTGCGGCACGCGATCGCAGAGGACGACCCAGCGATTTTCCGAATAAGCGACGTGCACCGCTTCGTACCCGCGAATTCCGCGCGCTCGCAGAACGGAGACGGCTCGAGTCCCCGCATCATTGCTGAGAATGCGTCCGGCGCGGCGGGATGGATCTTCCGCGCCGCGAAAGGCGACGAAGAGCGCGGCGCACAGCGCGATCCACAGGATGTAGATCGCCGCGAAGACTCTGCGCACAGCCAAATATAATAACGGGCCGATGACGCGCAGCGAGATCGAACAGAAGCTGATCGACATCGTGCGGCAGGAAAAACACGACCTCCCCGACGAGAAGCTCACTCCCCAGACGACGTTCGCCGACGCCGGGATCGATTCCCTCGACGCGCTCACGATCTTGTTTGCCATCGAAGAGAACTTCAAAATCTCCATTCCCGACGATCGCGCGCGTGCGATGAAGACGCTCGGCGACATGATCGACGCCGTCGAGGCGCTTTTGCCGAGCGTCACGTGACGCGCGTCGCCGTCACCGGTCTGGGCATCATTTCCCCCTTTGGCCGCGGCCACGACGCTGCGCTCGCCGCATTGCGGTCGGGCCGATCAGGAATCCGGCTGATCACGAGCTTCGACACGTCCGAGCTGCAGTGCAAGATCGGCGGCCAAGTGCCGGCCGAGGCTCATGAGGGACAGCAGCGAGGGTTTGATCGATTCACGCGGCTCGGACTCATCGCCGCCGAAGATGCGGCTCGACAGGCGAACTATGCGGCGATCGATGTCGAGCCCGATCGCATCGGTGTCCTGGTCGGTACAGGAATGGGCGGATGCGAGACGCTCGACGCCAGCTATCGCCGCATCTACAAGGAATCGCTGACGCGCGTGGCGCCGACGACCATCGCCTACTCGATGTACAACGCCGCCACCAGCGCGATCTCGACGAAATACCAGGCCAAGGGCGTCTCCTACGCGGTGGTCTCGGCCTGCTCATCGAGCGCGCATGCGATCGGACTCGCCTATCAAGCCATTGCCAGCGGCCAGGCCGACGCCATGATCGCCGGCGGCGCCGATGCTCCGCTGACCTTCGGTTCCTTTCGCGCATGGGAGAGCATGCGCGTGCTGGCGATCGACAACGAACATCCCGAGCGCGCCTGCCGCCCATTCAGCGCCGATCGCAAAGGCCTCGTCCTCGCCGAGGGAGCCGCGGTGTTCGTCCTCGAGTCCTTCGACCATGCACTGCGGCGCAAGCAGCCGATCATCGGTGAGATCGTCGGATTTGGTGCCACGAGCGACGCCGGCCATATCACCGATCCGTCGATCGACGGTGCGGCGCGCGCCATGCGCATGGCTCTCCGCGACGCCGGAACGATCGACTACATCAACGCGCATGGGACAGCCACGCAGGCGAACGACGTCACGGAGACGAAAGCGATCAAAGAGGTCTTCGGCGAGAAGGCACATGCGATTCCGGTGAGCTCGACGAAGTCGATGCACGGCCACGCCATGGGTGCGAGCGGCGCGATCGAGATGGCGTGTTCGCTCCTCGCGCTGAACGCAGGATTTCTGCCGCCGACGATCAACCTCGACTCGCCCGATCCGGCATGCGATCTCGACTACGTCCCGAACCAGGCCCGCGAAGCGCGCGCCGGCGTTTTTCTCTCCAACTCGTTCGGTTTCGGCGGGATGAATGCGGTCGTGGCGGTCAGAACCGCCGTGGCAGCCGATTTGCTAACTTGAAGCTGTCCATTGGTATGATTCCGCCCGGAGGCGAATTTGATCGTAGAAAAGAAGCATCTGGACAATTTCACGATCCTCTACGTCGAGGGCCTCATCAAGCTGGGTGAGAGCGCCGAATTCTTCTCCTCCGCGCTCGAGAACGTGCTGAAAAACGAGAGCACCAACGTCATCATCGACTTCACGAAAATCGACTACATCGATTCCACCGGCATCGGTGAGCTCGTCGGTTACCTCGGCAAATTCACGACTCAGAACCGCAAGCTCGTGCTGGTCAACCCCTCCGAGCGCATCCAGAAGCTTCTGAAGCTGGCCAAGCTCGACACCGTGTTCAAGATCTACAGCACGGAAGAAGAAGCGATCGCCGCGGAGAGCGGCAGCACGGCGCGAGCCTCGTAGAGGTCACGGGTCGCGGGTCTCTGCGACCTCGCCTAGACTGAAGCCGTGCAGGTTCTCGCAAAGGTGTACCGCGGCAACCACGCCGAGTCCTTCCACGCCGGTTCCATCGCTGTCGTCGATTCTCGCGGCCGTCTCCTCGCCTGCGCCGGCGACCCATCGCTGCGCACCTGTCTGCGATCGGCGGCCAAGCCGTTTCAGGCCATCCCGCTCATCGAATACGGAGGCGCGGAGGAGTTCGATCTGACGGGGGAAGAGATCGCGCTGACGTGCGCGTCGCACGGCGGTGAGCCGATGCACGTCTCCACCGCCGCGGCCATGCTCCGCAAAGGTGAGTTCGACGAGTCGGATCTCCTGTGCGGCGCCCATATACCGTACGACGAAAAGGCGGCCGCGGAGCTGCGTGCATCGGGCGAAGCGCCTTCACCGCTGCACAACAACTGCTCGGGCAAACATGCGGGGATGCTTCTGGCCACGCGGGTGATGGATGTGCCGAGCAGCCGCTACATCGATGTCGATCATCCGGTCCAGGCGCTGATGCGCACGACGATCTCGGAGTTCTCCGGCCTTTCGACCGACGAGATTCCGATCGCCATCGACGGTTGCGGCGTGCCGGCATTTTTCCTCTCGCTCTATCGCGCCGCATTCGCCTATGCGCGGCTCGCCGGAGGTTCCCTCGACCGATACGCTGAGAGTGCCTCGCGCGTCGTAGAGTCGATGACTTCGTTTCCGCAATACGTCGCCGGCGCGTGGAGCATCACCACGCCTCTCATCTCCGCATTCGAGGGAGAACTGGTGGCCAAGGAGGGCGCCGAGGGTTTTTACGCGATGGCGCTCTCCCCTTCCCTCGCCGGCGAGTTGACCGACAGGCTGCGCGTTGCAGATGATGGCGCGATCGGCGTGGCCATCAAGATCAACGACGGGTCGATGGAGCGGGGGCGCAACCCGGTCATCCTCCGCACGCTCGAGCTTCTCGGACTCGACGTCGCCGGCCGCCCCGGCCTGGAGCGATATCGCGACTGGCCGTTGCGCAATGTGGCCGGAAATCTCGTCGGCGAGGTCCGCGCCGAATTCGATCTGGAGTTTTTGTGATGCGCAAGAGAGTCCTGATGGGGTTGATCCTTCTCGTCGGTTGCAAGACGGTCGGCGTCTCGACCACTGCCGGCGGATATGCCGAGGTGTCGCCGACGATCGCCAACGAGATGATCCTCGATACACGGCAGGTAGTGATCCTCGACACGCGTCCTGCGTCTGACTACCGCGGACCGAACGGTCACATCGCCGGTGCGATCAGCGCGCCGTTCGACACGATCGAGAAGCAGCTCCCCGAGCTTTTGCCCTATCAGAACGACACGGTTCTCGTGTACGGGGCGAGCTCCACCGACGGCGCGCTCGCTGCGCGCCTGCTCAGCCTCGCCGGCTTTCGCAATGTCGTCCACGTCGATGGAGGTCTCGAAGCGTGGATTGCGCGGGGCTATCGCACGGTTAACGCGCAGTGATGAAAACGCTCCTGACACTCTTCGCCGCGGCGATCGCCGCCCCATCACTTCTTGCGCAGTCGCTGAGCAGCGCTGCTCTGATCCGCTACGCGGAACATGCGTTCCCGCAGTGTCCTGCGCAGGTATTCAAGATCGAGCCGATCACGCAACCGGGACCGGCCGGCTTCGACGTGTATCGCGTGAGCGAGGCGTCGTCGGATGAATCGTGCGGATCGCAGAAATACCTGCTCGTCTCTCCGAAATCGCACCAAACGATCCTCGGCACCGTCATCCGGTTGCCGGAAGATACGCGCCCCGTGCACATTCGCATCGCCGAACATGCCACGAACATGCTCAAGTCACCGATGAGCGCGCGCGTGGCGCCGCTGGCTTTGCCGGACGGTCTGAAGGCGGTGTCGATTACACGCGATACGCCATTCGGTCACTTCGCCTATGACGGCTACATCGATGCGTCGGAAGGATTCCTTCTGATCGGCATGCGCGGGAACCTCAGCGAGACTCCCGAGAAGACGCTGCGCGACGCACTGGCGGCGGGGGCCGCGGCGCGGCGAGGCAACGCGAAAGCAAAAACGGAGATCATCGAGCTCTCCGATCTGGAATGCCCGAGCTGCGGTCGAGCCCACAAACAGCTCGAGCCACTGATCGCCAAAAACCTGTCGAAGGTCAACTACGCGAGGTTCGACCTCCCGCTCTTCGAGCACCATGAGTGGTCCTTTCAGGCGGCCATGGGCGCGCGGGCGATTCAGCGCGTCGCACCGGCGCGCTACTGGGAATACGTCAATACGGTTTTCGCCAATCAGGAAGTGCTCACCAAAGACACGATCGATGCGTTCGTGAAGAACTTCTGCACCGATCGCGACATCAATTGGGCAGCGATCGAGAAGATCTATTCATCCGCATCCGAACGGCAAGCGCTCCTCGATCAGGTCAGCCGCGCATTCGCTCTAGGGATCGTCTCCACGCCGACCTACATCATCAATGGACGGACGATGGGGTTCGGTCCGGAGGGAGAGTTCACGATCAACGCGGTGCGAAAGGCCATCGGCCTGCCGCCGGTGAAGGTGGCGAAGAAGAAGTAATCCTTCTCCCAGCGGGAGAAGGTGCCGCGCAGCGGCGGATGAGGGGCACGCCCCTCACCCGGCACTTCGCTCCGCTCAGTGCCACCCTCTCCCGGTGGGAGAGGGCAGAAAAGTCAGAACCCGAAACTGACTTTCGCGCCGTAGCTCCGCTCCTCGGCCTGGTTCGCCTCGACGACGAGCTTCAACACGATCACGTTGAACTGCACGCCGGCGGTGTAGCGGCTCATCGTCGACTTGTCGCGCAGCGTGATCTCGGGCGTGCGCGAGGTCGCGGGGATCGTGCCGCGTGCATCGCCGCGCTGCCTCCCGATCGAGCCGTACGGCGTCACCGGTCCGAACCCTTTGCCGAGGAACAGCTCGAGGCCGTAGGTGTTGAGCTTGTAGACGTCGACGCCGCGCAACGTCGAATAGCTGCCGCGCAGCGCGAGCGTCGGCTTCACCAGGCCGCCGTTGATCACCGGAACATCGATCGATCCGCCGACGATCGAGCCGCCAGTGTCTTGCAGTGTTGCGTACGAGCCGGCGACCGTGACCACGCTCAGCCCCTTCGAAACCACGAGCCGCGGCACCGCGACATAGCCGTTGCCGATGCTGAAGTCTTTCCCGACGGCGTGCTGCCAGTACGACGCGTTCGTGTCGATGGGAACCGCCGTTGCCGCGACCCCGACGTCAAAGCGCAACAGTCCGCTCGCGCCGGCCGGCTGCACCGGTGACGCGAAGATGCCCTGCGCCACGAGGCGCGAGAACTTCTGAAACTCCGCCTGCGTGATGAGCGGACTGAAGTTGATGTCGTCCGCTTGCAGCGGAGCGGCGATGAAAATCAGAAGAGCTGCGAGATAAATTCGTTGCTGAGCAGAAATCCTGACGGCGTGAAGGCTACGCGCGCACCGCGCTGCTCCAGCCACCCATCGCGCAAGCCTCGATTGATCCATTCCGTCGCCTCCTGCCCGCACAATCGTTCGAGCTCCGCATAGTCTATTCCGGCGCTCTGGCGCAACCGGAGGAAGATCGTCTCACGACGCACGTCGACATCATTGAGCCGCTCCACGAAATCGATCGCATTCGGCGAGGTGGCGATGTAGCGATGAATGTCGCGCGTGTTCGCGAAACGCTCGCCGCCGATGAACGAATGCGCGCCCAGACCAAATCCGAGATACTCGCCGCGAGTCCAGTAGCGAAGGTTGTGGCGGCACTCCTCGCCTGCTCGCGCGAAGTTGCTGATCTCGTACTGATGGAATCCGGCCCGCGCAAGACGCTCGATGGCGTCGACGTACATCTCCGCGACCACCTCTTCATCGGGCAGGACGGCTCGACCTCGCTGCACGGCAGTCGCGAGCGGTGACTTCTCCTCGAGATCGAGCATGTACAGCGACAGATGGCCGACGCCGAGCGAGATCGCTTCATCGAGGGTCTCTCGGAATGACTCGGCGGTTTGATTCGGCAGACCGGCGATCAGATCGAGACTCGTGCGCAGACCGCTGCCGGCGACGAGCGCAACGGCGTCGCGCGCGACCTCCGCCCCGTGGACACGGCCCAGCGGGATCAGTTCATCGTCGTGAAACGACTGCACGCCGACGCTGACGCGATTCACGCCGAGAGCGCGCCAGGCATCGAGCGATTCCGCCGTGATGTCCTCGGGATTCGATTCCATCGAGAACTCCGCCTCCGGCGCCGCGGGCAACGCGTCGACGATTCGCTTTAGGTTTGCGATCGACATCCGCGACGGAGTGCCACCACCGAAGTAGATCGATTCGGCCCCGCTCTTTAGAGCGGCGGCACGGCCGCCGCACTCCAGAAGCAGCGCCTTCGTGTACGCATCCTCCAGCGACCCATCCGTACTGATCGCGAAAGCGCAGTACGTGCAATGGGTTCGGCAGAACGGCAGATGAATGTAGAGGCCGAGCGACACCTGGGCGTCCTTTATAATCTCGTCAATGTCCGAAGTCGTTGCTCCGAAAGAAAAATCCCGCCCGCGCCTCGTCTGGACGCTCCTCGGCGCCATGATCCTGGTCGGGCTCTTGCCGCTCGTCATCTCGCACTACTTTCTGATCGGCATCAACCGCGATTCGCTCGAGACGCTGGAGAAGAAATACCTGACGCGCTCCGCGGTCGGCATCGCCACCGACATCCAGAATCTGCTCACCAGCAACACCCAGCAACTGAACGAGATCGCCGGCAGCCTGCGCATCATGCAGAAGGCGCTACCGCGAGGGACGGATCCGTTCACGTACGCGGCAAACACCCCGTGGATCGGTGACTATGTCACGATCGATAGCGATCTTCTCGCGCTGCGCGTGCTCAATGCTGCCGGACAGGGTGCCGAGGCGAAGCCGGCGAATCTCGATCCGGCGGTGCTGGAGGAGATGAATGCGGCGCGCCAGGTGGCGCAGACCGGCCGCTCCTCGGTCGGAACTTTTGAATTCGTGAGCTCGCTCAATCAGCCGGCCGTCGTCATCGGCGTTCCGGTCTCTGGCGATACTCAGGTCATCGGGACGGTCGTCGGACTCGTCAGTCTTCGTCGCGTCGTCGATCGCATCCGCGAAGAAGGGAAAGGCGACGTCACCGCGTTCCTCGTCGATCGCAACGGCAACGTCCTGATTCACAGCGAGCCGAGCATCAACGTGCAGCGGCCCAACTACTCGAAGCTCAGAATCGTGCAGGAGTTCTCCAAAGCTTCGGTGCGACTGACCGAGTCGTACGTCGACGACAGCAGCGGCCGGCCGGTCCGGCTCCTCGGCACCGTAGCGCCGGTCGGGCGGTCGGTGTGGGGCGTCGTCGTGCAGAAGCCGGAGGAGCGTGCCTTCGCCTCCGTCAACAAGATGGTGCGGGCCACAATGCAGTGGGGCTCGATCGCGCTGCTCCTCGCGATTCTCGCGGCGATCTTTTTCGCCTCCGGCATTGCCCGTCCGATTCGTCTCCTGGCCCAGCACAGCCGCGAGATCGCTCAGGGCAAGTACCAGCAGCGTCTCGAATTGCGAACGAAAAACGAGATCGGCGATCTCGCGGACAACTTCAATGTGATGTCGGCGTCGATCGAGACGGCGATTGATCAACTGAAGAAAGCGGCGCACGAGAATCATCTGCTCTTCATCAACTCCATCCGCATGCTCGCCGCGGCCATCGATGCGAAGGATCCGTACACGCGCGGCCATTCGGAGCGCGTGGCGCGTTATTCGATTGCCATCGGCAAGAATCTCAATCTGCCGACGAAGGAGATGAATAATCTCCGCATCAGCGCGCTGCTGCACGACGTCGGCAAGATCGGTATCGACGACCGCATCCTTCGCAAGCCGGGCGCGCTCAGCGACGACGAGTTCGAAGTCATGAAGGGGCATCCGGCCAAAGGCGCGGCCATCATGGGCGGCGCGGCGCAGCTCACCGAGTGCATTCCGGGGATGAAGTATCACCACGAGAAGTGGAGCGGTGGCGGCTACCCTGAAAACCTCGAAGGGGAAGCCATTCCGATGCAGGCGCGGATCGTGGCCATCGCCGACACGTTCGACGCCATGACGACGAATCGTCCGTATCAGAAAGCGATGGAGCTCGGCTACGTCGTGGAGAAGATCAAGAGCTTCGCCGGAACGCGATTCGATCCGCGCGTGGTCGATGCGTTCGCGCAGGCCGTCAAGCGCGGCGACATCCAGATCGAAGAGCAAGTGCGAGGGGCGGCCTGATCCATCTCCTTCTCTCGCTGTTCCTCGCTTCCACTGTCTCGTCGCCCGCATGTGATCGCGCCGCTTACTACATCGTGATGGGCGATTTTGCGCGCGCGCTGCAGCAACTCGACGGCGTGCGCAGCAAGGGGACCTCGAGCGCGGCGAACGAGAATCTGCGCGGCGTCGCCTTGATGCTCTCCGGCGACGCGAAGAAAGCAGTCGGCGTGTTCGATGCGGTGATCGCTTCTGATCCGACGATGCTCGAGGCGCGGTTCAACCGCGCCGTGGCGCTGCTGAAGCTCGGCGAGCCGGCGAAAGCGTCGGCCGAATTCGAGAAGATTGCCCTCGATGAGCACAACATGCTCCGCGCCACGGCCGCCTATCACAACGCGCTCGCGCTCGATCGCCTCAGTCGTCCCGCCGATGCGCTGACATGGAGCGACCGCGCTCTCGCGCTCGACAACACTTTCGACGCTGCGTTTCTGCTCTCCGGGACGCTCAACGAACGCAGCGGCCACATCGAGAGCGCCGCGCGATCGTATCTCGCGTACCTTCGCCGCCACCCCGACTCCACCGTGGCCATGCTCCGCCTCGGCGTCTGCGCCCAGCGCGCGAATCGCCTCGATGTCGCGGTGCCGTATCTGAAACGCGTCGTCGTTCTCGCCCCCGATTCATCGGAGGCGGCGGAAGCGCGGAAGTTTCTGATCATGTGGGAGTGATGCGTGGTTTTCCGCGGCATCCTCCACGAGCTTCTCGCCACGACTGCCGGTGCTATGGCCGTCATCTTTCTCGATTTTGAGGGGGAAACTGTCGATCTGGTCTGCGATCGCGATCTCAGCGACCACGATTTGCGCATCATCGGCGCATATCACGGCATCTTCCTGAACAGATTGCGCGAGCTGTGCGCGAAGGCGTGTATTGGCAACCTCCATCGATTCAAGATGGAGTTTCGGTCGACGACATCTCTCTGCGTCGACCTCAAAGAGGGCTATTACATCGTCCTTCTTCTCGACGACAAAGGGATCGAAGAAAAGGCCTGGCTCAAGCTCGAGGCGTGCAAGGCGGCAGTGCTCGCGGAGATGTAATGCCCTCTCCCACCGGGAGAGGGTGGCGCGAAGCGCCGGGTGAGAGGCGCCCCTCATCCGCCTTCGGCCACCTTCTCCCGGAGGGAGAAGGATTAATCGGACTCCAACCCCTCTAAACTCGACAGCATCGCCTGGATTCGAGCGCGGATCTCGTCGCGCTCCGCCTTCAGCTCGTCGCGCTCGCGCCGCAGCTCCTGAATCAATTGCACAGCTTGATCGACACGCTCGCTCAGCCGCGTGAGAATCTCTTGTTCCTCGGTCTTCTTTTTCAATTCGTTCTCCTAAGTGAGCAACTTCACGGGCAGCAGATCGGCGACGCGCGCGGCGAGCTGCTGATGGAGCCGGCCCACTTCGTCCTGCGTGAGCGAGCGATCGAAGGCCTGATACCACATCCCCAGCGTCGTCTTGATCGTGTTCTGCTCGCCATCCGGAACGAAGCGATCGCGCAAGCCAACTTCGTGCAGGTATGGGACGTTGAGCGAGCGGATGGTGTCGATGAGCCGCTCGTATTCGAGATCGCGCCCGTGCGTCAGCGCGAGGATCATCGGAATTCCCGGGAAGCGCGCGACATCGGACATCTTCCATCCCGCCGTCGAAGCGAGAAGCGCCTCGGTGTCGATCTCCGCGGCGAGCACGTCTCCCTTGATGCCGAAGCGCTGCAGGATCTCGTTCGAGAGAAACCCGACGTTGGCGATGACGCGATCACCATGTCGCGCCGTGGCTCGTTTGCCCTTTCGCAGCCACTCCGCATCCGACGTCGCGAATGACAGATCGACATGCAGCTTTGCGGCGACCTCTTCGACCACGCCCTTCGCGTCGAAGAAATCGACCGGGCGTTTCGGATCGCCCCAATGCTCGCCGACGGAGCCGTACATGACGAGCGCGGCGCGATGGCGCTCGCGGTGGACGACAGGCGCCCCCGCCTGTCCGGACAGCCGAGGGCGGCTGTCTTCCACTCGGTGATACGTGCGACCGACCTCGAACAGCGCGCCGTCGCGCGTGCCGTACGATCGGTTGTAGACGACATTCTCGAGAAGGCCCGGCAGCATCGTCACGCGCATCGCGCCGACGTTTTCCGTCAGCGCGTTCGTCATGGCGATGGCGCGC